>NZ_JBUYWT010000110.1:0-9302 GCF_055264925.1 Bradyrhizobium sp. KZN70725
CGAGCCGATATCCCCAGAAGCATCGAAATCCTCGTGCCGCCAGAGAACTTGCCGATCCTAAGCTGGCTCGGTATCAAACCGTCAAAATCACTGTGACGAGCCACTAGTGCCCTGTCGCTGTCCCGGCCGGCTTATGATCGGGTGGTTTAGTCAGCGATAGGCTTGATCGAAAGGCGTGGCGGACGTACCTGCGCCTGATGGTCTCGAAAGGCCCCGTGCGTAAAGCGCGGGGCCTTTTATATCTCATTAGCCCTCAGGAACACCGGCCAGCCGCATACCTTTGAGTAGTCGTTCCCGCCCCGCGATGTATGCGGGATCATCGCTCGATGAGCCCGCGAGCATGCGCCGGATGGTAAAGCTGGGATCGATTGCAAGGCCGGCTTTTGCGGCGCTCTGCGCCTCAGCTTTAACGTCCATCAACGCGAAAGCGGCGGCCAACACAAAATGGGCGAGGGGAAAGTTCCGATTGCTTTCGATGCTTCGTCGAAGCCAGGTTGCGGCTTCAGCATCTGCGCTGAGTTGCACTTTGGCTCTACCTACGCAATAGGTCCACCAATACACGCTCAGGTCACGCGGCGACAGCCGAAGCGCTTCCAGTATATGGCCTTCTGTGTCGCCAGCTTGCCCGGAAAACAGCTTGCCCAGACCTATAGCCGTATGAGCATCAGCCAGATTACGGTTGAGCAGCAGCGCTTGCTGACATTCGGCAATGCCAGGGAGTGCGCGATTTGTGAGAACATAAGCCAAACCTAATGCTAAATGCGCTTCCGCATATTCGGGCGCCAGTGCAAGCGCCTTAATTGCAGATGCTTCGGCTGCCAGTAGGCGCGTGGCTCTGTCGTCAGTTAGTAGGGCGGCTCCAGCAGCTAGATCAACGCTTGCCAAGCCAAGCAGTGCTCCCACACTTCGCTGGTTAATCGCTAGCGCACGCTCGAAAAGGTCGCGCGCCTGTGCCATACGCTTGGGCGTCGGCCCTTTGTAAAAGCAAGCGCGGCCCTGAAAGATTAGATCCGTTGCATCCGGATGCGGCGAGCGCTCCGCCCGCCGTGCCTCCGCCACAACGAGTTGTGCGCTTATTGCGTTCGCGAGCCTTGATACGATCTCGTCCTGCATGTCGAACAAATCGGCTACAGACTTGTCGAAGCGGTCAGCCCACAGATGATTGCTCGTTTCAGCATCAACTAGCTGTACGTTTACGCGAACGCGGCTACCGCTACGTTGCACGGAGCCTTCGAGGACGTACCGGACTTTCAACTCGCGGCCAATCTTCCTGAGATCGAGTGCTTTATTCTTGTAGGTGAATGCTGTGTGTCGGCCGATAACGAACGATCCGCCAATGCGCGATAGATCGGTGGTTAGGTTCTCGGTTACGCCGTCCGCGAAATAGTCCTGCTCCGGATCGCCGCTAAGATTGGCGAAAGGCAGTACAATGATTGAAAGGCGCGGTGGCGATAAAGAACGCGATCTGATCGCGTCACCCCGCGCCTTCGAACTGCGCGCATCCAGAACGGCTGCGTACGCTCGGACCGGTCGGGCAATGTTTTTGAGGTTTTGCTCACCGAGGTCGATGAATTCAACGCGGACTTTTCCTCGGACCTGATCATAGGCGGAAGACGAGATGCAAATGCCGCCCGGCTCTGAGATGCTTTCAAGGCGCGCAGCAATATTGACGCCGTCTCCGAATATGTCGTGGGGCTCGACGATTACGTCGCCGATATTGACGCCCACGCGGAAGGCGATACGGCCTTCTTCCGGATCGGCAGCCGTAAGTTCGTGGATGCGGGATTGAAACCGCAATGCGGCTCGAACCGCTTCGACCGCGCTCGGAAACTCTGCCAAGAACCCGTCGCCGGTATTCTTCACAATACGGCCACCGTGCTCTGAGATCGCAGGCGCGACGCCGTCGGCAAGAAGACTCGCCAATTTTGCATGCGTCGCCTCTTCGTTGCTGTGCATGAGCCGCGAATAACCGGCGACATCGGCGGCCATTATGGCCGACAGCCTGCGCTCTATCCGACCTGGCCTCTCTTGCACCATGGCCCCGCGATCCAACCTCAATGCTATTGTACGACGGATCGTATGGGATGCCCAGCCGGGCCGATGTCCGCTTTAGCGTTGTGGCTGTTTTGCGGTCGGTCAGCCAACTTGGCCGAACGCTCGCGGTTATGTTTGATTTGCTAATGCCATACGGCGATGTCGTGATGGCGTTGTCTGTGGTTCTGCGCATCAAGCGGACGCTGGATGGCGCGGAGATCGATCAGATCATTCGGGATGTGGAGGCGCAGAAGGCGCTGGCGGTTGAGCGTCGGCGTCGGGCCGACTGGCGTAAGCGCGAGGAGGCGGCCAAACGCTTTCGAGCCGCATGTGTGCCGTAGCCTTGCCAGGAAGTGCACTAGATCAAGTGCAGCAATCGGGGCGTCCTCATTGGCGCGCCGATGACGGCTCTTGGTGCCCGCGTCGCCAGAGACGCCAGCCCTGTCAGGCCGCTCAACGTGATGCGCTGCGGCGGATAAATGCGTGCTGCAGTGCGTCACAATTCGGAAATATCGGTATGCACTCACTTTCCGGCCCGTGACCCTCTGCGTGTGCAGGAACACACTTCATAAGTTTGCATTGATCTGTTGTTGTTTTAAATATTGAGTGAGGCCGATCATGCGTCCGCTTTCTGGAATGATCGCGATTGCAACAGTCCCGACGTTGATCGCAATTCAGGCGCCCCCTGCTGTCGCGCAGTCCTTCGACGACAGGTGGTCCGTCATTCCAAAGGCTCATGCAGAGCCCGCTCCTGAGAGACCTGACCAGACAAAGAAGGATGAGCCACAACTGCAACCACCGAGCGGACAAGAGCCGACAAGTGAGACGGGAGTTCGCTCGGGGACTCGATCTTTCAATCGAGTGCTTTCCGGAAAAGCCTCGTTCTACTCATACACGAAAGGAAAGACAGCCAGTGGTTCTCCGTTCAATCGGGATGCGCTGACAGCAGCGCATCGCAGCCTGCCGTTCGGCACCAGAGTTCACGTCACTGATCTTACGAGCAGAAAATCTGTGGTGGTTCGTATCACCGACCGCGGACCAAGGGTTCGCGGTCGCGTCCTCGACCTTTCACTTGGCGCTGCGCGCAGCTTGGGCATTACGGATCGTGGCGTGGTCCAGGTTCATGCTAAAGTGCTTTAAAAGGCAGAATGACCTTTATGCGGCGCCGAGATCGATGAGATTTCCGGGACGTGGCCGCGCGCAAAGCGTTGGCGGTTGAGCATCGGCGGCGGGCTGATTGGCGCAAACGCGAAATGGCGGCGAGCCGGTTTCGCGCTGAACTTGATCATCTCAATGCCGCGCCGGTGTCACATCTTGCGCAAGATCGGATAGTAAATCAGCCCTAGTTGATCGGAGGGCCGCGACGGATGTACTCGTGCCTCATGATCTCAGATGGGCTCCGGCGTGAAAGCGCCGGGGCCTTCGCTTTTGAGAATGCCCGCCCCCTCGCGAGATGAGCATGGGCTGCGATGGCCATATTTCTGTGCTGGTCTGCACTTCGCGCGGGTTCCGTCATCTGCTGGCGGCGAAAAGCTCCCATTTTCCCGGAAGTCCTTTCAACTGATACGATCCACGCCCAGCAAACTTTAGGTCCGTACCCGCGACGAGATCGGTAACGACGCGGGATACGAGAACCTCGCTTCTCGATGATTGAGACATAACGCGAGCGGCGGCATGCACGGCGATGCCACCAATATCGTTACCTCTGATCTCGACCTCTCCACAATGAAGACCCGCTCGAACAGGCAAGCCGATATTTTCGGCTTCCTCGCTGAGTGCCAGAGCGCACCGCACGGCTCTACCAGGACCGTCAAAAGTTGCAAGAACGCCGTCGCCCGTGCTCTTCACCAAATTTCCGCGGTGCTTGCTAATAAGCCTGCTCGAAACGTCGTCATGGCTGTCTAGGAGGTCGCGCCAACGATGATCGCCGGCTTGTGAAGCGCGGTTCGTTGAATCAACGATGTCTGTGAACAGTACTGTCGCAAGAACGCGCTCCAAATCGTAGTCGTCACCGACGCGGTGCCCGATGAGAAATTCTTCGATATCTCTTACAACTTGGTCAATACTTCCGGTCCAAAACGCGTGATCACCGGAGGGATACTCAATGTATTTCGCGCCCGGAATGCCATCGGCCAATTGACGCCCGAGCCTTACAGGAACTTGAGCATCAGTTGCTCGGTGTAATACGAGCGTCGGAGTGCGAACGGCGGGAAGGATAGGGGTTATGTCTATCCGCCTATTTGAAAGGAGATAGGATTTCAATGCGCCCGGACTGCAACCAAACTTTTCGAACTTGGCTATCCGCGCGATCGCGTCGGGATTGTTCGCTTCACTGGCGAAGACATTTCTCAAAAAATCGCCATTTCCCCAACGTTTCACTAGGTTCGCCAAGCGCTCTTGCATAACCTCCGGGCTGAGGTTTGGCGGCAGCAAGTCGGAAAATGCGAGCCAGCCCTCCAAAAAGGACTAGGTGAGTGACGCGATCAGGGTAAGCGGTTGCGAACATGGTGCTCATAGCTGCTCCCTCTGAAAAACCAATCAGAGCGGCTTTTCGCGAATTGATCGCGTCCATAATAGCGCGAACATCGTCAATCCGTTCTTCGAGCGATGGCACGTCCGCCAAGCGATCCGATAGACCTTGCCCTCTTTTGTCAAAGGTTACGACACGGGCGAATTTAGCGAGCCGCTTAAGAAAGCGCGTGTAGCCCGGCAATTCGTGCTGATACTCGATGTGCGAGATGATGCCCGGAACCAAAACCACATCGATAGGTCCGTCCCCCATAACTTGATAAGCAATATTGAATTCCCCACTCTGGGCGTATTGAGTTTCCGGCAATGGTAGCTCAGCCATAATCAGCCCCATTTTCTCGCAATAAATGCCAATTATCCTGGAAATTGCGCTGACTTTCAACCGGCTTCAATGAAATGCTGTTCGCTTCGGAAGCTGAAGTGGCACAAGGAAGTTGCCGGATGCGCGTTCCTATCGCTTCGACAGCCCCTTGAACGAGCTAGGTCGGAGCAGTCCTTCGGCCGTAATATCCCGGTACTCAACATCCGCGCAGAACTTCGGCTCAACCCATGTCGCCTTTGGCTTCTTGACCGGCTTGGTCAGCTTCGACTTCGGACTAACGACCGTGTCGAGTTGCTCGCGAATTTGGCTGGAGACGGTACGGGACCATCCGGTGCCGACTTTGCCCATATAGACCAACTCCCGGCCTTCCTGCTTGCCGAGATAGAGCGCCGCCACGACGCCCGTCGGGTCTTTGACGAACCCGACCACCGGAAAGTTCTCACGTTGGAAGGTTTTGACCTTCAGCCAACCTTCATTGCGGTCCGAGCGGTAAGGTGCATCGGCCTTCTTCGAGACGATGCTTTCATATTTCAGCTTGCTCGCGTGCTCGAACAATTCCTGTCCATCGCCCTCAAGATGCTCGCTGTACCGAACCGGAGGTTCGAGTTCATAGGCGTCAAACAGCCCCCGCAACATCGACTTGCGTTCAATCTGCGGCAGCTTCTGCAGGTCTTGCCCATCAAGCCACAAAGATCGAAGGCGTAATACAGCATGCGCCGCTTCACGCGATTGACGAACGCCTTCTCAAAGAAGGTCGGGAACCACGCCGCAGCGATTGCTCTGCATACGATGTACTACAACTTCGTGCGTATCCATCAGACGCTCAAGGTGACGCCTGCGATGGCGGCTGGCGTGACTGACAAGCTTTGGGAGATGGAAGACCTGGTTGCCATGCTGGAGCAATGGGAGCTGGCGAACTTCAAGCCCGAGTATCAGTTCGTCGTCCGTCAGTACGCTATCGGCAAGGGCCACTCGGTTAGCGTTCTGTGGCGCGGCGGGGAAGTGGACATATCTCCCACGCCTCACCGGAGCCACCGACAGCGTTGGAGCTTCGGAAAGCGGGGGATTGCCAACGCAAAATGCGCAAAACCGCCGCTTCTGGCTTGACCCTCTAAACGGGCCCGTTCTAATTTTGTTCTCATGGTGAGCAGAGGCCGCTTTCGGGCGCCAAAACTCCCTTGAATGATAGCAGCTGCCCCAAACCTTCGGACAAACATGTACGAGATCATCTGTCCCCACTGTGACAAGGCTTTCAAGGTCGATGAATCCGGCTATGCCGAGATTCTGAAGCAGGTCCGTGACGCTGATTTCGAAAAACAATTGCACGAGCGCCTGGAATTGGCCGAGCGCGACAAGCAAAGCGCTGTGGAGTTGGCCAAGACCAAGCTTAGCAACGATCTGCAAAAGACCGCGGCCGCCAAGGATGCCGAAATCCAGGATCTGAAGTCCAAGCTTGAGGCCAGCGAGGTTACTCAGAAGCTCGCTGTCACGGAAGCGCTCAGTGCCGTGGAAAAAGAGCGTGACACGCTCGCGAACGCGCTTGCCCAGGCTGAACGCGAGAAGAAGGCTGCCTCGGAGCTTGCTGAAGCGCTTTTGACCAGCGAGCTCCGCAAAGTCTCTGCCGTCAAGGAAGAAGAAATCCGAGAGCTGAAGGCCAAGCTCCAGGCTGTCGAGCTTGAGAAAAAGCTCGCCGTGACCGAAGCGGTCGGCGCCATCGAAAAGGAGCGCGATGAGCTCAAAAACGGCATCAGGCAGGCACAGCTTGAAAAACAGCTCGCTGAACAGTCGCTCAAGGACAAGTACGAGACGCAAATTAAGGATCGTGATGACGCGATCGATCGCCTCAAGGATATGAAGGCCCGCCTCTCGACCAAGATGGTTGGCGAGACCCTCGAACAGCACTGCGAGACTGAGTTCAACCGAGTGCGGTCGATGGCCTTTCCGCGGGCATACTTCGAGAAAGACAACGACGCGCGGACCGGCAGCAAGGGCGATTACGTCTTTCGGGATTTCGACGAGGCCGGCACCGAGATCATTTCGATCATGTTCGAAATGAAGAATGAGAGCGATAAAACCGCGACAAAGAGCAAGAATGAAGATTTCCTGAAGGAACTCGACCGGGACCGCAACGAGAAGGGCTGCGAGTATGCCATCCTGGTCTCATTGCTCGAACCTGACAGCGAACTCTACAACGCGGGCATCGTCGACGTCTTCCACCGCTATCCGAAGATGTACGTCATCCGGCCGCAGTTCTTTCTTCCCATGATTACGCTTCTGCGGAATGCTTCTCTCAACTCACTGAAGTACAGGACGGAGTTGGCGCTCGTAAAGGCGCAGAATATCGACATCACACAGTTTGAAAACCAGCTTGAGGCGTTCAAGAACGGCTTTGCGAAGAACTACGATCTCGCCTCCAGGCACTTCCAGACGGCAATCAATGAGATTGATAAGTCTATCGATCACCTGCAGAAGACAAAGGATGCGTTGATCGGTGCTGACCGCAATCTGCGCCTTGCGAACGACAAGGCGCAGGACGTGACAATCAAGAAGCTGACCAGGGGCAATCCCACAATGGCAGCGAAATTTGCGGAACTGAAAAGCCAAGCCGCAGAATGAATGAGGCGCATGCAGACGACAGAAGTCATTTCGCGCCTGAAGGCTCCAGAACTAAGAACCTCTTTTGGCAGGTCGGAAGTCCGGCATCGGCCCGATTTGGGCGGTCCGATGGGCGACGAGAGGCTTCTGAACCCTGAAGGCCGCCGATCTGGCGTATAAATATCCCTTACGTCTGCATCGCCACCAGCAGTGTTCGGCAACCCGGAATCGCTATGACCCGTTTCATATTGTATCGCAACATCGGCGACGAATTGTGGCGCCGCTCCAAAGGTGGGCGCGACGGGACATTTGGTATTACCGCAAGCTCAGTGAGACTTTCGATGTGATCCTGCCCGATGCACTGGCTCGGCAACTCGCGGTGACGGTTTCTCGTTTTCCCGCCTGATCAAATAGACTCCGCGACGGATCACTCCGACGGAGGCCTTTTGACTGATCAAGTTGAGCTTTGCGACCACATCTTCTTCTCTTGAAACTCCGCGGCATCGGCCGGATAATGGATCAGGTCCTTGGCCATCAGCATTCCGAGGAGGACGATCATGGCAATCCAGATCGTAATGGACCGTACCGGCGACAGCCGTCATCTTTTCAATCCCGACGACGCACGTGAGTTGGCGAAGGCCGAGCGGCGGTTCTACGAACTAACCAATGCTGGCTTCACCGCAGGGGTCCGGACGGGTCCGGGTCAGGTCACGCATATCCAGTCATTCGACCCGAACGCGGAAGAAACCATCTTCTTCCCCCGGCTGACCGGCGGGTGATCGGTCCACGCCATGTTGGGATTCAGGCCGTTTCGCCCGGGGCAACGCTCGCGCAAAAAAGCCATCCGGGCTCTCCTCATACGACACGGCGCCGAAAAAACTCCGGAGGGCCGCTCGCTGCGGCTCCTGCGGGAGTGGCTGTCGCCGGCGCAACGGAGCCAGTTCGCGGCAAAGGGGTATTTCGAGGCCGTCGGCTGTGACACCGGCAAGCAGTACAGGATCTACGCGGGCGCCATGACTAACGTCTGCGAGGTCGACAAACGGGGCCGCCCGACACATGGGCTATGTTTCCTGCCGTTGGGCGAGCTGCCGATCGGAGACGTCATGCTCTCCCAGAAGATTGCGCTGGAAAGTTGCGAAAGCCGCGCGCTCGAGGTGGCCAGAAGGTTCGCTCCGACCGGCTTCATGTTCCGACGAAATCGGCTTCTTGGCTAAAGCGCGACGGACTCTCTCACTTTGGGCACGAAAGGTCAAAGTCGATCGGCTGATGGTAGAACAGCACGACTGCAGGACCCTCAATAGGCCGTCGGCATTGTTTTCCAGCCGAGCCGTAAGGTCCCGGATGGCGTGAAGCCCTTCCAGGTCTTTCCCGCGCTGCGGTTCGAAGGCGGCCGTAGCGTCGATGCCTGGCGTCGCCTTTCGAACGAACAGAGCCTTGCCTGAAACCTCCAGGGAGAATCCCGAGTCTCTCCAGCAATCCAAGCTGAAAGAGCGCTGTCTTCGCTTCCGAGAGGCCGTCGAATTGAAGGTTTGCGTACTTGATGGCCACCTTCGAGCCGAACTCGTGCTTGATGCGAACGGTGGGAAAGTTTGCCGGCAGCTTGGCTCCATCGAAGAACTTCGTGATCGCCTTCGAGCCATCGCTTGACGCCCTGACCGTCAAAGCCGGAATTACTCCTGTAGCGAGCTGTGCGGATAGCTCCGAGAAAGCTTAGTCGTCCGTGAAGAATGCGGATTGACTTGAGAAATAAGCAGAATTGGTCTTGATGTAGTATTCGATTTTGCAGGAAAGCGGGGTATTGGACCTCGCTTTCTTGCGTTTT
>NZ_JBUYWT010000111.1:0-8893 GCF_055264925.1 Bradyrhizobium sp. KZN70725
CGAGCCGATATCCCCAGAAGCATCGAAATCCTCGTGCCGCCAGAGAACTTGCCGATCCTAAGCTGGCTCGGTATCAAACCGTCAAAATCACTGTGACGAGCCACTAGTCCGGCTTCGCCGGAATTCTCAGGATTTTCTCCAGGGCTTCAGGCTATGGATTTCCCACCGCCCTTGTCCAGCCTTGCATGCGGCGCCCTGCAGCCAGCTCTCGGTGGCTCCGTTGACGTAGCTGGCAAGGAAATCCCGGCACGTCTTGCCGTCCTCGCCCGAATAGGCCTGGGCCAGCGGCGTCACCGAGCCGCGCGCGCCGGTTTCAGGATTTTCCCAGGGCTGGCTGGAATCCTTGTCGCCCTTGGTCAGCACGTCGGAGGCGGCATTGCGGGCGAAGGCGAGGTCGCTGTCGGTCGGCATCACCGCATTGATCTGGGTCGGCCTGATCGAGCCCGTCACATCCTTGTCGTTCAGCTTGGCGAAGGCGTCGCTGCGCGACAGGCTGCAGCCGCTTGCGCCGACGCCGATCAGGATCAATGTCACCACCGCGCCTGCGGGGTGGATCGCCGATAGGCCAACGCGCCCCCATGCCCTATATAGGGCTAGTAACGCGCTTTCGGACGCGGGCGGATGCAAATCGGGACTCCTGACATGACCGACACGACCTCCATCAAACACCCGACACCGTTAACATCGGGTGATTTCACCGCGGCGGAGGAGCCGTTCGCCCTGTTCGCCGAATGGTTTGCGGAGGCGATCAAGTCCGAGCCGAACGATCCGAACGCGATGGCGCTTGCGACCGTCGATCCCGACGGCCTGCCCGACGTGCGGATGGTGCTGATGAAGGGCTTCGATGCCGACGGCTTCGTGTTCTACAGCCACATTGCGAGCGCCAAGGGCCGCGAATTGGCCGCAAATCCTAAGGCTGCTTTACTCTTCCACTGGAAATCGCTGCGCCGCCAGGTGCGCATCCGCGGGCCGGTCACGCCGGTGACCGATGCCGAGGCCGACGCCTATTTCGCCACCAGGCCGAAGCAGGCGCAGATCGGCGCTTGGGCCAGCAAGCAGTCGCAGCCGCTGGAGAGCCGCTTCGCATTCGAGCAGGCGATCGCCAAGACCGGTGCGAAATACGTCATCGGCGAGGTGCCGCGGCCGCCGGGCTGGAGCGGCTGGCGGATCACGCCGCAGCGCTTCGAGTTCTGGCACGACCGCCCGTACCGCCTGCACGACCGCATCGAATTCCGCCGCGACGGCGCCGGCAGCGCCTGGTCGAAGGTGCGGCTCTATCCCTGAAAGCTGCGACCGTCATGGCCGGGCGAAAGCGCGAAGCGCATCTTCGTGTAAGATGACCCGGCCAGCGACGTCTTGATCCCAAGTCATCCCAAGTCGTTCGAAGGCGTGGATGCCCGGCACGCCGCCGCGCATGACGAAAACGAAAGAAACCGTCGATGCCCCACCCATCCAATGCGCCGCGGCGCACGCTGCTTCTGACCGGCGCAAGCCGCGGCATCGGCCATGCCACCGCGATCCGGTTCTCGTCCGCCGGCTGGCGCGTCATCACCCTGTCGCGGCATGCGTTTCCCGAGGTCTGCCCCTGGGGCGCCGGGCCGGAAGACCATATCGAGGTCGACCTCGGCAGCCATGACGACACCGTTCGCGCGATCTCTGAGATCCGCAGGCGGCTCGATAACGATGAACTGCACGCGCTGGTCAACAACGCCGCGATCTCGCCGAAGGCTGCGGGCGGCGGCCGGCTCGGCACCATGGACACCGACATCGAGACTTGGACCCACGTTTTCCACGTCAACTTCTTCGCACCGATCATGATCGCGCGCGGGCTGATCGAGGAGTTGAAACACGCCAAGGGCGCGGTGGTGAACGTCACCTCGATCGCCGGCTCGCGCGTGCATCCGTTTGCCGGCGCGGCCTATGCGACGTCGAAGGCCGCGCTCGCGGCGCTGACGCGCGAGATGGCATCGGACTTCGGCCGCGTCGGCGTCCGCGTCAACGCGATCGCGCCGGGCGAGATCGATACCTCGATCCTATCGCCGGGCACCGAGAAGATCGTCGACCAGCAGATCCCGATGCATCGCCTCGGCACGCCGGACGAGGTCGCCAAGATCATCTACGTTCTCTGCACGGAGACCAGCTCTTACGTGAACGGTGCGGAGATCCACATCAACGGTGGTCAGCACGTCTGAGCTTGGGAAGAGCCGTATTTCGGGGAAGGAAGTTTTGAGGCGATCCCGGCCGCCGCCGCGGCCGTCATTGGGATTGCTTCACTTGCAGGCGTAACAACGCAAACGAGGCTTCTGCCTCCGAGGCTTCGGCCTCTAGTCTGCGTAGAACCGACGCGACTTCTTCTCGGGCTGCCGCAGCGCGACGTCGTTCAGCGCGCTGGAGCATTCGTCTTCGTCCTCGCCATCCAGCAACGCAGCGCCACAGTAACGGCAAAGTCTCGGCGAGATCGCCTGCACCTTGCCTGCTGCGCGGTCCTGTTGATAGCGCGCAAAGTCGATGACGTTACGCCGTGGCGTTATGATCTTCTCAACCATTGCTGTCCTCCGGCTTCGAGGTGGGCGTTATCGCAGACAAGTTTCGCCCAAACGTTCAGCGCAACGCTCAAATTTTAGCAGAGGAAATAAGGCAGGAAGCGCGTCCCAAAACGCGACGCGTGGAACCGGTCTACAGCCACTTCTTCCACTTGAAGATCCAGTACGGCACGACAGCCGCGATCAGCATCAGCACCAGTGCATACGGATAGCCGTGCGCCCATTCGAGTTCCGGCATCACCTTGAAATTCATGCCGTAGATCGAGGCGATCAGCGTCGGCGGCATCAAGACCACCGCCATCACCGAGAACAGCTTGATGATGTTGTTCTGTTCCAGATTGACCACGCCGAGCATGGCGTCGAGCACGAAGGTGATCTTGTTGGAGAGATAGGAGGCGTGGTCGGTCAGTGAGGCCACGTCACGCTGCATGGTCTTGAGCTGCTCGCGCATGTCCTTGGACCATTTCACGCCCTCGACCACCGCGGAGAGAAAGGTGACGAGGCGGCCGATCGAGACCAGGCTTTCGCGAACCTTCGAGGTCAGGTCGCCCTTGCGGCCGATCGCGATCAGAATCTGCGAATATTGCTTGGCGTGGCCGTGGCGCTCGCTCTCCGGCTCGAAGATGTCGTGGGACACCTGGTCGATATCGGCCCCGCAGCGCTCCAGAATGTCGGCGCAACGGTCGATCACCGCGTCCAGCAGTTCCATCAGCACCTGCTCCCCGGTGATGCTGGGGGAACAGGCGCGCGCCAGCTTGTTCTCGACCAGCGCGAACGGCTTCGGCAGGTCGTAGCGCACCGTCACCAGCCGATGACCGGTGAGGATGAAGGTCACCGCCGTGGTGCGCGGCATGTCGGTGTCGGACTGGCACATCAGCGTCGCGGTCATGTAGCGCGCGCTGTTCTCGATATAGAGGCGGCTGGAGATCTCGATCTCCTGCATGTCTTCCCGGGTCGGCACCGCGATCCCCGCGAGCTTCTCGACCGCCCGGTCCTCCTCAACGGTCGGATTCACCAGATCGACCCAGACCGCTCCCTCGGGCAGCGCGCCGAGGTCGGTCGCCGTGGCCTTCTTGAGCGAAAACTCGGACGGAACGAACACCGACAGCATCACGAACTCCACGAAACAGGGCTGGCAGGACCCGCCGACTTAGCGCGATTCTGGGGGGCGCTTCATGACCGGGGTATTAACCGGGCATCCATACTTGTGGCGGCCAGGCGGCAGCGACGTGACGCCGACTCGTCGACCGTTGCCTGTTTGCACAAAAACCAACCCGGCACCAGAACAGTTGCGGCAAAAAAGCCACAGACAGCGTCCCGCGATGCGGGAAAGGCATCTAGACTCTGGGAATAATGGCACGTTTCGGCAATAATGCCGCTAATGGAATCGTGGCGTTTGGGGCGTAATAGTGGCGCTTTCGGGCGCGGATTTTCGATTGGAATGTAATCATGTCGTCGCTCAAAGTTACCCTCGGGATCCTGGCCGCGGGCCTGATGTTGTCGGGCTGCATGCAGGCCACAACCTATGAGGCAACCAACACCGCGAACTTCAAGCCGCGTGACAAGGAACTCCTGGCCAAGACCACTTACGTCAAGACGCCGGTCGCTGAACCGTTCCGCCGCGCCATCGTCGAGTACCACCGCAAGGAAGCCCCCGGCTCGATCGTGGTCGATTCCGACAACCATTACCTCTATTACGTGCTGAACGACGGCAAGGCGATCCGCTACGGCATCACCGTCGGCGAGGAAGCCATGGCCTGGTCCGGCATCGCCAAGGTCGGTAGCATGACCGAATGGCCGGCCTGGCACCCGACCCCCGGCGAAATCTCGCGCCTCGGCGTCCCGACCTTCGTGGCCCCGGGCCCGGACAATCCGATGGGCTCGCGCGCGATGTATCTCTATTCGGGCGGCAAGGACACGCTGTTCCGCATCCACGGCACCAACCAGCCGGAATATATCGGCGCGTCGATCTCCTCGGGCTGCATCCGCATGACCAACGAGGACGTCATCGACCTCTACAACCGCGTCAAGCTCGGCACCATCGTCGTGGTGCTGGAGCCGAAGCACGGCGACTCGCCCTACAAGCCGCAGATGGCGCTGCAGGGCGGCGGCGGCACGACCTACTGATCCAATCGCAATCGCGATCAAAAGCGCCGGCTTTGCCGGCGCTTTTTTGTTGGCTGCGGTTTGGTCTCGGCGCTGCGGTCGGGCGCGGCCGCGTCATCTGATTTTGTGGCGTTCGGCTTGCCGGTGCCAGACTTGCCGGTGTCAGACTTGCCGTGGTCAGCTTTGGATGTGTCCGCTTTCGGCGCGTCGGATTTGGCAGCGACCTCGCGCGGCGGCGCCTCTTCGGGGCGCTCGGCCGGCAACAGCGGCGCGACCTGCGGCAGCGGGTCGTCCACGTTCCACTGGCAGATCCGGTAATTGTTGCGACGCTCGATCAGGTCGAGATGGATGTGGTCCTCGTGGTACCAGTCCGAGCCCGGACCGAGCACCGTGGAGAAGCGGGCACAGACCGAATGCAGCACGGTCTCGCGCAAGGTCCGCGGCACGCTGCGGTCGGTCAGCGAGATCGACTTGCCGTTGGCGAGACCGAGCGCGCGGACGTCGAGCGCATTGGCGCGGCCGTGCTCGGAGAGCTGCGCTCCGGCGACCCGATTGCGGCCGCGGCACTCGAACGAGTCGAAATTGTCGAGATTGCTGATCCCGCCCCCGAGGCTCTGCGCGAGCGGCGCGATATCGGTGCGGACCCAGTCGGCGACCGCAGCGGCCATCTTGCAGCGGAGGATCGCGGCGGGCTTGACCGCGACCTTGCGCTTGTCCGCTAGCACGATCGCCTCGAGCCGCACCAGATCCTCGCCGCCGCAGCCCCCGGCGCCGTGGATATCCGGAATGCTCGGGGCAATCGCGATCTCCTCGGTCAGCGCCTGCCGGCAGGCCGAAAGCTGCGGCGCGGCGGGCTCGGCCGGCTTGGCGGCATCAGCGGGCTTGGCCGTCTCGCTGGGCCTGGCCGCCTCGGCAGGCGCGGCCGGAGACTGCGTCCCGGCTGCGGGAGGTTCGGGCTCGGTTGCCGCCGGCGCGTGAGCTGCCGCCGGCGCCTCAGCCGGGCGTGGCTTCGGCAGCGGCACCGCTGAGCGGCGGGCTGCCTTATGCGGCCTTTGCGGCCGGGTGCCGAACAGATCGTCCCACGGAAAGCTGGGCGCGCGGCGGGCGGCCTCGGCGGGGCCTGCTTGCATGCCAAGGCAAAGCAGCACGGCGGCGGCGGTAACCATTGCCGCGCCCCCGCGACGAAACGCGCCAACAGGCCATTTTCGGCTTGCTTTCTCCGCGCTAAAGTTCATGTCAGTTCCATGATTTTACTGCCGGCCGTCCAAGATGCCGGCGGATCATGTGTGAGGATCGAGGAGGGATTCGCGTATGCTTGGTTTGATGCAAGATTGGCCCTTGCTGTGTCACAAGATTATTGAGCACGCCGCCAAATATCACGGCACACAGGAAGTCGTGACGCGGTCGGTCGAAGGCCCCATTCATCGCACCACCTACGCCCAGATCCACGCCCGCGCACTGAAGGTCTCGCAGAGCCTGGAACGCGACGGCATCAAGCTCGGCGATCGCGTCGCCACCATCGCCTGGAACACCTGGCGCCACCTCGAGGTCTGGTACGGCATCATGGGGATCGGCGCGATCTGCCATACGGTCAATCCGCGCCTGTTTCCGGAGCAGATCGCCTGGATCGTCAACCACGCCCAGGACCGTATCGTCATCACCGACCTCACCTTCGTTCCGGTGCTGGAGAAGATCGCAGGCCAGCTGCCGAGCGTCGAGCGCTACGTGGTGCTGACCGACAAGGCGCACATGCCGCAGACCACGCTGAAGAACGCGGTCGCCTATGAGGACTGGATCGCGGCATCCGACGGCAAGTTCGAGTGGAAGACCTTCGACGAGAACACCGCGGCGGCGATGTGCTACACCTCCGGCACGACGGGCGATCCCAAGGGTGTACTTTATTCGCACCGCTCCAACGTGTTGCACGCGCTGATGGCCAACTCGAAGGACGCGCTCGGCACCTCCGCGTCGGACACAATGCTTCCGGTGGTCCCCTTGTTCCATGCCAACAGCTGGGGCATCGCCTTCTCCGCGCCGTCGATGGGCACCAAGCTCGTGATGCCGGGCCCGAAGCTCGACGGCGCCTCGGTGTACGAGTTGCTGTCGACCGAGAAGGTCACGCACACCGCCGGCGTGCCGACGGTGTGGCTGATGCTGCTGCAATACATGGCCGCCAACAACGTCAAGCTGCCGGATCTGCAGATGGTGATCTGCGGCGGGTCGGCGATGCCACGCTCGATGATCCAGGCGTTCCTCGACATGGGCAGCCAGGTGCGCCACGCCTGGGGCATGACCGAGATGAGCCCGCTCGGCACGCTGGCGACGCTGAAGCCACCGTTTACCAAGCGCACCGGCGAGGAGCGGCTCGACATCCTGCAGACCCAGGGCTATCCGCCGTTCGGCGTCGAGATGAAGATCACCGACGATGCCGGCAAGGAGCTGCCGTGGGACGGCAAGACCTTCGGCCGTCTCAAGGTTTCGGGCCCGGCGATCGCCAAGGCCTATTTCCGGGTCGACAGCAACATCCTCGACGATGCCGGCTATTTCGACACCGGCGACGTCTCGACGATGGACGAGCACGGCTACATGCGGATCACCGACCGCTCCAAGGACGTGATCAAGTCCGGCGGCGAATGGATCTCCTCGATCGATCTCGAGAACCTCGCGGTCGGCCATCCGGCGGTCGCGGAAGCCGCCGTGATCGGTGTCCATCACCCCAAATGGGATGAGCGGCCGCTGCTGATCGTGCAACTCAAGCAGGGCCAGAGTGCCACGCGCGAGGACATCCTGAAGTTCATGGACGGCAAGATCGCCAAATGGTGGATGCCCGACGACGTCGCCTTCGTCGACGGCATTCCCCACACCGCGACCGGCAAGATCCTGAAGACGGCGCTGCGCGACCAATTCAAGGATTACACGTTCCCGACCGCCGCGGCGTGAAAACAAACGCTCGTCATGCCCGGGCTTGACCCGGGCATCCACGACTTCATCGTGCGGCAAGACATGGATGGCCGGGTCATAGGCGAGCGCAAGCGACGCCGTCCTTCGGACGGCTATGCCCGGCCATGACGATTCGGGGTAAAGCCCAAATCCCTTGAATTCGCCGCAGGTCCGTGGTCTCACACGACTGATCGCGGCGGCCGAGGTCGCCTGAGGACATCTCAACCGGCAGATTTTTCGACGATGGCGCGCAGGTTTTCCGCTCCCTACCAGCAGGAGCCCGTGTCCGGTCTCGCCACCTGGTCGCGCAACCTCGCCATCTTCTCCGTCGTCGCGGTGGTGGTCTCGATCCTGATCGTCCGCTTCGGGTTCCTGGAGGTCAAGCCGGCGCTGGCGACCTTCTTCGGCGCGCTGGGCCTGGCCGGCCTGTCGATCCTGCTCGGGCTGGCCGCCTTTGCCGCGATCTGGCAGAACGGCACCCGCGGCATGGGCCGGATCCTGCTCGCGCTGCTGATCGACGCGGCGATCCTCGCCTACCCGGCCTACCTCATCTATCAGTACCGCAAGCTGCCGCGGATTTACGACGTCACCACCGACGCGATCGACCCGCCGAAATTCGAGGCGCTGGCGCGGCTGCGCACCGGGGAAGGCACCAATCCTGCCGCCTATGCCGGCCTCTATTCGGCCGAGCGGCAGCGCGCGGCCTATCCCGATATCGAAACCGTCGAGCTCGAAACCCCGGTCGACCGCGCCTATGAGCTGACGCTGCGGCTGGTGAACCGCCGCAAATGGCTCGTCATCGACGCGCGCGCGCCGCAGCCGCCGCGCCGCATCGGCCGCATCGAGGCGGTAGCGCGGACGCCGATCATGGGATTCCGCGAGGACGTCTCGATCCGGGTCACGCCTGACGACGAGGACTCCCGCGTCGATATCCGCTCGGCGTCGCGCTATTTCGACACCGATCTCGGCAGCAACGCCGCCCGCGTCAAGAAGCTGATCGAAGACCTCAACAGCGCGGCCGAGAACGACAATGCCAAGCCGGCGAAGAAGGCGGCTCCTGTCGCGCCAAAGGCGCCGCCGGCGAAGACGGTGAAGAAGTGACACGGTAGCGTCATTCCGGGGCATCGCGCAGCGATGAACCCGGAATCTCGAGATTCCGGGTCTGGTGCTTGGCACCATCCCGGAATGACGAACTAGGACCGATCGACATTCAGGATTCCCAAGCGGTTTGATCGCTGATTCATAGAGTTCCGTGATTCGAGACACGGAGCAGATGGTGGCGGCGAAACGATATGAGCTGACGG
>NZ_JBUYWT010000112.1:0-8888 GCF_055264925.1 Bradyrhizobium sp. KZN70725
CGGAGGCCTGCGCACGGCTCGGGGCCGATGTGGTTCGCTACACCTTCATCGCAATGGACTTTCACCATCTACTCCTTGCCGGTCTCCCGGCGCACCCAAAGTAGTGCTAGTAGGAGGGGCGCGTCCGATCACGAAGTGCCCAGCCACCCCGGTGACGTGCATCTCCCAGATACCCCACTCACCGATGGAAAGGCTAGATTCCGGAGGGCTGGATGCAACTCTGATACTGTCTCTGTTGTCATCGGGTCACGCCATAAGCGGCGCTGGTCGCGGTTTCGCTCATGGAGATACCATGCCGGCCACTCGCCAAGTTGGTATGCCCAGGATTCGGCACGAGCGTAACACCTACTCGCGATGGCCAAGCATTCTGAAGCGGGTGGAACTGCTATTGAGATACGGAAGTTGGGGCCTGGCTGATCTTCGGGTGGTATGAGATATGCGTAGTTCTTTGTCTGCTTGACCAGCGTCCATCCCCGCCTGGGAAGAACCACGCTTAGCGTGAGGGAAGCTCCGAACCGATAGGCGTTCGGTCCAAATTTCTTTGGCGCCTTTCCACTCGCACTGAACTCGATCACTTCGATCGGCCAGCCTACAGGGGTGTGAGAGCGTGCCCTGGCGCGCGCGAGGGGCAGCGCCCCTGAGATCTCAACTATGAGGATGGCGGGCAGCTTGAGAGAGAAGAATCACAAGGCAACAGTGAGAAAGATCAAGAAGGCAGCCGCCGGGCCAGGTTGTCCATTGATTGCTAACTCCTTGTCTACCTGACATGGCCAGCAGGACTCGTTATTTCAACATTTGCTTCTCGGCTGCGGCGAGTACCACCGAAGCTTCAGTGGTCAGCACCCGGAAGGTAAAAGCCTCCTGGAAATAGAGATCGACCGTTGTGTCGGTGTGGTTGAGGTAGCCGATCGAGAGGTCCTGGCCGATATCCAGTTCGAAATCACCTCCTCGCGTCGTCAGGACAAAGGCGCCGCTGATGGCAGGCGCCCAGACAACGCCGCCGTCGACGATCCGTTCGAGGTGGTGAAAAACGGGGTATCCTTCGTCACTTCCGCCGCTGGCGCCCGTGTACGCCTCTGCCCCAAGGACGAGGGCATATGGCCCATTGCAGCCGGCAAGTCTGATTTCACTGACCGCTTGCGCGACGGCACTGGGATAGGCTTTCGCATTTGTCGGAAGAATGCATCCTGCATTGCTGCTGGCCTGGCGAATGCCCTCGATCCCTGCAGCCGCATATCCATCGAAAATCGCGCGGTCTTCGGCAAATGCGATTCTGCGGGCAGCATCCTTGACCGGCGTCCAGTCGGCGTCCAGGGCGCCACGCTCAACGTCATCGATCTGCCGACGCGAGAGCTGGAATGGAACGCGCAGTTCGACGAGCGCCCTCGCCTCGCGCTGTTGCGCCATCATTCCCTCGCCTGGAGCCGGAAGTTGTTTGACATGGCCAGTGCCCACCGCCGAGAAGCCACTCCCCTTGGCTTCGGGGACCTCGACCACGCGCCGCCCGGCAAAGTGCCGCTTCAGGGTACGGGAAGCCTCCTCCTCGATTTGAGCCCAGGCCGCGTCGGATATGGGAGCGAGTTGGCGGTGAAGATTATTCATGGTTCGCCTTCTTGTTTTAAAGACCCAATTCCAAGCGACCCGTCGTTGACGGGCGGATATGTGCGAGCTGTATCTGACGAGCCTGCTCCACTCTGCTCAGCGCAAACCGGCGCTTCCCCGCTGGCTGCCGCGGCGTCATTGTCTTCAGGCGAAACGTCGTCAAGAAATGTCGCTGACGGTACGAAGAACAGCGTCCCCGTAACGGCGCGGCTGACATCCAGCAGCCGGTCGTAGTTGCCGGGCGGCCGACCGACAAACATGTTCTCGAGCATCTGTTCGATCCGGTGGGGCGAGCGCGCATAGCCTATGAAATAGGTACCAAATTCACCCTTGCCGATCTCACCGAAAGGCATGTTGTCGCGCACGATCTCAAGCTGCTCGCCGTCTTCGACGACCGTCGTCAGAACATTATGTGCGTAGGGCGCCTTGGCCGCATCGTCCTGCTCGATGTCCGACAGTTTGTGACGACCGATGATATTTTCCTGCTCCGAGGTGGATATCGCATTCCAGCGCTGCAGATCGTGCAGATACTTCTGGGTGATGACGTAGCTTCCGCCGGCGAATGCAGGGTCCTCCTGTCCGATGGTCGTCGCGTCAACCGCGTCCTGATCGGACGGGCTCTCGGTTCCATCGACAAATCCAAGCAAATCGCGATCGTCAAAATATTTGAACCCATGAACCTCGTCGATCGCCGTCACAGCCTTGCCCAGCCGGGACATGATCTGTGAGGCGAGCTCGAAGCATAGATCCATGCGGACAGACCGGATATGAAAAAGGATGTCGCCCGGCGTGGAGACTGCGTGATGCACCCCATGGATTTCCCTGAAAGGATGAAGATACTTAGGCCGCGGATCACCGAACAGTCGGTCCCAGGCATCGGAGCCGAGAGCCATCACACATGATAGCCGCGCTTCCGGATCGCGAAATCCGACGGCTCGCAGGAGTGCCGACAGAAGGGCACATAGACCGCGCACCGCATTCTCGCTGTCCTTTCCGGGATTGATCCGGACGACGAGAAATATCGCGGCACGCGTCAGTCTTGCGACGACGGGTTGTGGGACGACAGCTGACACAATCACTCCTTGGCGGCCTGCTCGGCGCACTTGATGCTCCGGGCTGGCCCGTCCGGCTGAACACGGCCCGCGCGTTCGGCGCGGCCAGCGGTCGTTGGCATCGACGAGCTTCTCGAACGAGGCGTCGTGCGGAAATCACCGGCAGGGCGATCGGGATAACGAACACACAAGGCCGCTGGCATCCCTTGAGATGTTCACTCCGACCAATCAGGCCGAGGGCCGGTCAATCCATGTCCCGAAAGGCATGGCCATCGGCCTTGACACCTTCGATCACGCTCGGCGGCAAAAGATCCTAAGCGGAGGTCCCGTCAAAAACCCAGTCGCCCTTGTCCGCGAGGTCCGGGAGCTGCGCGCCCTTGCGGACATAGATCCCGATCGCCGGCTTCTTCACATTGATGTAGAGATCGTATTCTTCCATCGCGTCGATGCTTTCCCTCTTGCTCTATCGAGCCATTCATCGGCTACGGAGCAACCGCCATGCCAATTTGGGTGCATCGAGATATCAAGAGCTTACGCCGACCTGACCGACCGGATCTGACAAACTGTCCGATCGAGCACGGACAAATTGTCCACGCTGCGGGCGCAACGGGCTCGCGCAGCGTCGAGCCCGTTGTCGCCTCTGTGAAATCGAAACGTCTTGCCCCAGACAACAGCGGCCGCAGCGGTCCCGCTGCACTATCCCGGCTATCCAAGATCGACAGGACGTCCTGACGGCTCTTCTTCCAGTGTCACCGCAATGTCTGCGTTGGCGGACAAGCGCACCTTGTTACCCTCGACGCCGGCGACGAATCCCAGCTCGATATAGTGCTGATGTCCTTTGTGGTGCCCGAAACTGTCGCTCTTCCTGAGCCTGATACGATCACCTTCGACCTGATCGACCGTGCCGACATGCACTCCGTCAGCGCCGATTACTTCCATACCGCCGTTGATCTTGTTCATGGCCATACCTTTCTCCCTGAAATCCATTGCAGCGGTCACGCGAGCCATAATCCATATCGACTGCGTAACCGCGGACCAAGCGCAACCAAATCACTTGACCGGGCGGCCCGACTTTTCTTCCTCAAAGAGTTCGACGATATCGGCGTCAGAGCAGAGCCGCACCTTGTGATCCGTGACGCTGTCGACGAAATCCATGCCGATATAGTGGTGATGTCGTCTGTGCCGGCCGCCGCCAGTTTCGCTTTTCTTCAGCCTGATACGGCCGCCCTCGATGCTATCGACGACACCGATCTGCACACCGTCAAACCCGACGACCTTCATGCCTTCCTTGATCTGATGCTTCTTCAAGAATTGCACTTGCTCGTTCCATGTCTTTCTCAAGCCTGACGCTCAGATCGCTTCGTCCTCATCCGGAGGCTTCACTGTCTTCCCGTTGAATGTCAGACCGTCTTTCCCCGACGAGATCTGCACGGTCGAGCCGTCGCGGACGTCGCCCGCGAGCAGCATTTCGGCCAGCGGATCCTGTACATATCGCTGGATGACCCGCTTTAATGGCCTGGCGCCATAGGCGGGGTCCCAGCCCTTCTCGGCGAGCCAGGCTTGGACCTTGGCGTCGAGCGACAGTGTAATTTTGCGATCGTCGAGGAGCTTGCGCAGACGCGCGAACTGAATGTCGACGATTCGGCCCATGTCGTTCTTCTGCAGCCGCTGAAACAAGATGATCGCATCGATGCGGTTGAGAAATTCCGGCCGGAAATGCGCGCGGACCATCTCCATCACCTTGTCGCGAACGGCACTCGTCTTTTCGCCTTCCACCTGATTGACGAGGTATTCCGCCCCGAGGTTTGAGGTCATGATGATGAGCGTGTTGCGGAAATCCACTGTCCGCCCTTGGCCGTCGGTCAGGCGTCCGTCGTCCAGCACCTGCAGCAGCACGTTGAACACATCCGGATGCGCCTTCTCGATCTCGTCGAACAAGACGACCTGATAGGGTCGTCGCCGCACGGCTTCCGTGAGCACGCCGCCCTCGTCATAACCGACATAGCCCGGAGGCGCACCGATGAGCCGTGCGACCGAGTGCTTCTCCATGAACTCCGACATGTCGATGCGAAGGATGGCGTGCTCATCGTCGAACAGGAATTCCGCAAGGGCCTTGGCCAGTTCCGTCTTGCCGACGCCAGTCGGGCCAAGGAACATGAACGAGCCCATCGGCCGGTTCGGGTCCTGCAATCCCGCGCGGGCCCGTCGCACGGCCGTTGACACGGCACGAACCGCTTGTGTCTGTCCGACAACGCGTTTGGCGATCATCTCCTCCATCTGGAGGAGTTTCTCCCGCTCGCCCTCGAGCATCTTGTCGACGGGAACGCCGGTCCAGCGCGAAACTACCTGGGCGATATTGTCGGCCGTGACCGTCTCGCTGATCGAACTGCTCTCGCTGGCCTCGACGGCAGCCAGTTTTTTCTCCAGTTCGGGAATCGTGCTGTAAGACAGCTCGCCTGCCCGCTGGTATTCACCTTTTCGCTGCGCGTTCGCCAGTTCCGTACGAAGCTGCTCGAGTTGCGCTTTCATCTTCTGGGCGTCCGAGAGCTTGCTCTTTTCGGCCTGCCATTTCGTCGTCATGTCGGCGGAGCGCTTCTCGAGATCGACCAGATCCCCGTCGAGCGTCTTCAGACGGCTCTTCGACCCGGCATCGCTTTCCTTCTTGAGTGCCTCCTGCTCGATCCTGAGACGCACGATTTCGCGGTCGAGCGAATCCAGTTCCTCCGGCTTGGAGTCGACCTGCATCTTGAGCCGTGCGGCAGCTTCGTCGACGAGATCGATGGCCTTGTCGGGAAGGAAGCGGTCGGTGATGTAGCGGTTGGATAACGTTGCGGCGGCGACCAGCGCGGCGTCCGAAATCCGTACGCCATGATGCTGCTCGTACTTGTCCTTGAGGCCGCGCAGGATCGAGATCGTGTCCTCCACCGTGGGCTGCGACACGAAGACCGGCTGGAAACGGCGGGCAAGCGCGGCGTCCTTCTCGACATGCTTGCGGTACTCGTCGAGCGTGGTCGCACCCACACAGTGCAACTCGCCGCGAGCCAGCGCGGGTTTGAGGAGATTGGAAGCATCCATCGCACCGTCTGTCTTGCCAGCACCGATGAGTGTGTGCATCTCGTCGATAAAGAGGATGATACCACCATCCGCGGATGTCACCTCGGAGAGCACGGCCTTCAATCGTTCCTCGAACTCGCCGCGATACTTGGCACCGGCAATCAGCGCGCCCATGTCGAGCGCGAGCAGCTTTTTGTCTTGCAGGCTCTCGGGAACATCGCCGTTCACGATCCGCAAGGCGAGCCCCTCGACGATGGCGGTCTTTCCGACACCCGGTTCACCGATCAGGACCGGATTATTCTTGGTGCGGCGCGACAGCACCTGGATTGTGCGACGTATCTCCTCGTCGCGACCGATCACCGGGTCGAGTTTGCCGTCACGCGCGGCCTGCGTCAGATCGCGGGCGTACTTCTTCAGTGCGTCATATGCATTCTCGGCTGACGCGCTGTCTGCGGTGCGGCCCTTCCGGAGCAAATCGATCGCGGTGCCAAGAGCCTGGGCATTGACGCCGCCTTGCGCCAGGATCTTCGCCGCTTCGCTGCTCTTGTCCGTGGACAAGGCCTGCAGCAGGCGTTCGACGGTGACGAAACTGTCGCCCGCCTTTTCCGCTAGCTCCTCCGCAGCGGTGAACAGGCGCGCGGTGTCGGGCGCCATATAAACTTGTCCCGCACCCGAACCGGACACCTTCGGCAGTTTTGCCAAAGCCGCTTCCGTCGCGTGCAGGATCGCCCGCGAGTTTCCACCCGCCCGATCAATCAGACCGGCGGCCAAGCCTTCGTTGTCGTCGAGCAACACCTTGAGCACATGGAGAGGCGTGAACTGTTGGTTACCCTCCCGTGTTGCCAGAGACTGCGCCGACTGGATAAAGCCCCTCGCGCGGTCGGTATATTTTTCGGAATTCATGGAGCCCCTTTCAAACGCGCGGTCTGTCGTCAATGGTCAGGAACGGAATTACGATCCGGCCGGCGTCGGCGCAGCGTGTTGCGCGCCTGGAAGCTTCTGCCTGATCCCTTCGGCTTTGCCCTCGGTGGGATGGACGATGAGGTCGAACATGGCTATTACCCATGGTTGATGATCAATTCCGGCTCTAGACGACTGCAGTATGAAGCGCCCCGGTCTCAGCGCGGCGTGGCGCGGGTGGCCGCGGATCGCGCGACCTTTTCGTCAAGGCGTTTTCGCAGTTTGGCGAGCTCAACGACCATCCGCTCGTGAGTCCCCTTCCCAATTTCCTCGATTTCATCGGAGGCGCGGACGGAAAATGCGATCCGGCGGCCGTCGACCGCTGTGACTTCGGCCATGGCGGTAACCGTCTGTCCAACCACAGTCGCAGCAAGATGCTGCACGTTGACCATGGTGCCGACCACGCTCTCGCCCGGCTCGAGATAATCACGAACGGCATTGAGGGCAGCATTCTCCATCGCCATGATCATGACCGGTGTCGCCAACACCGGCGGCAGGATGCTGTCCTTGAACCGGTTGGCCAGATGTTCGGGCTTCACGACGAGCGTGAAGCGTCCGGTTGTGCCAGTCGATATGCGCTTCATCGGTCACGCTGCCCTCTTGAAGAGATCCTCGACATACTCCCAGTTCACGAGGTGCTCGAGAAACGCCCGAATGTAATCGGCCCTTCGATTGCGGTAATCGATATAGTAGGAGTGTTCCCAAACGTCACAGCCCAGTATGGGCTTTGCACCATAGACGAGCGGATTCTCGCCGTTGGGCGTTCTCATAACAATTGTCTTGCCGTTCTGCACTGCAAGCCAACACCAGCCAGAGCCAAACTGCCCGACGCCGGCGGCGATGAACTCCTCTTTCATCTTCTCGATCGAACCGAAGTCCGCCTTGATTTGCCGCTCCAGGATTCCCGGCAGCGCGCTTCCGGCATGCGGCTTCATCCATTTCCAGAAGTAGGTATGGTTCAGGTCCTGGCTCGCATTGTTGAATACAGGAACGTTGCTTCCAAAGGAGCCGATGACGACATCCTCCAGGCTCATTCCCTCCCATTCGGTGCCTTTGATAAGGGCATTGAGCGCATTGACATACGCGGCGTGGTGCTTGTCGTGGTGATATTCCAGCGTTTCCCTGGACATGTAGGGAGCGAGCGCGTCATGCGCGTAGGGCAGATCAGGAAGCGTGAAGGACATGGACATCTCCTCTGGAGAGAACATTCGCGACGGCGCACCGCCTGGTGCTTGCGACAAACGCGCGTCGCCGTGGATCTCGTGGTTCAGATGTCACCGGCTGTTTTCTCTTCGACCTCGGTTCTTCCGAGCAGAATGCAGTCATGCAACGGATGAAACGCCATGGGGTCCTCTCTCGGGGGTGAACGGCGGTGCCAAAGTGCGATCCTTGCCGATATCGGGCCGGAGGCCGGCAGTACGTGACGGATAGTCGTTGCCGCTGCGGCCCCCAATCCTGATCCTGAGCAACTCATGTGCCACATCGGAAGCTCTACGATATCAATCAGTTGCGTCGTAGGAGGGAAGCGCTATCGGCCAACTTGTCGAAAGCAAAACGGACAAAATGTCCTGCGTGTCGCTTTGGGGCACTACTCACCAAACTGAGGGTGAAAGATTGCCTGTCAAAACTACCGTCCGATATGGATCGAAATCGATGAGGGCGATCGGCGATAACCCTCGAGAACGTCTAGCCTTCCAAGAACCGGCACGCCCAGATGAGGCTGCGTCGATCATTCACCTACGTCGGCCATGGCCGGCTATTTCGCTAGGATTGGGCTAAGGGACGCAAAGTTCCGGTATGAGCTCTTTAAGCGAGCTCTGGAAGCGTTTCGGAACAACACATCGAGACGACGGCGCGACTAGTCGGCCTCATCGAGTGACGGCCGGGCTGCACGAAATCCGTGCGCGTCCGCAAAACGTAGCGCCTCGACGATCATCGTCTTCACGACCTTGGGCTCATCTTCGTGATTGAGCTCGTACTCCAACAGCATTGAGGCAAACGCCTCCTCGTCAACCTTTTCCAGCGCATCAGCCAGTTCATTCAGCGTCATCACGCATCCCCTCGTTCGCGATCTCGCCCTGCCGCTGGTACAGCGGGGCGCCCAGCTCGCCTAGTAGCTCGTCACAGTGATTTTGACTCTTTGGGTATGCCTGGATAGGCGCGCCCCAGTTTGGTGCGAGCTTTGTCCGTTGTGAACATCCAGTTGATACGGGCGCGAGT
>NZ_JBUYWT010000113.1:0-8857 GCF_055264925.1 Bradyrhizobium sp. KZN70725
CTGGCTCGCCTTAACACTTCAGCGTATCGCCAACGGCTGGCCGAGCAGCCAAATCGACGCGCTTATGCCATGGAACCACGCAGCCTGACGGCCTCAGCTTGCCGCTTACGCCATGATCACTTCGGCCCAGTCCAACCGGGTATCGACCCAGCCGACCTTTCCGCACGCAGTGCACTTGAGGTGCGCCGAGATGTCCGACCAATCCCAATCGGGCAAGTCGGCGAGCTTCAGCCGGCCGTTGCGCTGGCACCCGACGCAGAACACGAGCACCGTCTTGAAGCCGGCGTTGCGATCGACGGGACCGGACCAGTAGCGGAGATGACGAGCGGGTTTTCGACGCCAGGGCATGATCCCGATGATCGCGCCAATCACGCTTGGAGAGAAGACCTAGCAATCGCGCGGCGAAAACCAGCGCGCGGGCGGCCAAATTTAGCCGACCGCTATTTTGGCGGCCCGACCGTAGTTTTTGTCGACCCGTCTGGCGCCGGTTGCCTCCAGAGCCGGTGTTGGTCGGCCCGTCCAACCCTGGGGCTGTAATTGCCCTTTGTCTTCAGGCGCTGAGCGCCCGGTTGGCGCGTTTAGATCCTCTGTTTTGGCTGGCTGCGCCGTAGCCAAGCCGCATGAGAGGACAAGACATATCGACGCTAATAGGGCTCGCACTGGATAACTCCACGGGGCCATGTGCCTGCCAAGACGGCTTTCGGACAATCTTCGGGTCCGGCGCGAAGTTCCTTTTGACGATCGTCAGCGGATCGAGATTATCGCTTGATAGTCAGGCGCCCCAGGATTGCATTGCAGGCTCGCTCGGCTTCAGAGAACGTGCTGAAGGGAGATCCGGGCACTTGAGCCGCCGGCATATTCAGAAAGTCGGGGCGATATGACGCGCCAAAGCCCGGATCTCCATGCAATCCGGGTCCACTTCGGCTCTCGTTGCTGATTACGAATGAATAGTCGTCGCTGCTTGCGATCCACATCTCCAGATCGCCAGTGCCGACGTGGCTGAAGTGCAGGGCCATTTTACCCTCCACATTTGCCAGGCAAAGCGTTACCCACAGCCCCGCACTCGGCTCGTCGTGATTGATCTCAACGCTCGAGCGGGATGAGCTGCTGGCTCGCTACTAATAGCAAGTATACACCTGCTGGCTGGCCGTTGCGACGCAGTAGCCATAACTGGCGCTGTACGGGTAGCCGTAGCCATAGGGATAACCGTAGTCGTAACCATACCCATACGGGGAGCCGTATCCGTACGGATAACCGTAGGCAGCGTAGGCACCCGCCAAGCCGAGCCCTATGCCAAGTCCAACAGCGGTCGCTCCAAACCCGCCTCCGCGCCAACCACCGCCGCGCCAGCCGCCACCAAATCCGCCGTGGAAACCACCGCCATGAAAGCCACCACCACCGAAGCCTCCGCGCGCAGAAGCAGTAGTTGGTGCAAATGCCACGGCCAGAACCGCGATTAGTGTGATTAGGATTTTCCTAAGCATCGGACTCTCCCATGCTTTTAGAAAGTCGCCCGATTTGGAAACACCTCACGTCCGTTTTAGTTGCTGACTACCGGGTCCAATACCCACGGATGGGCTCCCTGGCGCACACGCTGACGCGCTTGGGTTAGTATGTGAGAACCAGGAGGCGCTGCACAATCGCGCCTAGGCAAACAAGTACCACCAGCAGCTTAAGGAGGTTAGCCAATCGGCGATCCTGAGCAAACTTGTCGATCGCCCAGAAACAGATTGCTCCCACCACAACGATGATCTGGTCGGCGCTTGCGGTTGGCTTGCTCGTCTGAGCTGGCGGCGTTTCCGGCTATTTTGATGCAGATCAGATGGGCATCTGTAGCGCCACCAGCCCAGCCGAAGTGAGTTTGATTTCCGACCTGGGGCCTCCGCCCCGGCGCTCAATCCATCCATTTTGCGCGATCCGATCAAGTGTGCCTCGGCTCGCAGCAACTGGGATCTTGGATACCAAAACCCATTCACCTGATCGTAGATACTGCATCAACTGGCGCTGACGGGCGTTCACGGTCGGCCCTGGCATTTTCGTAATCACGTCTTCCGCTTCGCCCAATCGGTGCGCATCTCTCGAAACTCTTCCGGCTCTTTGAGCAAACGGCGCTTCCGAGTTTCCTGATCGTCAGCGGTTGCTGATTTGTCTGCCATCTTGTCTATGGCTTTTGCAGCCATTTCACGCGCGCGCGTCTTCTGATTTTCGCTTGGGGGGCGGCCGTTTGGCTTCACGCTCAGCCCCAGCTCAACCAGCCGACGGAACGCCGCGGAGCGCGCGACGCCAGTGGCTGCAGCCCATGCCTCGACGTCAGCAATAAGCGCTGGTGGCATACGAGCAGCAATATGAGGGTCACGCCCGCCCTTCGTGACAGGCCTGCCGCGCCTTTTTGGTGCAACCGTTCTTGACTCCTTCATGATTATGGTTGTACCTTAAATATGCTTGGAAAACAAGCGGCCCGCCGCGGTGCTGGTAACATCGCGACAGCCCAAACTATGAGGTGTTTCATGGCTCAGTTAACCCAGAGCATAGCATAGCATAGCATAGCATTGCCCGGCGCGGCTGCGTCCGCTGCCGCGCTTTATTTCAAGACCGATGTTTCCCCCGAAGATCTGTTCGTCGCGATAGGTCGCCTCCGCAGGGAGGCCAGAGACGAAATAGACCGGTTGGTCCAGTTTCTCGACAGCACCGACGACTACGTTTCTCGCGAGCTCGAGGATGACGGCGACGCCGAGCCGTCCATCGGCGTCGACGATCGTGAGCCGGATCTCGGAAGCTTCGATCGAATGATGAACCAGGAGCTGTCCAACCGGCAGCGCCTCGGCGAGGAGACGGCCGAGGTCGACGCCGAACAAGATCAAGCGGACAGCGAGCCGTCGCTCGGGAGCCTCGAATGGGCCAGCCAGACCCATTGGGCGGCCGGTGACGCCCGCGACCTCGAGGAGGGATTCGAGACCGGGCTCGGCGACATGGAAGGCCTGCTCGAGCAGATCGGCACGCAGGACTGGCAGCAGGGAGGCATGGCATGAAACAGGTAACACGAAGGCTCAGTCTGCAGATGGCGGTGGGCGCCGCCGTAACTTCAACGCTCGGAGTTTCGTCTCAAGCTGAGGCGGAAGATCCAGCTTTCGCCGCCATCGCCAAGCACCGTCAGGCCTCGGCGGACCACCTAGCTTCCATCTACGCATACGATCGGACGGAGCCCGGTACAGATGCGTACTACGACGCCCAAGACCACAACGAAGCCTGCTGTCACGCTGCAAGAGATGCCGCGTGGGATCTGGCGACAACGATACCTACGACCCTTGCTGGCATCGCCGCCGTTCCCCAGTACGTAAACGAGGTGGAAGACGAGGGCGACGAGTGACCCGACTCCGACAACATCGGCCGGGAGGGCTGGCACTACCAGCTAAGGCAGGCGATGGCCGCTGCGGTGGTCAACTTAGCCTAGCCTGAAGGCGAGGCGCCCGCCGGTTCACGCCGGCGGGTTTTCCCTTGGCGCAATTTCCATTGTTTCGGGTGGTCGACGGCGGCGCGCGCTATGTTCGGCCATGGCTTTCACCGCCTCATCTTCGTCGGCGCAAAAAGCGATGCTTCGCCGATCGGCAAACACGAGCCACTGGCGAAGGCCAACTTCCCTGATGACGTACTCGGTCATTTTCGAGCGTCCTGCAGCGAGTGAACTGCATCTTATGCAAACGACGTTGCTGTTCCATTAATCAGAATCCGGCCCAGCGGTGAGCGCGCATCGAAAGGGACAAGCTTTTGTCGGTCTTTCTTTTCGAACGGGGGAAGGGCAAAGGCGAGTTCGCCGAGGGTGCCATCGAAGGCGTGGCGCTCGCCGTGCTGGTCGGCGGCCTTCTCGACAAGCCGCTTCCGGATCGTCTGCCTGATTGGGTGGCCGACTGGATCCAATTTAAAACCTGTCTCGGAAATGACGCCGCCGGTCTCAAAAATACACGCCCGGCGGCGTTTCCTTCCTGAACTGGGACGCTGAAATCCCCAGCACCAAGCAAACTGCAGGGGCTGTGCCATGGGCCAATTACGTGAAGCCGAACGCTCCGGCATCAAGTGCGCGTGATATGTGAGGCCATTCACACCCGATCATCGCTAATCGGCCTAACATAACCGCAAATGGGTGGCGACTCGGTGTCGGAGAATCGTGATGCCGTTTTTCAGCAGCCAAAGCTTGCCGTCAGCAGCCGCCGCTTCAGTGCTCAGTGTTCTCGTCGTGGGAGCAGTTGCCTTTGCGGCAGTTGGTTATGTGGAGTGGTCATCAGGCGTTAATCTGACCCACTTCATGGACCGGACTGCCGCGGATTCCTCAACGCCGGCTCTACCACTCAAGGGGCGAACGGGTTGCGAGCAGGGCAATAAGTCGCTGCCGGCGCTTTCTCTACCGATCGAATGAGCGGGGCCTAAAGCGACAGCGCCCATCTAATCTCCCAAGGTAACTACGCCGCCGGGCTTGAAATACAGCGTCCCGGCGGCGGTCTTCCAGCTGGCCCTGTAATCCCGGCAACACAGCGGTAGCAGGGCGGTCAACACACGCGAGTGATGCAGATCAATCTGCCCGTCGGATCCTACCGACGGGCTTTTGCACGAAATCACCAGCGGCGATAACCGCCGTGATAGCCGTAACCCCTATGATAACCGTAGCCCCTGTGCACGTATCCGTAACGACGGACGCCGTAGCCACGATAGCCGTAACCGTAGCCGTACCCCCTGTAGACGGGCGCCGTGCGGACACAGCCGTTCGGCCCGCACACTACGGCGACGTTCTCGACGTTTGAAGCGGGAGAAGGTGCGGCGAGCGGCATCGCTGACGCGCTTCCTGCTGCAGCAAGGCTGCCGAGCGCAGTAAGTCCAACAAGTGCAAACTTCAGCTTCATGGTTTCCTCTCGTGGAATCTAAGGCACCCCACACTGTAGGAAGTTGAACGTGAATGTTGGATGAGCAGGCCAGCCGTTGAATGCGGCATGCTTGTGCTCTGCGCGGGGGTGTCCCCAAGCGGCCCCTAGGAGCATCCGGAACGATCAGGGTGCCAAGGTCCGACTAGCTAAATGCGATAACGAGCAGGCCCGAGCACAACAGCACAAGGCAGGTCGCGATTAGCGCGAGGAATCCATCGGACACGAAGTCATGATTACGCATGATACACCTCCCTGTCGCGGAAGGAGGCTGGTCCGAATTTATTAAAGATTTCGGAATCGGGCTTTTGAGGGCGGCTAACTACTGTCTTTGCTGCCCAACTTCACGAAACCCGTGTGGATCATCGAAATAATCCCAAGAAAATACGCCGCCGGTCTCAGAAATATGCGCCCGGCGGCGTTCATTCCAAAACCTGGGCCCTGAAAATTCCCAAGCGTGAGCAAACGTCAGTACCTGCGCCCGAGTTGCTATTTTTTAGGGCCCAGCCACATGGGAAGAAGAGCCAGCGCCAGGGCCCGTGCGCCAGCTCCTCCCCGAAACGGTGACCGTGCGAATTCCCCAATCGGTCCCGTCCCACAGAGAAGCGTGAGCCGGTTTGGTTGCTGATTTGCTAACGGCTGTTTTCCCACGCGGTCTTTATCCTTGCGGGACCTGACGCTCAGCGCTTAGGTTTCCCGCATTAGGACCAAAGGGAGTTTTGTCTGTGGCTACAGGTACTGTGAAATGGTTCAACCCGACGAAGGGTTACGGATTCATCCAGCCCGATGACGGAGGCAAGGATATTTTTGTGCATATTTCTGCCGTCGAAAGGGCGGGGCTGAGCAACCTAAATGAGGGCGCGAAAGTCAGCTACGAAGCGAAGGACAATCGCGGAAAAACATCCGCCGAAAATCTGCGGGTGGGCTGACGCACCAGGAACAAGGGGCAATGCCGGGAGTCATCATAAGCTCCCGCGATAGGTTGCCCCCCGACCGGGAGTTTAAAGCGGCCTTGGCGTTCCCCGCGCCAAGGCCGCTAGCGTTATTGTGTGGCATTGCAGCATGAAAAAGCGCGAGATAGCGAAGGGCATCCCCTGACGTTTTTTCTATCATTTTCGGCGAGCCGAGGGCGGGGGTAATCCCTAATGGTGCTGCTTAGACGCGGAACGGGGCGGGAATGCAGGAAGTCATCTTTCTTGCTTCCGTTGTCAGCGCGCCTGACGGCGGGAGCTTGGAATGCAGCCCCGACGCGCCCGATGACCGTGTCGGGGTCGTCTGCTGGTGCGGCCACTGCTCCTAGGAAGCGCAGCGCGGCTTCAGATTGACCGATCGCAGGAAACTGTCCAAGTCGCTCTGGCTGCAGTTCTTAGCTTCGCCAAGCTGTTTCAGCGCTTCGGGGCGGGCAATTGGCGCACCGTTTCCGCTACCCGCATTCCGCTTTGCCGATTTGTACTTGGTGTCCGCAGGATCGTGCCAATGTCGAGAAATGATCTTGGCCGGTGCCTTCTGTCGATCGGCCTGACGGGCCGGGATAGCTATTGGCGGGTCTGCTGCGGTGATCGTTGCTGATGCTGAAGCGCCCGTTGTGATCGCAGCAACCTCGTTTGCTGACACGACTTCATTTCCCACGGCGACCACATCTGTCGCGGGTTCGGCCTTGAGTGGTAGACGGTCGCTCTTACTCGACGTCTCCGCCACTGGGTAGGCTTCGTCAAGCGGCAGCGCGGGATTCCTCCCGAGCGCTGTAACCGCGCCCATTCCGACCAGGCCAATTACTCCGACGGCTACAAGCTTGATCCACACTGATTGATCCTCGACCAACGCAGCGAACCGGAGGCTTCTCTCGAAATTAGCCCAGAATAAGGCTAAGCTATTGGCGCGTCTGACAGAATGCGTCGCTATACGATCCAATCCAAAAGAGAGATGCTCCGATCATTTGTGGGTTGGATGGTGGGTTGACAGACCGCACGAGCGAGGGTCCGACTGTCGAACCGGTTTGCGATGAGCATGATGACCTCCCGAGCAGTTTCTTGACCGATGAGGGCTAGGCAGCAAGCGACGCTAGCTGGGCTTCGGCGTGCCGCCGATAGCTAAACGACTGCAGCAAGAATGAACCTGCACCTCCGGGTCTCACACCGACAGGACAGCGTTACAGACAGTATTGCTACGGCTCATAAAATCGACGGCGCGTCTGCCCAATCGGACGTAACCTTGCGCCTTTACTCCGATTGCGAAAGGGGGGAGACGCCATGTCGTCGCCCGTATGCTTTGCCTGTAACGTGGAGCGCAAGCTCGTTGCCGTCGCCGCTTTCACGAAGGATTACGACATCCACTCATTTGAGTGTCCGATCTGCCATTCCACCCTGCGACTGGCGGTCCGACGCGAACCGACGTGGGACCGAGTGCCAGGACATGCCTAGCCGGCGAGGCCACCGTAGTCGCCCGGGATAGAAGTTCTCCCTGCACCGCAGGATATTTGCCGTGTTCATGAAATTTATATTCGCGCTCGTCCGGCGGCCTTAACAGGCTGCCGGGCCTTTGCGCCAACTTTCGGCGACGGCTCAGTTCTTCTTGCGGTCTCTTGACTTCCTCATGTAATAGCCTTGGCTGTGGACCGCCTGCCTGATCTCCTCGCTAACCCTGATGACCCTCTTCTTGCTCTTGCGCCATTTTCCTTGGGCGCCAATGTCAGGCACCGGCAATCCCTTTTTCACAACGAGCAGATCACGCCTGACGTTGAAATACACCTCGACCATGTAGCCTCCCAAAAGGCTGAAAGTATCCATCCAGAGCAGAGCGCGGCTCGCACAAATGCAACTGCGTGTTCGGGGCGCTGCCTGTGAATATCGAGGAGAAGTGCCGCGCTCGTTGTTTCCACAAGACATTTTCTGGTTGGATGTTGTTCGCATGCCGCACCCAACAACCAACGATTATCTGGATGAATATGACCGGGAGCTGGACGAGATCGTCGCTGCCTGTGACGGCGATGTGCGTAGCGCTCTCAGGGCTCTGTTGCTGGTCAATGAGCAGTTGGAGCACATCTTAAATTGTTTGAACGCGGAACTGATCGAGCAGGCGTCGCGGCATCGACGGCAGACGCTGCACTAAGCTTTCCAAATCAACTCGGAGATGGGGCCGTCGTCAACCTTCCGCGCTGCTCGAAATGCTCCGAGATCGTTCTCAAACTCCAACCCGTGCTTATCATCAACGTTGTGCCCCCTTGGAGGGCGAATAAAAATCTCGGCATTGCGCTTCCCAGCGCGCGTGATCCTCACCCTGATGCTGCATGTTGGAGCGCGGAAACCGTCGGTGCGGAAGAGTAGGTAGACAGCAATTCTGGCGGGACTGCATCCCAAGTAAGTTACCTCGTCGGAATGGGGCTAGCCGGAAAGGGATGAGCTGCCCGGGCTACTAGGCGGCCTCTCTGATCGGCGCGCAGGCCGTAAGCCGGATTTTTCCTGCGTCGGTAAACCGGAAATACGTGCGCACGCGCTGGCCGTCATACGTGCGATAGTCGAGCGAAACACAGTCCCCCTCGGGCATCAATGCTTCGATCTCGAACACATCGGCTCCCAACGCCGCGAGCCTTTGACCCCAGTACCATTTCATCGCGGCTCGGCCTTGAAAGCTCCCGCCCTCGCAGCACTCGACCGTAGCCGTGTCATCGTAGAGGTTTAGCAAATCACCCAGGCGGCGCTGCTTACAGGCGTCGATCCAATCGATAACGACACTACTGGCATCGAAGTCCTCCCGAGCGTTGGACATGTTACTCCTCCTCGTCGGCGCTGCCCGACGAGATGGGTAAGTGCTCTGGGCTGAATGGATGGTGAACCGCCCTAGTAGCTCGTCACAGTGATTTTGACTCTTTGGGTATGCCTGGATAGGCGCGCCCCAGTTTGGTGCGAGCTTTGTCCGTTGTGAACATCCAATTGATACGGGCGCGAGTT
>NZ_JBUYWT010000114.1:0-8796 GCF_055264925.1 Bradyrhizobium sp. KZN70725
GCCGCGTCGCTCAATACCAAACGGTCCATCACACCCAAAGCGGCCTCCCCAAAAGCAGCCTTGAATCTGATTTGCTCCTAAAAGGGAATCCTTAGAGTCCACACCACCTAGAGCATGATCCGGAAGAGCGTGACGCGGTTTTCCGAAAGATCACGCTGAGACATGACGTCCCGCCGGTGCTGCTACCGCCAGCGGGACGCGGCCGCTCCGATGGAACCTGACGGTCGAACCAAGCCATCGTTCGGTTCACGTTCCGCGGCCTCGGGCTCGCCGCAATTGCGGCACGCCGCGAGCCCCAATTAAGCCCCACCCGTTCCGGATTTGCGGCGCATTGCGACCCAACTCTTTGCCGAGATTGGGATCTCCAGCGTTTGCGTTAAAAAAGAGATACCGGGGACGCGTATGTCAAATCGTTCAGCGAAATTCGCTGCGGCGCTTGCCGCCAGCATCCTGGCCGGCGCCAGTTGCAGCGCCATGGCCCAGACCGCCGCCAATACGGCCAATAGCACTAACAACACGGCGGACACCTGCCTGGCCGCGCCCAAGGGAACCGCGCCTGCGGGAAGCCACTGGTTCTACCATCTCGATCGCAGCAAGAAGAAGTGCTGGTATCTCGGCGAGGCCAAGAACGAGGCCAAGAACAAGGCCGCCAAGACGGCGACGACGAGCACGCAGCAGCCGCCAGCGGCAGCAGCGCCCGATACCACAACGGCCGACGCGACGCCGCCACAGAGCCAGCCGACGCCGCAGAGCCAGCCCGCGCCGCAGCAGCCGGCGATGCGCAGATCAGTCGCCGATGCCCATGCCGAATGGCCCTCGCCCCAGGTCGCAGCCGTACCTGCGCCAAGCGCCGACGCCGGCCAGGCCGGCGGAACGGCAGCGACGCCCGACCCGGCAGCCACGCCCACCGGTACCAACGCGCAGCCGTCCGACGTGAACGCCAGATGGCTGGATGCATCGAGCATGGCCGGAACCAACGGAACCAGACGCGCCGCAGACCAGCCGACCGCGGTTGCGCAGGCAGACACGACGCCGCAACCGGCGGCCGCGCCGGCGCCTGCCGCCCCCGCCACGGCCGAAGCGTCCGTGGAGAAGTCACCGTCGTCGACGCAGATGCTGCTGATCGTGATGGTTGGAGCCCTGGCGCTGGCCGGCCTGGTCAGCACGCTGGTGTTCCGGCTGACCCGCAGGCGCTCGGCGCCCTACCAGACCGAGGACGAGTGGCAGGCGCCGTGGGATTCGCTGCACACCGAACCGGCGCCCCCGATGGCAGTTGTCAGCCGGGATCGTCCGCTGCGGCTGTCCGAGGCTGCGCCGCGCCGCGCCGAGACGCCCGTTCCGCGCCGTGCGGAGACGCCCGCTCCACGTCGCGCGGAGACGCCCGCTCCACGCCGCGCCGAGAAGCCTGCTCCACGTCGCGAGACTACGCGTGATCGGGATCAAAGGGAGCAAGACAACAAGCAGATCGCCGCGATGCTGCAGCGGCTTGCGCGCAGCGCGACGAACTAAGGTCCGCTTAGGAAAAAATGCAAACGGACGTGATGCGCTCGCATCACGTCCGCAACGCGCTACTTCTCGAGCTGACGCTGCAGGCCGCGCACGAATTCGGTAAGGCCGGTGCGGCGCTCGCGCTTGAGGCGCTCGGCCTTCAGGATCGACTGCACCTCGGCAAAGGCATCGTCGACGTTGTGGTTGACGACGATGTAGTCGTATTCCGCCCAATGGCTCAGCTCATGACTGGCGCGGCTCATCCGTCCGCGGATGACCTCTTCCGAATCCTGCGCCCGGGTATGCAGCCGCCTCTCGAGATCGGCGGCCGACGGCGGCAGGATGAACACCCGCACCACATCGGCGCTGGCTTTCTGGTGGAGCTGTTGCGTGCCCTGCCAGTCGATATCGAACAGAACATCCTGCCCCACCGCTAGGGCGGCCTCGACCGGCGCACTCGGCGTGCCGTAGCGGTTGTCGAATACGGTGGCCGATTCGAGCAGTTCACCGTGCTCGACCATCTTCTCGAACTTCTTCTTGTCGACGAAGAAATAGTCGCGGCCCTCGACCTCGCCCGGCCGCATCGGCCGCGTGGTCGCCGACACCGACATCTTCAGGCCCGGCTCGCGTTCAAGCAGCATGCGAGACAGCGTCGTCTTGCCGGCGCCCGACGGCGACGACAGGACGAACATCAGTCCGCGCCGCTCTACGCCGTCAAAACCCTGCGCCGTCATCATTCACTCCAGATTCTGGACCTGTTCGCGGAACTGCTCGACCACGTTCTTCATTTCAAGCCCGGTGTTGGTCAGCTCGACGTCGTTCGACTTCGAGCAGCAGGTGTTCACCTCGCGATTGAATTCCTGGGCGAGGAAGTCGAGCCGGCGCCCGACCGGACCGCCCTTGCCGATCATCTCGCGCGCCTGGGCGATGTGCGAGGCGATGCGGTCGAGTTCCTCGCGGATGTCGGCCTTGGTGGCGATCAGGATCGCCTCCTGGTTCAGGCGGTCGGCATCGAAGCGGTCGGACGTCTCGAGCAGGGCCGCGATCTGCTCGGCCAGCCGCGCCTTGATCGCCTCGGGCTTGCGGCCGGGAGCGGTCTCGGCGCGCCTGGCGAGCCGCTCGACCTCGTCCATCCGCTGCATCAGGATCTGCCCCAGCGCATCGCCCTCGCGGCGGCGCATCTCGACAAGGCTGCCGAGCGCCTGCTCGAAGGCCATCGCCGCCGCCTCGCGCGCCGCCTTGTCCTCGTCCTCGTTGCTCTCGGGCTCGACCACCTCAATGACGCCCTTGATGCCGAGCAGTCCGTCGATGCTCGGCGCCACCGCGTCGATCCGCTGCGCGAGCGTGCCGGCGACCTTCACCACGGCGGCGAGCACGTCCTCATTGATCCGGATCGTCTGCGCCGCGTCGGTGCGCTTGACGCTGAGATTGGCGTAGACCGTGCCGCGCGACAGCAGCTCGCCGGCCCGCTTCTTGGCAAGCGCTTCCAGTTCGTCCCAGCCCGGCGGAAGCCGCAACCGCAGGTCAAAGCCCTTGGCATTGACCGATTTCAGCTCCCACTCGAACGTATAGGGACCGCTTGCGCCATGGCTTCGGGCAAAGCCAGTCATGCTCGACAGCGCCATCGCGTGAACTCTCCAACAGAAGGATATGGGACTCACCCGGAGCCTGCGAGACTCGTGGGGAGCCGGTGCGACCTTAAAACGGATTCCGTGAAAGTGGAATTACGTTCCACCACCGGAAAATGCAGAGCTACAGCATGATCCGGAAAAGTGTATGGCGGTTTTCCGAAAGATCATGCTCAAACAAGAAGCTAAAGCGCGATGACGATCGCGCTTTAGCGCTGCACCACCGGCGGCGAATTGGTCTGTCGGGCTGCGCCCTGCCGACCGCGCGGCGGCTTCTTTTGATTGGTGGGCTTCGGCGTCGTCGCCGTGGGATTGGTGTCGGCGCCGGGCGTCGCGGCGGCGGGCGCCGGATCATCCGCGGGCTCGACGGTGTCGTTCTGGATCTGCTTTTCCGACGCGCGCAGCTTGGCGACGTTCTTCGCGTGCTGGTCGTAGGTTTCGGTGAAGGCGTGGCCGCCGGTTCCGTCAGCGACGAAGAACAGGTCGCGGGTGCGCGCCGGGTTTGCGGTCGCCTCCAGCGAGGCGCGGCCGGGATTGGCGATCGGTCCGGGCGGCAGGCCGTCGATCACATAGGTGTTGTAGGGCGACGGCTGCGTGATTTCGCTGCGCTTGATCGGACGGCCCAGCGTTCCCTTGCCGCCCACTAGTCCGTAGATGATGGTCGGATCGGACTGCAGCTTCATCCGCTGGCGCAGGCGGTTCACGAACACGGCGGCGACGCGGCTGCGCTCGTCGGCGCGGCCGGTTTCCTTCTCGACGATCGAGGCCAGCGTGACCAGCTGGTCCGGCGATTTCAGCGGCGTGTCGGTGTTGCGGCGTTCCCAGATTTCGGCGAGCACGCGCTTCTGCGCCTGCTGCAGGCGCTGGATCACCTGGTCGCGCGTGGTGCCGCGCGGGAATTTGTAGGTCTCCGGCAGCAGCGTGCCCTCGCGCGGGATCTCGCGCACCGAGCCGGTGAAGATGTCGTTGTCGGAGAGCCGCGTCACGATCTGCTCGGACGTCAGGCCTTCCGGTATCGTGATGGCGTGCTGCACCACCTTGCCGTCGACGATGGTGGCGATGACGTCGCGCAGGCTGGCGTTCTTCTGGAACGAATATTCGCCTGGCTTGAGATCGGAGCTTGCCTTCAGCGCGAACACGCCGCCGATGAAGACCCACGGATTGACGTTGATCACGCCCTCACGCGAGAGCACGTCGGCAATGTCACGCTTGCCGGCGCGCGCCGGGATGTTGACGATCTTGTCTTCCTGCAGCGGTCCCGGCGATTCCAGCGCCTGCTTGCCGTAGTAATACGTCGCGCCGGCGCCGATCATCAGGATGATCAGGATGGTGAAGATGGCATTGCCGACGATCACGAAGGGATTGCGGGCGCGATCCGAGCGCTTGGGCGGCGGCGGAAGCTGTTCGGGCTCCAGCGCGGCGCGTGGACTCCTCGGTGAAATGGGCGGCCTCTCACTCATCGATGCAAACCAATATCCTGCCGGTTGAATCGTGGCCGGACAAACCCCTGCCCTGCCAATAGCATACGCCCGCTATTAGGAGTCACCGCGGAATACGGCAAAACGGTGGACTAGTTCTAAAGTCCCGTTCCGATCGAATCGAAACGGGACTTTGGATTCTCTTTTTCGACGCGTTTTCTTCACGCGAACCGGCACCCACTTCGCTCGAAAACGCCCTAACGACCTACTAATTGGTCACGCGCTGCACGATCACGGAAGCGTTTGTGCCACCGAAACCGAAGGAATTGGACAGCGCCACATTGACGTCACGCTTGCGCGACGTATGCGGCACAAGATCGATCGCCGTTTGCACCGATGGGTTGTCGAGATTGATGGTCGGCGGCACCACGTTATCGCGAATCGCCAGGATCGCGAAGATCGCCTCGATCGCGCCGGCCGCACCGAGCAGATGTCCGGTCGCGGACTTGGTCGACGACATCGAAACCTTCGAGGCCGCATTGCCGAGCAGACGCTCGACCGCGCCGAGCTCGATCTCGTCGCCGACCTGCGTCGAGGTGCCGTGCGCATTGATGTAGTCGAGGTCGGATGCCGCGAGGCCGGCGCGCTTCAGCGCCATGGTCATGCTGCGGAAGCCGCCATTGCCGTCCGGCGGCGGCGAGGTGATGTGGAAGGCATCGCCCGACAGGCCATAGCCGGTGACCTCGGCATAGATCTTCGCGCCGCGGCGCTTCGCGTGCTCGTATTCCTCCAGCACGAGGACGCCGGCGCCCTCGCCCATCACGAAGCCGTCGCGATCCTTGTCGTACGGCCGCGATGCCTTTTGCGGGGTCTCGTTGAAGCCGGTGGACAGCGCACGCGCCGCGCAGAAGCCGGCGATGCCGATGCGCGAGATCGGCGATTCGGCGCCGCCGGCGACCATCACCTCGGCGTCGCCGAGCGCGATCAGCCGCGCCGCGTCGCCGACCGCATGCGCGCCGGTCGAGCACGCCGTGACCACTGCATGATTGGGCCCCTTCAGGCCGTGCTCGATCGAGACGTAGCCGGAGGCCAGATTGATCAGGCGGCCCGGAATGAAGAACGGAGAGACCCTGCGCGGTCCGCGCTCCTTCAGCAGCACCGCAGTCTCGGCAATGCCGGTGAGGCCGCCGATGCCGGAGCCGATCATCGTGCCGGTGGCGAACTGGTCCTCGTCCGACTTCGGATGCCAGTCGGCATCGTCCAGCGCCTGCTTGGCCGCGCACATCGCATAGACGATGAAGTCGTCGACCTTGCGCTGGTCTTTCGGCTCCATCCACTGATCGGGATTGAAGGTGCCGCCAGTGCCGTCGCCACGCGGAATGTAGCAGGCGACCTGGCTCGGCAGGTCGGACACGTCGAACGTGTCGATCTTCTTGCCGCCGCTGTCTCCGGCGAGGATGCGCGCCCAAGTTGCGTCAACGCCGCAGCCGAGCGGTGTAAGCATGCCCAGCCCCGTGACGACAACTCGTCTCATTTCCACCTCTCCGGCCAGCAATGCGCGGCTGATAATAAGAAGCCGGGGGACCGCTCGATCACGGTCCGTCCGGCCCCGTCAACTTCGCGATCGGCGTCAGCTCTTCGCGTTCTTCTCGAGAAACTTGGTCGCGTCGCCAACGGTCAGAATCGTCTCCGCCGCGTCGTCGGGAATCTCGCAACCGAATTCTTCTTCGAATGCCATCACGAGCTCGACGGTGTCGAGGCTGTCGGCGCCGAGGTCATCGATGAAGCTCGCGCTATCGACCACCTTCTCGGGTTCGACACCAAGGTGCTCGACCACAATCTTCTTAACCCGCTCGCCAATCTCACTCATCGTTCAACCTCGTTGTTCCATTGGACCCGACCCCAAGACGATACGAGCCATCGTGGTCGTCTCGATTACTCAGTCGCGCATAGTCTTGATTCGGCCCGGTCGTAGCCGATTAAAGCCCCGGCGAACGGCAGGCGTCGCCACGCCAATATACAGGGTTTCAAAATCCTGCAATGGCGTTCTTCGCCCATCCACGGGGGCTTCAGCTACCATACTTCCAAAGCCTTGACTACACGCCTGAACCGGCTCCCGAAAACGGCTTTTCGCCGCATTGCGAGAGCCGGCCAGTAGCTCAAATCATAGCCATCCCGCCGTTGACGTGGATCGTCTGTCCGGTGACGTAGGCGGCCTCGTTCGAGGCCAGATAGACCGCCGCGGCGGCGATGTCCTCGGGCGTTCCGAGCCGCGCCGCAGGAACCTTCGCCAGGATGGATTCGCGCTGCTTGTCGTTGAGCGCATCGGTCATCGGCGTCTTGATGAAACCCGGCGCGATGCAATTGGCGGTCACGCCGCGCTTGGCGTATTCGGCGCCCAGCGTCTTGATCAGGCCGATGATGCCGGCCTTCGACGCGGTGTAGTTGCCCTGCCCCGGATTGCCGGTGACGCCGACGATCGAGGTGATCGCGATGATGCGGCCGAAGCGCTTGCGCATCATCAGCTTGGTCGCCGCGCGCGCCAGGCGGAACGTCGCGGTCAGGTTGACAGCGATCACGTCGTCCCAATCCTCGTCGCGCAGCTGCACGAACAGGTTGTCGCGGGTGATGCCGGCGTTGGCGATCAGGACGTCGACCTGCCCCATCGCAGCTTCCGCTGCCGGCACCAGCGCCTCGACATCATCCTTGCTGGAGAGATTGCACGGCAGGACGTGCACGCGCTCGCCGAGCTTGGCCGCGAAGCCGTCCAGCACCTCGCGCCGCGTCCCCGAGATCGCTACCGTCGCGCCCTGCGCATGCAGCGCCTGCGCGATCGCGCCGCCGATGCCGCCGGTTGCGCCCGTGACGAGCGCCGTCTTGCCAGTCAGATCAAACATCGAATTCTCCTTCCGGCTGCTTCAAGCCGAAGCTGCGAGCGCGTCCTTGGCCGCAGCGATATCGTTCGGACCGCCGACGGACACGCCGACCGCGCCGTCGGCAATGCGCTTGACGAGGCCGCTCAGCACCTTGCCGGCGCCGATCTCGAAGAACCGCGTCACGCCCTGCCCTGCCATATAGGCAACCGACTCGCGCCAGCGCACGGTGCCCGTGACCTGCTCGATCAGGCGGCGGCGGATCTCGTCGGGATCGGTGATGGCGGAGGCCAGCACGTTGGAGACCAGCGGCGCCGCGGGCGCCTTGATGGTCACCCCCGACAGCGCCTCTGCCATCGCATCGGCCGCCGGCTGCATCAGCTTGCAATGGAACGGCGCCGACACCGGCAGCAGCATGGCGCGCTTGGCGCCCTTGGTCTTGGCAATTTCGACCGCGCGATCGACGGCGGCCTTGTCGCCGGAGACCACCACCTGGCCGCCGCCATTGTCGTTGGCGGCCTGGCAGACTTGTCCCTGCGCCGCCTCGTTGGCGACCGCCACGGCGGTTTCGTAGTCGAGACCGAGCAGTGCGGCCATCGCACCGACGCCGACCGGCACCGCCTTCTGCATCGCGAGCCCGCGGGTGCGGAGCAGCCGCGCGGTGTCGCTGACGGAGAGGCTCCCGGCGGCGGCCAGCGCCGAATACTCGCCGAGCGAGTGTCCGGCAACAAAGGCCGCATTGCGGCCGACCGAAAAGCCGGCCTCGCTCTCGAGCACGCGCAATGTGGCGATCGACACCGCCATCAGGGCGGGCTGGGCATTTTCGGTGAGCTGCAATGTCTCGCCGGGACCATCCCAGATGATCGCGGTCAGCTTCTCGCCCAGCGCGGAATCGACCTCGTCGAACACCGCCCTGGCCGCCGGAAAGGCGTCGGCCAGGGCCTTGCCCATGCCAACCGCCTGCGAGCCCTGCCCGGGAAACGTAAATGCTGCCGTCATCGGCGATCCCTACCTTGTTGAGCGTGATCTCCGCGCAGGCGCTTTACGCCTGCCGCAGGGGAAAACGGTATCCGCGTCGCGCAAAACGCGCCACAGCGGGTCCGGGCCAATCCCTTGCAACCAAGCCTTGGCAATCAGGCCTTGGCAACCAAGCCTTGGCAGCCCAGGCTTGGCAGCCCAGCCTTGCAACCGGCCCCGGACCGGGCCGTAAGACACTGACGGAGGCGGTGCTGTCAAGCCGCGCCAGAGGAACCCTGGGGATGCCGGTCCCGGCTCCGGGCTAGTGTCCCGAATCCGAAGTTCGCATCATTTGCCGCACCTTCGGAGCGAACTTCGGATTCGATAAGGACACTAGCAAACTTATGATTCTAGTGTGCTTTATGAATGCGA
>NZ_JBUYWT010000115.1:0-8505 GCF_055264925.1 Bradyrhizobium sp. KZN70725
CAAGAACCTCCGAAGCTGCCTCCTGCGTCAGTTCCTTCGCCTCCGTCCGATCCAGCAAATCTGAAAACCGCATCCGTCGTACACCCTCGTGAATGGATGCCGTGCCCATCGTGCCCCCCTTGTTCCGGAGCACCGAAAACACGACACTTCACGAGCTACAAACAGGCGACAGATCACGAGCTACTGACAGCGTTCGACCAGGCTACTTGACGCGTCGGGCAACTCAGGGATACTCTTCCAATAATCCGAAATTGCGCAGATGCACACTCACCCCTGGGTGCAAATGTCATTTGCGTCCTTCTTTAACGCTTCCACGTCGTCACGGCCGATGGCCTGCGATAGCCCCGCCCTTTCGGGGAGCGGGCGCACCGCCTTCGCGGCCGCCATTCGACCTAATCTCACCGTGCCTTAGCCGAACAGCCGCATCAGCAGGGCCTTGCCGACCGGCGCGGCGCGCACGCCTTGGAAAGCGCGGACATATTCGCCGGCATAGAATGCGCGCACGACATTGACCCGGGTCGCGACCGCGTCCTCGAAGCGGACGCCGAAGCCGTCGCGGGTGCGCCGGACCACAGTCGCGGCGACGTTCTGTCCGTAGACATTGCATTTGATCAAGGAACCGATGGCGGGCGGGACGGGATCGATGAAGCGCGCACCGGAGATCGAGATGTCGGCCATCCGGATCAGCCGCATCTCGCTGTCCTGATGGATCAGGATCGGCTCGTCGCGCTCGAACCGCTCGGCCTTGCGGCGCCGCGGCTGCTCGATGCAGATGAAGCACACGATCGCGAGCACGACGCAATTGTACAGGCTCCAGGCCAGCGCCAGCCCGCCATAGGCGATGTTTTCGCCGCGCAGATGCAGGATGAAGGCGTAGGCGATCGCAAACAGCGTGATCAGCAGGGCGGCACCGTAGAGCCGCAGCAGCGGCCACTCGATGAAGCGGCGGTTGCGGTCGCCGCCCTTGGCCGTCACCTTGAATTTGTGGCCCTGCGGCCTGGCGAGGCCGGTCACGACCGCCTTCAGCACCGCGGGCGCCGCGATGTATTGCGACACGTCGGTCATGATCGCGAGCGAGCGGCCGCGCGAAATCCAGGCCATCGTGAAGGCGTGCCAGACATAGAACGGCAGGAAATATTTTAGCAGCTCGAACAGGTCGGCATGGACCGCCTTGATCCCGAACAGCAGATAAAGCCACGGCACGACCAGGCCGAACACCTTGGTGCCGTAGACCGCCGCCCAGCTCATGAAGGCGTCGACCAGCGACAGCCGGTCCATGAAGGCGAGCTTCGATTGCCGCGAGAACGGCCCGCTGCGGCCGCGGAAGATCTGCATGAAGCCGAGACACCAGCGTCCGCGCTGCGTGATGTATTCCTTCAGTCCCTCCGGCGCGAGTCCGATGGTCAGGCGCTCGTTCAGATAGACCGTGCGCAGTCCCTTCTCCTTCAGCCGCAGTGTGACGAGGTAATCCTCCGTCACCGAATCGGTCGGGAAGCCGCCGATCTGCATCAGGCCGGAGAAGCGGATCAACGATGAGGTGCCGCAGCAGAACGCCGTGTCCCAGGCATCCTTGGCCGGCATCAAAATATCGAAGAAGAAGCGCTGCTCGTCGGGCCACACATCGGTCGCCGCGAGATTGGTCTGGATCGGATCAGGGTTGATGAAGTGCTGCGGCGTCTGCACGACGCCGACGCTGCCGTCCTGCATCAGGCTCATCGCCCGGGTCAGGAAATCCGGCATCGGGACAAAATCCGCATCGAGGATCGAGATGAACTCCGGCCGCTCAGCCAGCCCGGAAACGTGCTGGAGCGCATGATTGATGTTGCCGGCCTTGGCGTGGCGGTTGTCCGGGCGGGCCAGATAGTTGCAGCCGAGCTCCTGGGCGAGCCGGCGCAGCCAGAGCCGCCGCCCGTCGTCGAGCACCCAGACGCGGTAGTTCGGATAGTTCAGCCCGGTCGCGCCGATGATGGTGCGCTCCAGGATCGCTTTCTCCTCGTTGTAGGTGCAGATGAAGACGTCGACGAGCGGCGCGTTTGCGGGCAACCTCGATCGGCGCAGGATCGCATTGACCTCAGGCGAACGGTCGATCGTGCGGCTGAGGAACAGTAGCGACAGGCACACCGCGATCATCGAGGCCGCCTCGGCCAGCATGAAGGGATAGCCGACCAGCGCGTCGGCGGTGAGGCCTGGAGGCGGCAGGGTGTGGGTCACCCGCCACGCGAAATAGTGGACCAGCAGGACGAACGACATGCCGGTCATCATGACGCGGGCCAGGGTCTGCTCGCGGCGGAGCAGGGGCAGGATGGCAAGGCAGGCGCCGAAGGCGACCAGCCCGGGCGCAAATGCCGCCATCATGACTTTGCCAGGTCCGCGTTGAACACCACGCGCCCGGTGCGGCCGACCGCGCAATCCTTGCCCGTGGTATCGAGCGCCGGCATCGAGACCGTGACCCGATAGGGTTCCTTGTTCAGCGCATCCGGATTGATCGCAAGGTTCGCGGGCGCGCCCGACGCGCCGGTGAGATTGACGATCTCGCCCTGCAGCGCGGCGCTGCCGTCATTCGGCTCGAAGCTCGCCTGCTCGCCGAGTTTCAGTCCGTTGTAGACGCTCTCGGTGACGTTCGCCGTGACCACCGCGCCGCTGCAATCGAGCAGCTTGAGCAAGGGCTGCCCGGCCCTGACGTCCTCGCCGGGCGACGTCATCATCTCCCAGATGCGCCCGCCGACCGGCGCCTTGATGTCGGCTTCCGCCCGGTTGACGTAGTGCAGCTGCTCGGCTGCGATCTCGTGGGTCAGCCAGTCGATCTCGGCGTCGGCATGCGCCAGATCGGCGCGCAGATCGCTCACGCGCTGGCGCATCTCCTCTTCGCGCTGCACGGAGCTCGGCCGGTCATTGTAGCTGTCGCCGAGATAAGTGCCATTCCTTGCCGCGGTGAGCTCGACCTTGGCGGCGTCGAGACGCCGTCGAGCGCCGATTTCGGTCTGCTGCGAGATCGCCTGCTCGCGCGTCAGGCGGGCCATTTCGACCGTCGACACGCTGCCCGACTTGATCAGCGACGACGCCCGCTCGACGGCGGCCACGGCCTCCTCCCGCCGTGCGGCGGCGGCCTCGATCGCGGTCTGGATTTCGGCGATCCGGGCCTCGAGCTGAAGGATGCGGCCGTCACGGAACTGGCCGGCCTGGCGGGCAAGATCCTGTTGCGCCGTCTCGGCGGCCGCAAGCTTGGCGGCCAGACTCGGGCGCTCATTTTCCAACCGCGACATCTGTCGCCGGAGATCATCGAGCCGGGCGCGATCGCCGCGTGCGTTAACGACGTGAAGGATCGCATCGCCCTCGTGAACCACGCTGAGCTGCGTGGATTTCTGCGGCTTCGCGCTCACGGTGCCGTCGATCGGTGAGCGCAAGGTCACGATCCTGGCGTTGACCACGGCCTCCACGCTCGAGGTCTGCAACACAGCCCTGAGCGGCAGCCATCCGAAGACGGTGACGATGGCAAGGCCAATGCCGACCTTGAGCAGGCGGCGAACCATCCGGCTTGAGCCTGCGGGCGCTTCGGGATGGGGAGCGCTATCGCTGGCCGGCTCGTCATGCTCCGGCTGCAGCCGTTCCTGCAGATCGCGCTGCAATCCCCGTGCGCCGTCGGCCTCATTCCTGGTGACGGAATTATTGTCTTCGGGAGGCGGCTTGTGCTGCTGTGCCTGATTCATAATGACCGGCCCCTGATCTGTCAGTGCGCGAACCAACGCACAGCTCTGCAGAGCGATGCCGTTGCCGGACAGATCCAATAATCAGGTGCTTCAAAAGCGGCTAAAGCGAACCGGGCATCTTTCGAAAAAATTGCTGCAATTTGCCGCCGTCGGGAGCCTGGCGCGGGAGCCGCGCCGTCGACCTGCTCCGCCCATCATTGCGGTGCGCCATTGCGCAGCCGAGGGCGTCTGCAGAACTGAGCCCGGAATCCATCAGGGCCGGGGCTAGGCGGGGAATGGATTCCGGGCTCTCACGGAGGCTGTGATCGGACCCGTCTTGCGCGACCCAGGCGCGAGCAGCCAGCGCTTCGGTCCCGGCAGCCTGCCGGACTTGGAATTCAGGGCCGGCTACCGCCCTGAGTCTGGCGCGTCGAATTGCGGCTGCAGCGCCGCCAGGCTCGCTCCCAGCAAGGCCAGGTAGCTGGCCTGACAGACCACCACGCCCAGATCGAATGCGTCCAGCAGATCGATCCACGGGTTGTCGGTCAGCGTGCTTGCTGTTTGCCTGCCACCAACGATAACGGAAGGCTGGAAGCTGCGATCGCGTCTCTGAGGCCTTGCCTCGTGGTCGACGTCGTCGGAGCAAACGATCAGATGCAGGCGCGCGCTGGGCATTTCAATCTCCGTCACTGATTGGCGATTGCTGAACCCCGGAAATCTCTGCCGTCGTCGAGTCACCCAATAAGCGTAGTCACCGGGATGGAACGGGCCATTGAACGGAGGTTGATCCGACCGTTACATTCGGTGGGGACGACTCATACTTGAGTTTAGGTCGCAACCTGGACCTGAGCGCGCTCAACGGCTTCGCTTTCTGCGCGATCCCACGGGCGTGGACCGCCAAAAAGGCCGGCGTCATCCCGCCCGGGCGGCAAGAAAGCTGCTAATATACAGTCTATTGGGAGGGCGACGTTGTCGCCGCTGATGGTAGCAGTCACCTAGCGACGCAGCGCGGCCCATGATGATGGCCAAGTGCTGGGCTGCCGATGATCCGCGACCCGACCACGAAGTCCTGGTCGGCCGAGCAATGGCTGCTCGGCGGCATGGTGCTGGCCTTGGCGACAACCTGCATCGGGCTGTTGCTAGGTCCGCAGCCGGCAGCTTCCGCCCATCTGGTTGCCCTGGCGCTGCTCGTCGCGTCGCTGACCGCCGCATTGCTGATGATCCGCCTGGTGGGCCGTTCGCAAAGGCGGATGGAAGCCATGTTGCGCGGCCGAGCCAGCAGCGAGGAGCGCGCGATGGAGGCGCTGCGCAACAGCGAAGCGCAATGGAAGGAGGTATTCGAGCACAACCCGGTCATGTACTTCATGGTCGACGCAACGGGACTCGTGCTGTCGGTCAACACGTTCGGCGCGGCGCAGCTCGGCTACACCGTCGACGAACTGCTTGGACAATCGGTGCTGCGGGTCTTTGCCGCCGAAGACCGGGACATGGTGCAGCGCAACGTCGCGGCATGCCTCGACAACATCGGCCAGACCCACAATTGGGAAATCCGGAAGGTCCGCAAGGACGGTTCACGGATTTGGGTTCGTGAAAACGCCAAGGCGGTGCGGCGGCTGGGCGATCAGCTGATCGTGCTGATCGCATGCGAGGACATCACCGAGCGCAAGCACGCCGAAAATGCGCTGCAGCAGAGTGAAATGTACCTGACCGAAGCCCAGCGATTGAGCCACACCGGCAGCTTCGGCTGGCACGTCGCCAGCGGCGAGATCATCTGGTCGGAAGAGACGTTCAGGATCTTCGAATTCGACAGGGCTCCTTCCATCACACATGCCACGGTCCTGCAGCGCGTCCATCCGGATGATCGCGCCCGCGTGCAACGGACCATCGACCGCGCCTCGCTCGACGGCAAGGACTTCGAACACGGCTACCGATTGCTGATGCCCAATGGGGCGATCAAATTTGTTCACGCCAGGGCGCATGCGGTGACGAATCTTTCGGGCGACACCGAATTCATCGGAGCGGTCACCGACGTGACCGCCCGCAAGCGAGCCGAGGCGGAGTTGCACGAAGCGCAGACCAACCTCGCACACGTCACGCGCGTGACGGCGCTCGGCGAGCTCGCCGCATCGATCGCCCATGAAGTGAACCAGCCGCTTGCCGCCGTGGTCACCAATGCCGCGGCATGCCTGCGGTGGCTCAACCGGGCGGCCCCCGATCTGAACGAAGCTCGCGGCGCGGTCAGGTCGATCATCAGCGACGGCAACCGGGCGGGCGAGGTCATCCAGCGCGTCCGCGCGATGGTGAACAAGACGACCGATCAGAAGGCGCCACTCGACGTCAATGAAGTCATCAACCAGGTGATCGGGCTGGTGCAGCATGAACTGCAGCGTCACCTGGTATCCTTGCAGCTCGACCTCGCTCCCGCGCTCCCGTCTGTCGTCGCCGACCGTATCCAGCTGCAGCAGGTCATCCTCAACCTGGTCCTCAATGGTATCGAGGCCATGCAGCCGGTCACGGACCGGCCGCGGGAACTCGTAATCCGGACGCGCCATGACGAGGCCGGGCAGATCGTGGTCACGGTCACCGACTGCGGCGTCGGAATCGCGACCGAGAATGCCGAACGGCTGTTCGACGCGTTCTACACCACCAAGGCCAGCGGCATGGGAATGGGGCTGTCGATCTGCCGATCGATCGTCGAAGCCCACCGAGGCCGCCTGTCCGTGACCGGAAATAGCGGCCCCGGCGCGACATTCCAGTTCACCTTGCCACTGCACGAAGAGGATCATGCATGGTGACCGGGCGCGCGGCATCGCCTTCTGGTCTGGCAAACGCCGAGGATCCCATCGTCTTCGTCGTCGACGACGACGCATCCGTGCGGGACGCGCTGAGCAATCTGTTCCGGTCCGTCGGCTTGCGGACCGCAGCATTCGGCTCGGCCCATGAATTTCTGCAGCGCAAGCCTCCGGATGTCCCGAGCTGCCTGATCCTCGACATCCGGCTGCCCCGGCTCAGCGGCCTCGACTTTCAGGGGGAGCTGGCGAAGGCGGGCATCGATATTCCGATCATCTTCATGACCGGCCACGGCGATATCCCGATGACGGTCAGGGCCATGAAGGCCGGCGCTGTGGACTTCCTGACCAAGCCATTCCGCGATCAGGACATGCTGGATGCCGTCACGACGGCGATCGAGCGCGACAGGAGTCGTCGCGATGAGGCCAAGGTTCTTGCCAACCTGCGCGCCGCCTTCGCGACCCTGACGCCGCGTGAACGCCAGGTGATGACGCTCGTCACGGCGGGGTTGATGAACAAGCAGGTCGCCGCCGAAATCGGTGTGGCCGAGATCACAGTGAAGATACACCGCGGGCACATCATGCGGAAAATGGCGGCAAAGTCGTTACCCGATCTGGTCAGGATGGCACAGATGCTCCAGATCGGACCGGCAGCCGGCGGGGCGCAAACCTAAGTATGATTCTCCGGCCCCGATTGGCGACGCACTGTGGTCCCCACATGATGCACACGCCAGAGGCCCTTCCGGCCCGGGATAACCTCCTTGCCCAACCCGCCAGTGATATCAATCATCGACGATGACATGTCGGTTCGCACCGCGACCGACAATCTCGTCAGGTCGCTAGGCTACGCGGTCGAGACCTACGCGTCGGCCGAGGAATTTTTGCACTCGCCCCGCCTGAATGACACATCCTGTGTGATCGCGGATGTCAGGATGCCGGCCATGAGCGGGCTCGACCTGCAGAGCCACCTCATTGCCAGCGGACACCGCTTTCCGTTCATTTTCGTCACGGCGTTCTCGGTCGAAAGCGATCGCGTCCGGGCGCTGAAGGCTGGAGCGATCTGCTTTCTGAGCAAGCCCTGCGACGGGGACGTCCTGATCAAATGCCTCGATACCGCCCTCAGGCAGCACAGCGCGGCGCCGGGTGCGTGAGTTGGATCAGCCATCACCAGGCCGGCTATACGCAAGGATGATGCCACAAAACATCTGGACAAGTTGCGCATGGACGGCGGCGGCGCGAGATTTCGCATCGTCGTCCTTCGGGAAGATCGACGGCGAGGACAGCACCAGACATTTTGATTGGCAAATGGCAATTCCTCGGAGGGAGGTCGCCATGCGTGCGGAACCGCGCTGCGCCCAGTGTGACAGCGAAGAGCCCAAGATCATCTGTTTGCGAAATCCGGCGGGCGAACGCTACTGCGGACGCCTCTGCCTCTACAAAGGCCAGGAGGACTTCATCCGCTGGCTTTGGCGCGCGAATGCGGAGGCAGCGTCATGACAGCTCGTTGCGGAAATCCGGCCTGCAAGCGGCCTTTCGGGCTGATCCGGCATAATTGGTATTTTGAGCAGTTTTGCTCGACGAAGTGTCGCGAGATCCACAAGCGGCAGCTGGAGCGCAACAAGGCCTATTGGAAGTGGCTGTATCCCTTCCCCAGAACCGGCGCCCCATCGAAAAAGCCGATCTGACGACGTTGGCCAACAACGCGCAAGGAGTCTCACATGACGACGGTCGATGCGATGCTGGTAGGAGCGATACTCGCGTGGGTGCCTTCGCTCGTCGTGTTCCTCTATGTCGTGCGCGATCTGCGTAACATGCCCAGCGAAGATCTCGATTGATCGCCACACCGGCGGCCGAAGCGGATTGCTGGATCGTTGTCTTGACGCGCCTCTTCACGCGAACCGGTTCCCACTCGAAAACGCTCTAGGTGGTGTGGACTCTAGGGATTCCCTTTTAGGAGCAAATCAGATTCAAGGCTGCTTTTGGGGAGGCCGCCTTGGGTGTGATGGACCGTTTGGTATTGAGCGACGCGG
>NZ_JBUYWT010000116.1:0-8194 GCF_055264925.1 Bradyrhizobium sp. KZN70725
GGAAAACCTCCTGTCTAAAGGGTTGGGCTTCGAAAACCCGCAATCCTCTCAGACAGGAGGCAATCCTTGCTATGACTCCCTACATGCCGCGCCAGCGGCTTCGTTCAATCCCAAATCGATTCAACCTAACCCCATCCCGCTTTAGGACCTGCAGCGCTCGCCTCCGTCAAACAAGGCGGCCGTCAACGGAGGCGTACACTGTTTCCGCTATGCATGCGGACGCAGCGGCGCCGGCGGCTACCTCGCGGGTCTGCAATCGACGCCGAACTGAAATGGGCTACTGACCGCAGACCCCAACTGGTCGAGGCAGCTCAGCAATTTCTGAGCGGCTGTTCCTCTCCTGGTCAGCGACGCCTTCACGGTCCCGAAGGCTCTCTCCAATACGTCGACCAAGTAGGTGCGTACGCGGCTCTACCATCACGAATATCGCAACGCCGCGCGACGAGGCCTGCAAAGATGACGAGGCTATATTCAACCTGCTTGTGTCCGACGCTCAACAAGGCTCTTCAACTCCTCGCCTGTTAGCCAAACAAGCCAATCGTCGTCTACAATATCGTCTTCAATCAAGTGTAATATCGCGCCGCCGGATTCATGATGCGCATATCCGTGCACGCTGTCTCTATCCAATAGCCGCCGCGCTACAAGACCACACAAGAAGTCAGGAGCCCACATCGCATAGGACACGCCCCGTGCCAGCCCTGCCATGATCTTGGGAATTCCCTGTCCTCTAAAGTCTTTACGGACCCAGCGATCCCCGTGGTAGGCTACCTTCCCGGCGATCTTGTTCGCACTCGGCGCTGTACAGCTGCATCGGTCCTGGGGATGAGCGTGTACGGTTGGATCGGCGTAAAATGCCTTCAGCGATTGAAGATGTTCTGCAAAGTTGCTGTGCGAAAGGTCAAAGAGTCGAGCAGCCTCTACAAGGGCGACCTCCTTATTGCTGTCAACGCCTATCATCCAATAGCCATCGCCTGACTTAATTGGCGAGCGATCTGGTCTAAAACTTGGATATGTCGGCCCCTTTGTTGAAATGGCCCGTGTGAGCGAGACATACTCATGAAAATCGAATCCTATCGAAATCTTGATGCCTTTCTGGCAGGCGGCGTCGTCATATACCCGAAGAAAGCGTGAGACGTCCAACGGATTAACTATTCTGCTCATGCTGCAACTCGTCCTAACCCGATGAAATTGCCTCGTGGCGGGCACGACGAGCCTAGAATGCTAGATCGGATCGCGACACTACCTACTTTAGTAACTCACCTGCATGACCCTTGCGAGACAGGGTCGCTGGCCGGGTACTGACTCTCGCACTGGATGCCGGTGAGGTCACTGCGACTTTGCCGTGTTTCAATGTTTGGACCAAGGCGTCCTCAAATACCTCAAGACCACGATTTAGTGTCTCAGCATCAATCGTGAGCGCAGGCAAAAACTTTACAACCTGATTGCTTGGGCCACATCGCTCGACCACCAATCCCCTTTCAAATGCGTTGCGTGTCGTGCTCTCTGCAATTTCGGCCGTCTGGCAATCAAACCCCAGTGCCATCCCGCGCCCTCGAACAGCAAAATGACCTGCATGCTCGGATGCGATCGCCTCAAGTCGGACCCGCATTAACTCTCCCATTTGCTGAACCCCCTGAGAGAAGCTTAGGCAACGCCAATAAGCGTTTATAGCTGCGGTCGCAGATACAAGCGCAAGGTTGTTTGCGCGAAACGTACCCGTGTGCTCGCCTGGCCGCCACGCGTCCAGCTCTTCTTTTATCAACAACATTGACAGGGGCAGACCGTACGCACTGAGCGACTTCGACATTACGATAACGTCTGGTGACAACGCGGCGAACTCGAAGCTAAAGAAGTCGCCCGTGCGACCACAACCCATCTGTATATCGTCAACTATGAAGAGGGCGCCAACATCCTTCGCTATAGCCTGCATCGACCGCAGCCACTGCTTGCTAGCGACGTTTATCCCCCCATCTCCCTGCACGGTTTCGACGAGAATGGCAGCTGGCTGGTCGACGCCACTGCTCCCGTCCATCAGTAGTTTGCGCAAGTAGTCAGCTGTATCGATTACCGGCCCAAAATAACCGTCGTAGGGCATGAACGTTGCGCCGGACAGCGACACCCCGCTGGCTGTGCGGTACAAGCGACTACCGCTCGCGGCCATCGCGCCCAAGCTCATGCCATGATATCCGCGCGTGAATGAAATGACATTTTGACGTCCCGTGATCTTGCGTGCGAGCTTAAGGGCGGCCTCAATAGCGTTAGCACCTGTTGGCCCCGTGAACTGGAAACGGTACTGCAGACCCAGTTTCGGAAGTATGACCGAGCGGAAAGTCTCCAGAAACTCAAGCTTTGCTGGAGTGGCCATATCGAGCCCGTGGACCACCGCATCCGAGGTCAAATACTCTATAATAGCAGATTTGATCCGGTGATTATTGTGTCCGTAGTTCAATGCTCCAGCACCGGAAAGAAAGTCAATGAGCTCTCGGCCATCGTTCGTTACCAGAATGGAACCGCGCGCTCGACAAAAAATTGTTGGGAACGAACGTGAATACCAGCGGACGTTCGACTCTAGAACTTCGATAATCCGCATATCACGCGGTTCGCTAGTCACTGCACGCATGATCGTTCTCCTGCAAGTTGGCCACTGAACAGAACGGCTCTCAGGTCGCGCGAGCTGTGGGCCGCAGACTAAAACGAGGTGCGTTTCGCGGACCCTGCTGCACGACTTGTCTCTTCGGAAGAGCCTCACTCATATCTGAGAACCTAGTATTGCCAATCTACCAAGGTTAGTAGGGCCATCCGAGACTTGGTTGGACTCCGCACCGATGTGATGTCCGACATCGTGAGGTTTGTCTGATCAAGCAGCTAGGCGCCAATTGGCTAAACGATAGGATTTGTGGCGAGCATATTCCGGCCATCGACCTTGCGCACACGTTGCTCTGGCCGGAAGCAAGCGGCACCCAAGACGCATGCGGCAGTGCCGGCCGATGGCAGACCCGCCTCCGTCTTGATATGACGCTCGAATCACCGAGGAGCCGCTGATTCTGATTGCATCCGTAGGGGCACACTTTTCCACTGGCTCCGCCGCAGGAAAGTGAGGAACCGGCCGGCGTCCCGCACCGTGACTATAACTGCAGGATGAAAGCTCAGTGGCAGGTCACAGGCGTTCGACCACCGCACGATGTCCGAGCTGGCACTTGCGGACTACGCCTTGCGCCGCGTTCTTGATCGAATCGTGAGCCGCGGCGTAGATAATGTTGTGTGTCAGTGCTGTCACTTTTGCCCACATCGACGGTGCGTGTTGATGATCTCGAGCCCGCTAATGTCTAAGTTGACGCATGCCACTCGATCACTCTGGCCATAGCTCGAACCGCGACTCCCGTGCCTTGCAAGAGCGGTCGGCAGGCAAACGTGGGCGGCATTCCAGCGACCTCGGTACGCGAAAGAGGTCCACTCATCTGAGAGACTGGGATGACGACGATTTCAGGAAATTGAGCTATGAACTCCTTAAGGGCGAGGCCAATCGGCGACTCCTCATCAATGCTCATTGGCAAGTCCTTACCCCAGAGAAGGATGTCAAACTCACCGCTCTGCCCGAGTACCTGCACGCAAGCGCTCAGAACCTCGGTGTCGAAGGCACTCTGGGCACTTAGATCCAAAGGATTAAAGCTGTTCGCGAACCTCGGAAGAACGTCCGCCAGCCTCTTGCGCAATTGGTCGGAAAACGAGGCGAGCTTCAGGCCCCGTGTCGACAATATCAAGTCGGCTATTATGTTTCCCATTCCACCTGAAAAGCTCACAAACGCGACACGATTGCCTCGCGGTCTGCGTGACGATTTGAAAGCTACAACCGTTTCAATTAGGTCCTCGACCGAATCGACTGCGATCACGCCCAATTCTTGCAGGAACCGCATGTCCCTTTGATAGCAATTTGGGGCTTGTGTTGCTGTATGTCGGACGATACCCTTTCGTACCTCTGGATGAGCGCCAACGCGCAACATGATGATCGGCTTACCTCGTTTGCGCGCGCGCGTGCAGGCCGCGCCAAAGCCTTCCGGATCCTTGATCCCTTCCGAATAACTGACGATAATTTCCGTTTGTGGATCAACAGCGAGGAAATTGATTATTTCGGCTGTTGTCAGACTAACTTCGTTACCAGTCGTTGCGATCTTGCTTATGCCGACGCCCCTGCCGATCAGCGGATGCACTATTGCAGCCATTTGCCCGCTCTGGAAGACACCACTGACGCCTCCAGGGACGACCTTGGGTATCCTGCTTTCTCCAACGGCAATCATCGGCCGGTGCATGTTAACGACTCCGAACGTATTGGGTCCGATAACGACTGTTGTCGCCGAGTTCTCTGCCCAGCGCTGAATTTTCTGCTGTCTAACGCGGCCCTCCTCCGAGTCGATTTCCGCGAAACCGCTCGAGATGATCTGTGCGGCACCGACCGACTTTAGCGCGCAGTCCTCCAGAACGGCTAGAATGTTCTCGGCTCGAACACATAGAATGGCTAGATCGACCTGGAACGGAACGTCTGAAATGCAGCTGTAACAGTCCACGTCGTCAACAATACCGTAGTTCGGGTTTACCCCTGCGAGATTCCCATCGAAACCGGAGGACACGATGTTGTTAAGAATGCACTTCGCGAGACTCGGTTTCGGCGAAGCGCCGACGACCACGACTCCTTTCGGATCGAAAAGGCATCGAAGATCGCGATCGTCGCTTATCATCTCCAACTTGCGCGGATCAGAGCGAGACGTCTGCGTCCGATCGCTCATTGCTTGCAGCGTTGCTTTATCGCTGTTCATGAATCTGTAATTCCTTCATAAGGGCGAAAGCTGAAGAGCCGCAAGGAATACGCCGAATTTCCTATATCGCTGAAGGCATGTTGCTCCCATCAACAGAGCTTCAAAGATTTCTCTGCCTTTTCGGCATGCCCGCGTCATTCTCGGAACTGGTTTGCGAGTTTAAGGGAACGAGAACATTGCTCATCTCCATCTGTGTTGAGACTTCTTTAGAGCCAGTGGCATCACTTCCTCACAGCAAGGACCGTGCCACGCGGCGTTCAAATGCATTTGGTGCGTCCGTCTTTTGTAGAAGCTCACATGTCTATACGACAGCCACTGTTTTTAACCAGACAACCGTCCCGCAGCTGTCAGAATCACCACAACGATCGGCCGTTTGCGCGGGAACGGCCCTAGCTTGATGGTGCGACCGCCGCGAGTTGTTGTAGTGGACATGCTGCTGACGCTGTGGTGACGGGTGGTGCTCTGCCGGTGGAGACCAACCGAGCGCTATATGCCGAAAGTCCAAGCCCTGCCACACAACCACCCGTTACGGTCGATGAAGATTAAATGCGCATCGTGCAGGCAGGTTAAAGGCGCGAATTTCTCATTGTTGTGGGCTTCGAAAGCTCTGCACTTGCGGCTGGCAGTCCGGCTATGGCTGGCAATAGCGGCGCTGTTTCGGCGAATCGCAATATGTCGGTACAAGATTCAGCGCTGGGTACGGATAAACATCAGCGCAAGCATCAGGCTCTTGCGAACGCCGCGCCTTCTCGCAAGGGGCGGCCTCTACAGGCTCAGAAAAACGCATCGAACAGTAGCTACAAGACGATCCGCGTCGCGGATTTGACCGCGCGATCCGGTTGCTGGTTTTGGAAACGGCCAGCATCGTAATAGCGTTCGTTTTGCGCCGACGCCGCGGCGATGTCGAGAATGAGTACCACGATCGGATGCTTGAACCGCGAGTGAGCATTTCATAGCTTGTCATCGGCGTTTGCCCGGAAGGTAGCGCAGCCAGCACGGCATCGACTAGCACGTTCGGACGAGAGGAGCAGGTCGCCTCGATGCCGTGATCGCTCGCGTGCCGGAGCCGAGCCAACGCTTCCCAGCGCGTACCTGGCAATCCGGGATCGAAATGATGCTGCGCGGCATCATCATCGGAGCTTGCGCCTGATGTCGGTGACCAGCGTGCTCGGAATCGCGATCATGCCGACCGAGGTGCGGAATGCGTCGTAGCGGCGCTTCGGCGTGGTCTCCAAGCCGTCGAGCCCCTTCGGCGCGAAAATCTCGCGCTCCATGCACATCATCACGATCTTTGCCACATTGACCACTGAGCCGCCGCCGATCACAACCACCGGATCGGCGTTGGCTTCCTTAGCCTCTCGTGGTTCCGCACCGCCACGTCCCGGGTGGTGCGCTGCGGAACGACCGTCGAAGGTCTCGACCTGGCATCTCCGAGGCGTTTGCGGTCCCCTCTCTAACTCGTCGGTCGTGGTATTCACCGTCCGGCTGGCAATCAGATGGACGCGCGTCGCGGCCATCCGGTCGGACTCTTCGGGCAGCACCTCGGCAGTAGGCTTGCCGTAGGTCACGGATTTCATGGTAGGGTATAGATAGCTGCCGGCCACGTGCTCGCTCTTCACTCCCTCGATGTATCCGTGAGTTGCCCCGTCAATCAGGCCGACAGTTTGGAGGAGTCCAGCGGACGCCGTTCGGCAATCGCGATTTTGACATGCTCGGTCATGGCGTTCTCCGCCAGGCCACTGCGCAGAACGGCATGGACTCAACGGTGCCGTCGAGGAAGCCGGTCAAGCGCTAGCGAATGATCCGCTCGGCCTCGGTCATGATGCGGTCGATCCGCTCCTGGACCGTCGGGATGTCGTGGATCAGGCCGACCACCATGCCGCAGCTCCAGGCGCCGGCATGCATCTCGCCTTCGATCATCACCTTCGGGTAGACGCCGGCGACCTGCTCATGGATGTCCTCGATCGTTGGCGCCCTTCTCGCGCTCGATCTCGAGCAGCTCATCGACGCTCTTGTTCTTCAGCACCCGCTCGGTTTTGCGGAGCGCGCGCATCACCAAGCGCGTTCGAGCTCATCGGCGTTCAGCGAATGCCGCACCGAGGTGCATTTGTGGATCACTTTGATGCCGGCAACCTTCAGCGCCGGCATGTACTGCGCCTAGCTGCGGCCTGCGGTCTCCACCACCTTGACGCCGTCCTCGCGGATCGCCCCGATATATTCGGGATAGGGCGGCGTGGTGAAGCTCGGCAGGAACGTGAGGTGCACGCCGATCGACTGTCGGTCATGTCGCGGCAGCGCGCGATCTTCTCGAACCAAACGCAAAGCTGACGAGCCGTCTCTTCTGCCGTGTGGCACGCGTCTTCGCGATATTGGTGATCATGGCCTACGGTCCGGACTCAATTGAGCCACCAAATTGCGGTTGCAGCGATGAGGGCGCCAGCGAGGAAGTTTCTGGCGAGCTTGTCATAGCGCGTGGCAATGCGGCGGAAGTCTTTGAGGCGAGCGAACATGCGCTCAATCAGGTTGCGCTGCCTATAGAGCCTCTTGCTATAGGGGATAGGTTGGCTGCGGCTGGTCGTGGAAGGAATGACCGCTTTGGCGCGCTGATCGGCGAGAAGCTGACGCAAGCTGTTGGCATCATAGGCTTTGTCGGCAATCAGGCCCTTGATCGGTCCGGCTGCGGCGAGCAGAGCCGGAGCGAGCGCAATGTCGTTGATGTTACCAGGAGAGAGCAGAAGAACGCGGGGGCGGCCTTCATCGTCGGTCAAGGCGTGGATTTTCGTCGTCCGACCGCCACGCGAGCGGCCAATGGCTTCCCCGTAGTCCCCACTTTTCCGCCCGCTGCCGAGCGGTGCGCTTTGATGTGGGAACTATCGATGGACACCGCGCCGACAATGCCGGTCTTACCGGTCAAGGCCTCGAACATTGCAAACCAGATGCCTTGTCGGCTCCAGCGGTTGAAGCGATTGTAGATTGTCGTGTACGGCCCGTATTCCGGCGGACAATCCCGCCACCGCGCGCCCGATCGCAGCATGTGCAAAATGCCGCTGATCACCCGCTGGTCGTCCACCCGATGCGCGCCGCGCCGACCGCGCGGCAGCAGCGGCTCAAGCCGCCTCCATTCCGCATCGCTCAACCAATAGAGTTGCTTCCTCATCAAGGCCTCCCCCGATTCGGAAGCTTTGAATCACAACCCAGCCCGCGACGGTACCCTTATTGAGTACGGACCCTAGCACTACTTTGGCAGATTGTTGATTTTGCCGCGTTTTATAGGATTGAACGAAGCCGCTGGCGCGGCATGTAGGGAGTCATAGCAAGGATTGCCTCCTGTCTGAGAGGATTGCGGGTTTTCGAAGCCCAACCCTTTAGACAGGAGGTTTTCC
>NZ_JBUYWT010000117.1:0-8128 GCF_055264925.1 Bradyrhizobium sp. KZN70725
TTATGCTGTCAGCCAGCGCATCCGCAAGCGGATTGAGGAGGCATTCGGCTGGATCAAGACGGTCGCCGGGCAAGAGAAGACCAGATTCCGTGGCCGTGATCGGGTCGGATGATCCCTGCGAGATTTACATTTGTGAATGCCGGAACTCGCCGAGCGGGAGAGGGTTCAGAGTGCTGCCTGCTGTCCCGGTCTCGGATGTACAGACCGCCACTAGCAGGCGGCGATCTCAAGATGCCCCCAATGCCCCAGCTCCGGAATCTTCCCCGACAAGAGCTGGGGCTTTTTCTAGCGAACAGGTCCTTTCCGGCCTGCGTCATCCTGGTGAAGGTGCCGCTCTCGTGGACCGGCTCGAGCCAGCCGCGCTCGATCGCAAACTTCAGTCCCGCCGTGTACTCAGCCGGTGTCGCCTTGTCCCCATGCAGGAGCGGTCCATTCAGCTTCTCGATGTAGATGCGGCCATCTTGGACCGGCTCGAAGGCCCGCGCGTGCTCCATCAGCCGGCGTGCGGCCTTCTCTGGATCGGCACAGGGACGATCTTCGGTCATTTTCTTCACTGCGCGGTTTCCCCGGCCGTCATATGTGTGGCGTAGACATGCTCGGCAAAGCTGGTGTCGTCCAGCGACGCGCCGCAGAAGCATGTGGATTGTCCGCTCTCGTTTTGCGTCGGCAGCCGGCAGCCGCGCTGCCACATTGTGTATTTCCAGTTCGCGAACGCCTGTTGCCGGCGGTACGCGCGGAAATCGTCCTCGGTGCACTCCGGCTGGAAGGTCAGCCAAGCGGCTTCAAAGGCAGCGCGCGCGGTCTCGAAATCAGCGGCAGTGCCTTGGGCGCGATTGGCGCAGTGCGGCGGTGGCGTGAAGCCGAGAGTCCAACCCCATCGATCGGCTGACGCTGGAATCCCCGAGCGCTCGGCGATCATGCCGACGTGGATGTCACCAGAGAAGATGTGCCAGCATTCCTGGCGCTCGCGATCAGGCGGGTGAGGGCGGTCATGGCGCGTCGTCCATCTGGCTCGGCCGGCGGCGCGCGAGCTGCAGCAGCTCGGCGGCGGGCCGCTTGCCGGCCCTTCCGCACTTCACGCAGCGCAGCCGGCCGGCGAGGTCATGCACGCAGGTCGTCGCGACATGGGGCAGCGCGGCCAGGTCGACCGCGCGCGGCGTCTTGCAGCGCGAGCATCGGATCTCCAGCCAGGGGTAACCGCCGTTGATCGCCTGGTCGATCGAGGGCGACGGATCGATCGGTCCGCCATCCGCCCACATCATCTCGTTCCAGCTTTGGCAGGCGAGATCGTCCGCCTCGCGAATCAAGGCCTCGCCGGCGGCGCGCTTCTCGGATGACCGCTCGGCCAGTATCGATGTCATTGCACGGGCGCGCGCCAGCTCCTTCTTCAACGCCTTGCGGTCGCCGCCGGAGAGGGGAGCCGGGTGATGTTTCGGGGCCATGACCCGCCCATTCTCCCGCTGAATCGGCTCAGTCGGAAGCCGCTAGAAATTGCGATGTCATGCCTGATAGCCCCAAGAAACTGGTCCAGAAAAACCAGGCTCTGTTGCAAACAGATCTGCTATGTTCACGGCAGGATGACAATCTTCCCGCCCGCGGCATTGGTTTCCATGCAGCGATGAGCCTCGGAGATCTCTTCCAGTCTAAATGTCCGCCCAATCTGAATGCGCAGCTCGCCTGCCGCGATTTGGCCTGCCAGGTCGTCGAGCGGCATCCGCATAAAGTCCTCGGCGCCGCCCGCATAGGTCGTCAGGCTCACCGCCGTCGGGATAGCATCCATCGGGCTGAACCTCTCAAATGACCATGCGTTGCCGACCATTCCCGTCATGCATACGGTGCCGCCCGACCGGGCACAGAGGAGCGAGTCCATGAGCGTCGTCGCGCCGACCAACTCGAGCACCTTGTCGAAGCCGCCGATGCAAACCTCGTGTACCTGCTCGGCGATGGCGCCGGTGTCTATGAAAACTTGGTCAACGCCATTTGAGCGGAGCAGCACCTCGCGATCGGGCCGCCGCGTTGTTGCGGCGACGAACGCGCCGTGCTTCCTGGCGATTGCTGCCGCCGCCAGCCCCACCGAGGTGGTGCCGCCCCGGATCAGTAGCCGCTCGCCGCTGTTTAGCCGGAGCGACTTGAACAGTGAGCCCCACGCGGTTTGCAGCATCTCGGGGATGGCGCCCAATACCTCCCAGGGCAGTTCGATTGGAACCGCCTGCACCTGCGTAGCTGGCACCATCGTGAATTCGGCATACCCACCGTCGAACTGCCGGCCCATGCCACCCATCGCGGTCGCCACTACGGTGCCGGGCGCGAATTCGCCGCCGGGTGCCGCTTCGATGACCCCCGCCGCCTCGATCCCCAACACGCGGGGGAAGGCGACGTTCGGCGAGTGCCCCTGCCGGGTGAACAGCTCCGAGCGGTTGAGTCCGAACGCTTTAATACGGATCAGCACCTCGCCGGCGCGCGGCTTCGGGATCGGTAGCATCTCGACCTTCAAAACCTCGGGACCGCCGGCTGAGCGGATCACAGCCGCCCGCATCTTCGCGCTCATGCCCGCACCTCAACGCGACTAACGAGCAGCGCGTCAACGCTGAACCCACGTGCCCCATGCGTGGCGAGCAATAAGAATCCACCCGCCATGGCCACGTTCTTTAGAAACATGATCATCTGAATCTGATCGGCGAATTGGTCGTGGAATATGAACGCGGTGACCAGTGAGAACCCGGCCAGCAGCAGCGCGATCGGCCGGATAAGCAGGCCGACGAGCAGCATGATGCCGGCACCGAGCTCAAACGCGATGGTTGTCGAGCAGGTGTGGGGACAGCATGACATTACGGTCCTTGCCGCCCTTACCCCGCTCAACGCGGATGATCATGCGCTTGCTGTTGATGTCGGAGATCTTGAGCGAAACCACCTCGGCGGCCGCGTAGGCCCGCACCGTAGGCCACGCTCAGCGCCGCCTTGTACTTCAGGCCCGGCGCGGCATCGAGCAGCCGCGCCACCTCCTCGACGCTGAGCACCACCGGCAGCTTGCGCGGCTCGTGAATGACATGCGTATGCTCGACGATCTCGTGGCGCTTCAGCGTCACCCGGAAGAAGAACCGCAGCGTCGAGACAGTCTGGTTGATGGTCGGCACACCAACGCCTCTCGAAGCCAGATGGAGCTGGTAACGGCGCACGTCCTCGAAGCTCGCCGTATCAGGCGAGCGCCCGAGAAACGCCGCGAAGTTCTTGACCCTTTGCACGTAGTCATGTTGGGTCTTCGGCGCCAACTTGCGGATCGTCATGTCTTCGATCATGCGCCGGCGCAACGGGCTCATTGCCTCGTCGGTCATGGGGATGCTCCTGTCTTGAGTGAGGTTGTTGCAACCCCTCAATCTCAAGACAGGACGCCCCGTTGCGCTATCGTCTTGGCCGTGTCGCCAGCCGCGCTGTCCTACCGCGCGAGCGGTTTAGTCCGCTGGGCCCAAACCGGACGCTGGTTGCTGCCGCCAGAGAAGAATGGTCACCCCCTGAACGCCTCCAGCGGCATCCTTAGTTTGCGGAAACAAGTTTCAATCCGATCACGCCTGCCACAATCAAAGTAATGCAAAGCATCCGCGCCGGCGACGCAGAGTCGCCCAGCACTGCGATACCCAGAACCGCGGTACCCGCGGCGCCGATACCGGTCCAGACGGCGTACCCCGTTCCTACGGGAAGTGTGCGGAGCGCCTGCGAGAGAAGAAAGACACTCGACAAACCGGTGGCAGCCGTAAACACCGCTGGTATCAGCAGCGTGAATCCTGCGGACCACTTCATACCGAAGGCGAATCCGATCTCGAGAAGGCCAGCGGAGACCAATATCATCCATGCCATGGGGTCAATCCATTCGCTAGTCGCCGGGGTACGGCCTGGCGGCGCTCGTGAGGGGCCCGGATGCGCATGGACGAATTTCCATGCGCGACGCGTTGCTGATGGCGCCTCAAGCCTTACTGACGGCAGCAGGGATCGAGCGGAACGAAATTCCCAATCGATTGAACGCGCTCATCAAGCCGATCGCATAGGTGAGGTCAGCGAGTTCCTTGTCGCTGAATTCGCGAGCGGCGGCCTCATAGTCGGCATCGGGAACGCCGGTTTCGGCGACCCGCGTCACAGTTTCGGTCCAAGCCAGCGCAACGCGTTCGCGCTCACTAAAGACTTCCCCCGCGTCGCGCCACACAGGCACCAGCACGAGCTTGTCTTCGGCGACGCCAGACTTGAGCAGGTCGCGGGAGTGCATATCCATACAGTAGGCACAGCCGTTGATCTCCGACACCCGCAGGTACACGAGATTGACCAGTTGCTTTGGAAGGCCGCTTTTTTGAAGATAGACGTAGACACCTCCGAAAGCCTTAAAGCCTTCCGGTGAAGCCTTGGCGTAATCGATGCGCTTGTTCATGATTGAATCCTCATATGGTTGAAGGATTCCATCGTCTCCTATCTTGGCCTATTCAAGAAGGTCCAAGATCGGCCTTTATAGCTGGGCCATGATTCCAAGCTCCAGGAGATCGGGCCCAAACTGCCGTCACATCAATTTTAAGATGCGCCGTCCGAAATTTTCGGCCGTGCGCCGAGAGTCAATGTTCGTGAAATTCAGAAGGAGGGCCGAAACTCCATCGTTACGCGTCGTCCAGTCCGTGAGCGCCTCCGCGTACAGATTCTGTTCCCGCATGCTTGCAACGAGCCGGCGGTCTGAACGGTTGCCTCGAAGACGCAAGATCAGGTGCATGCCCCCGGGCTGCAAATCTATGCGTACATATTTTCCCAGCACGCTTTCCAGGCCTGCCGCGGTCGCTTCCCGACGCTCCGCATAGAGTTTTCGCATCCGCTGGATATGGCGTGCAAAATGTCCCTCACCGATGAATGCAGTGACGATGGTTTGCGTCAGCCCGGGACAGCCCGCCGAAAGGCTTTCAGTGACCTGCTCAAACTGCTCGACCTGCTCTTCCGGCACCACGAGATAGGCGAGGCGGATGCCTGGAAATAACACCTTGCTGAACGTGCCAGCATAGAGCACCCGCCCATCACGATCGAGGCTCTTCAACGCAGGGAGCGGGCGGCTGACATAGCGGTATTCGCCGTCGTAATCGTCTTCGATGATCCATGCCTTGTTTCGCGCGGACCAGTCCAACAGCGCGAGGCGCCGGGGTAACGACAAGGACATGCCGAGTGGGCTCTGATGCGCAGGTGTGACCACCGCCGCGTGCGCCCGCGGCGCCAGCTTGACGGCATCGGAAACAACCATGCCCTCCCCGTCGACCGGCACCGAGACGCCTTCAATGTGCATACGGTTGAATATTTCCCGTGTGGGCGGGTATCCGGGGTCTTCGAGCCAGACGCGATTACCCGCTTTCAATAGGGCATGACCGATCAGTTCAACAGTTTGACGATATCCCGAGGTAACGAACACCTGTGATGGCGAGCAGCTGAGTCCCCGCGAAACCTGGAGATACCTGGCGATTTCCGCACGCAGCAGCGGCAAGCCATACACAGATGGATGGATCATATCAGAAGGCTGCATGGCTCGCACACTGCGCGCGCCAAGGCGCGCCCAGATCTTGCGGGGAAACGCATCCAAGGCCGGCAAGCCCATCTGGAACGGCAGGATGGAATCCGGGCGAAAACTGACAGTGTCGAAGTTGGGATTCGGCAGCGGCACCGGGCCAGTAATGGCCGTTCGCGGCTTGAGCTCGGGGCTGACAACGGTCCCTGCCTGCCCTCGTGCCTCGATATACCCCTCCGCGGCCAGCAAGGAATAAGCAGTTTCAATGGTACCTCTGGCCAGCCCCAATTCCTTGGTCAGCGACCGTGCCGAAGGAATGCGGTCGCCAGGCTTCAGCATTCCAGTAGCGATAGCGTCGCGAAACCGATCGTAAATTTGCCGGTAGAACGGTGCGGCCGCCGTTGGATCAAGCGGGGAGATTTTTTCAGGTTTCACGGCAGGCATGGCCCGATCCGACCTGTGGAGGAACGAAACCTACTATGCCACAACGGCTCGGATCGGTCTCCACCCCTCGCGGGCTGCAACGCCGAAACTATCGCACGGGCAATCATGGACCACTCGCAAAGCTCATTTATGGCCCTTGGATGCAGGCTGCAATTGCTTATCGTTGATGAACAGAGTTAGACCGCAGCGATTGGAAAGCAGATGATGAAAATACTGCATTTGATTTGCAGCCCCCGCGGACAGGCATCGGAGAGCTACAGATTATCTCAAAAAATCATCGACTATTTGCTGGATGGCGAGCTCACGGCAACCGTCATCATTCGACCGATCGGTCGCGCCATCGCCGATCTCGATGAAAGCTACGCGACTGCTCTTGGCAGCACCGAGCGATCGTCCGCGGAACTGTTTGCCGAGGGCTCCATGTCCCGGTCAGAACAACTGATTCAGGAGCTGGAGAGCGCCGATTTCGTGGTCATCGCAACTCCAATGCATAACTTCACGGTGCCCGTCGCTCTGAAGGCGTGGATCGATCACGTCGTTCGAGTCCGTCGAACTTTCAACGTGACTGCCGAAGGAAAACTGGGCGCACTGCGCGACCGTCCAGTCTTTGTCGCGGTGTCCTCGGGCGGAAGATTTTCTGGGGAGCGCACGCATCAGCCGGATTTTCTCACGCCGTATCTGAAAGCTATCCTGAGCACCATCGGCCTGCATGACCTGACGTTCTTCTCCGTTGAAGGCTCGGCCCTTGGTCCTGATGCGTTCGCCAAAGCCCGCACCAGAGCCGATCAAGCGATGCAGGGGTTCTTTCTCCGTTTTGCGCGTAATTCAAAGGCGTCGTTCCAGCAAGTGGTATGAGCAGCGGTCCCATCGATTCAATTTGCATTCGTGGAGAATAGCATGACTATCGTCAAAGCCGCTGCCGTACAGATCAGCCCCGTGCTTTACAGCCGGGAAGGAACGGTGCAAAAAGTAGTTCAGAAGATCGGGGAACTCGCCAAGCTGGGGGCTCAGTTCGCCACGTTCCCCGAAACGGTGGTGCCGTATTATCCCTATTTCTCATTCGTGCAGACCCCTTTCGAGATCAGAACCGGCAAGGAGCACCTCAGGCTGCTCGATCAGGCGGTAACGGTACCCTCGGCCACTACAGAGGCCATCGCTGAGGCTGCGAGGCGGGCCAGGATGGTCGTGTCGATCGGTGTCAATGAGCGGGACGGCGGCACGCTCTACAACACGCAATTGTTGTTCGACGCAGACGGCGACCTGATCCAACGCCGTCGGAAGATCAGTCCCACTTTCCATGAGCGCATGATTTGGGGCCAGGGCGACGGCTCCGGGTTGCGCGCGGTGGACTGCGCCGTCGGCCGTATCGGCCAGCTGACATGCTGGGAGCATTACAATCCGCTGGCGCGCTACGCCCTGATGGCGGACGGCGAACAGATCCATTCGGCGATGTATCCGGGTTCATTCGCGGGTGAACGATTTGCCGAGCAGACACAAGTCAATATTCGCCAACACGCCCTTGAAGCCGGCTGTTTCGTCGTCAACGCAACAGCGTGGTTGGATAGCGAACAGCAAGCACAGATCATGAAGGACACCGGGTGCAGCATTGGACCAATCTCCGGCGGCTGCTTCACGGCAATCATTTCGCCCGAAGGTGAACTGATCGGCGAACCCCTCCGTTCCGGTGAAGGTCAGGTGATTGCCGATCTCGATTTCGCGTTGATCGATCGGCGCAAGCAACTCATGGACTCGCGCGGCCACTACAGTCGACCGGAAGTTCTCAGCCTGGCCATAGACCGCACAGCGGCGGCGCACATCCATGAGCGCGGTACGCATACTTTGCCGATCGTCGTTGAGCCAATTGATGAAGATAAGGGCGAGGCAGCTTAGTGCGGGCGCAATTGCGCGAGGCTGTGTTCTTTGGAGGTCCGGGCTGCAAATCCATTGTGCTCATATGGAATGGCGGACTCCCGGCGCTCAGTTCGGTCACCGATACGTCCGTTCCTGTGAAGGGTTTCGGATGCCGGCCGCGGCGGCGACGGCGCGGCATACTCGGGCGGCCGGCGTCCGAAAGCCTCCAAGGGAGATGCTATGGTGCGGGCGGCGGCGGTGAGGACGGTGAGGATATGGCATTCATTGGCGCTGATGTGAACCGATGGAGCACCC
>NZ_JBUYWT010000118.1:0-7669 GCF_055264925.1 Bradyrhizobium sp. KZN70725
ATCACCTCCAACCGTCCGACTCGTTCCAGATGATGGTGACGACGATACGCGCTGTGCATCAACGAGGCCGCGAAGTGCGCGCAACGAATCCAGGGGAAGCCGAGGGACTTCAACCGTCGGCAGTGCCGCGGCGGAATTCTCAGTCATCCATGCCGGCAGCAAGGCGCGAGAGCCGTCGGGCTGTTCGATCACGAAGTGATGGCGAGCCCCGTGAATGACGCGCCTCAAAGCAATGACGCGCTCACCAGCGCGCGGATGATGTCGATATTGAATGAAAACTTCGAACGGATGTTCTTGGGTACTATGTCGCGTGCTCGTCCGGGACTGGTAAAACCTGGCTGGCGTCCGCCTTCGGACGCCAGGCGGCCAGGCTCGATCATTCCGTCCTTTATTTGCGTATGCCGCGCCTGTTCGAAGACCTCGCCATGGCCCGTCTCGATGGTCGCTTCCCGCGCCTCATCGACAAGCTCGCACGGGTCCAGTTGCTCATCCTCGACGACTGGGGCACCCACACCCTCAATGATCAGCAGCGCCTTGATCTCCTCGAAATCTTCGAAGAGCGCTATAGGCGCAAATCGACCTTGATTACCGCCCAGCTGCCCGTTGCCCAATGGCACGACATGATCGGCGAGCCGATGGCTTCATGATGCCTCCTTCTTCGAACGCTTGGTGCGTCGTACCCGATTGCGAAGCTGACTGATCTGTTCGTCGGAGAGCTCGATCTGCCATGGCTGGCCCTTGGCCAACTGATGACCTGCCAGCAATCCGCGCGCGAGATAATCGAACACCGTCTGTGGGGTTACTCCAAGCTCAGCCGCAGCGCCCTGAATCGAGAAGCTCCCGTCGGGCCAGCGCATCGGATTCTTGTCCACGCCGTTGATCTTGACGGTGGGAATGCCCCAGCGGGTGCGCAACACCCACACGTTCTCGCCTTTGAAGGCGCAGCCTCGGGCCGCGATGAAGCCTTCTTGATTGAGGATTGCCGCGATCTCGCCATCCATTTTGTGTTCAGCATTCAACTCGACGATCCGTTGCCGCAACCGATCAATGTCGATGTAATTGCGGTAGGTGTGAACGCGCCGTTGCACGTGATGCTCGCTGGTTGCGCCAGTCTGCCAGACGATCTTGAGCCAGACCTGACCTCGGGTCCGCTTCTGATCAAGAACGACTTCGCGGATGACAAATCGCAGAATGCGCTTGCGATCGGCTGCCGACGTGGTGGCCGTATTCCAAATCCGCGGCAGGTTCTCGCCGAGCGCTTGTAGCCCAGCGCGTTCCGCCGGGCCAATCAGAAGCGGCTCTTGTACGCGCCAACGCGCATGCTGCTGCTCGACCGCCTCAACGACACGCAGCCTCTCTTCCCAAGCCCGCTCAAGTGAGCGCGCCACAAGACGGTTCTCGGGTTCTACGGCGTCATACTGACGCCGAGCGCGCTCGGCCTCGTAGCGGGCGCGCTCCACGCGAAGCGCCCACTGGCGCTCGAGCTGACGGCTCTCCTGCTCCAGTTGGCCCGCCGCCGCGAGTGCGATCTCAATCTGATCCGGCACCAGGGCATCGAGGACCACCCGCTCGACCAGCGCGTCAACCGCCAAGGCCCGGACTTCCTGACACAGTGCACTGCCTTGCTGGTCCCGATCCGAGCGGCAGCAATAGACCGGATAGTCGGCATTCGGGCCCGTGTAGCGCATGCTCATGCGCCGTCCGCAACGGCCGCAGATCGCAATTCCTTGTAACAGGGCTGCCCCCTTGCGCGGTACGCCAGAATGTCCTGCCTCATAGCGGAAGACGTTATCCGCCAGTCGCCCCTGGTTGGCCATGAACTCCTCCCAGCTGATATAGCCTGGGTGAGCGGCGTGGAGGCAAACCGCCCAATCCTCAATCGCCACCTTGACCGTTCCCGTCAGCGATCCCGGCAGGCATCGGCTCGGATCCTTTTGCCGGCGGCCATAAACGTACGCCCCAGCATAGGCCGGATTTTGAAGGATGCTAAGGACGCGTGCACTATCTGGCGCACGCCAGACGATCTCGTGTGGCGATGGTCCAAGCAGCGGTCGAACCGGCAAGGACAATCCGTTCCTGTCCAAGTAACGCATCACACGGCGAGCGCTTTGCAGTTCCTGGAATTTGGCGAACACGAGCCGAAGTCGGGCCTGCACCTCCTCATCGGGATTAAGAATAATTGTGCCCGCTCGATCATAGGCGAGCCCGGCCGGCAGGGGCAGCCGCAGTTCGCCTCGCGCCGCCTTCTGGCGCTCGCCTTGATGAAGGCGCATCCGAAGCTGATGCAGCTCCGCTTCGCTCATGATGCCGGACAAGCCCAGCAGCAGGCGGTCGTGATAGGCGCGCGGGTCGTAAAGCCGCTCGCCATCCGCAATGAGCACGCCGAATACCGAGCACAGTTCGAGAAGCTGATGCCAGTCCCGATTGTTGCGGGCCAAGCGCGAAGCGTCGAGGCTCACCACGAGACCGGCGTTGCCAAGGCCGATCTCGGCAATGAGCTTCTGGAAACCATGACGATCCACACCGCCAGCACCGGATTTGCCCAGGTCCTCGTCAATGACCTGCACGCGCTCCGGCGGCCAGCCTAGTCCGATGGCGCGATCGACGAGCCGGTACTGCAGCTCCGTGCTCTCTTGGTGCTGGCGCACCTGGTTCACGGATGACTGCCGCACGTAGACATAGGCCAACTTGGCTCGGTGCGCAGTCGTGAGCCGCTCGTCAGCGACGTTCAAGCTGATCAGCACGACCCAGTCCCCTTCCGGGCGTGCCGGGAACCGCTTGCATTCGCCGCAGCAGCGTGGCGAGGATTTGAGCGATCTGGGTTTGCGTCGCGGTCGACAGATTCGGCCACAGGCGCGGAATGTCGGTCGGACGGCCAGGTGGATTTGCCAACGTCGGTAGGGGCCGATACGCAACGCGACCTGGAAGCGGTCGGTGGGTCATCGCGAATCACCTTCTCGTCGAGAAGGCTCAGACTCGCGCTCAAATGTTGCATCAATGGGATCAGCGTACGTGCACTGATGCGCGGCAGATCGGCGGCGTTCGGGTGGGAAGTGATCGGCGTCTCGGCAAGATCCGTCGACGCGATCCGAACCGCCCGCGGCCGGCCGTCCAGCGCGACAACGACGTAGGCGGGACCGCGCCCCGACCGCTCCTTCAGCACCTCAAGCCGGTGCCCAAAAAGAAAATGATGCGGGTCAGTGATCGTGACGTGAGACACGACCCGCTCAAGAATAGGGGTACTCTGACGTGTTCGGCGAGCCAACCATCGCAGACGCTATCCTCGACCGGATCATCCACAACTCCCACCGCATCGCTCTCGAAGGCGACAGCATGCGAAAAAAAAGCCGCGCGCCCCTTGACCGACGTCGAAAACAGCGAAACGAATACCAACTGACTTCAACAACCAGGCAACCAAAAGCCAGCGCCGCCACGCTGTCCGCGATTTAGCGAAACTGCTGTCCGTCAGTTAGCGAAACCACTGTCCCGTTTTTGCGAAATACGCAGTCAGAAGGCCGGCATCAAAGGCCGCTTCCAGAGCCCGGCCTTCCACCACTCCAAAATCAAACCGTTCTGCGCCACACTCTGTCGGCATCGGGGCATTCCTTGAATCATCGCAAAGTCCTTCTCGCAAAAAGAACTTTCGCTGATTCCCGCCCCCGATGCGCCTCAACACTGTGAGAAATGCGGGCTAGGCGCCGAAGAGCGGATGCGGGTGCGACATGAACAAAGCGCTCCTCATTTGACGGTCCTGGAAGCCTGGCTGCGCGATGAGCGTGCCCGTAGCGCTCTGCGTCCGTCGCCGAACCGATCGACTACATGCTCAAACGTTGCGAACGGTTTGCGCGATTCATCGATGACGGCAGGATCTGCCTCACCAACAACGCGGCCGAGCGTGCGCTGCGCGGCTTTGCGCTGGGACGAAATCGTGGCTCTTTGCCCGTTCCAAACGCGGGGCCGACCGGGCCGCGGCCGTGGCCATGCTGATCGTGATGGCCAAGCTCGACGACGTCGATCCGCTGGCTTGGCTCGCTGACGTGCTCGCTTGCGTCGCCGGCATTCCGGAAGGCCGGCTTCACGAGCTACTGCCCTGGGATGGAAGTGCGCGGCCTCCGCTATCGCTCAGGCGGCCTGATCACTCTCACGCCGGGTCAGAACGATCATCGACGGGCTGCGCGAGCTTCTGGCGTGCAATTGGAGAGCTGTACGCGAGCCGGCCAGGATGCGCGTCATCGCAGGTGGCCGGTTCGACCGTCGTCTCGACGTCAGCAGTATCGGCATGGATAGCCTCACGCCTTCCTGCGCACTACCAGAATCTAGGGCGCCGTGCTGGGTGAGGAGGAGCGACGATTTGGCAAAGGGATGTGGGATTGCCACCATGATCGCCCAACAAACTGACTCGAGCGTTTTGGGGTTGATTGCACAGATATATCGTCCTGATGGCGACCGGGTCAGGTTAAGATCGGTGTCCGGCCGCTCAGTGATGAGTCCCCGGGCCATGATGATGGTCAAGGCCGGATTCGTGAAACTGGTTGTGGAGACGGCGGTATGCGGATTCCAATACCAGACGCATTTGCTTTCTGCGTAGCGAATCAGCCCGAGTTCCTATCGAATCGATATAGGCCATTGCGCCTTCGATTTGTTCTAGGATCGTCATTGCGTCAGCTGCCGCGAAAAATTTCGAGCCTTCTACGTGGATCATCACGGGGGACGTATGCGCTGCGATCATTTCGGGCTTGTCATCGTACTTCGCGCGCACAAGCAACGCGATCCACGAGCTTTTGTCGATCTTGATCGACCAGCCGCCTTCATCCTCGTTGCGATTCAGTCTATGGGTTTCTCTGATCGTTCCATTGACGATCAATTCGATCTGTGTCATGGGCACGATCACACTTGCGACCCGCCAAGTTACATCTACGGTCCCGCCCGATGCCGACATGCGAAGCGTCGTTCCTATTGCGTGGCCATCGACTTCGAACTCCAACAGTGGACCGAATGTGACGAAGGTCCTGGCAGACCTGATCGCTGCCGTCCACGACTCATACTCAAAGGTATAGTCCGGAGCGATTTGGGCATACGTCCTCACCGTTCCGACAGCACCTCCGGCGCTCATTTTGTCGGTACCGCCAACTGCGGCGATAAGGTAACCGTTGTTGAGAAAACGATACCAATCGAGCAGCGAATACGGATTAATGCCATTGTAAAACTCGCTAGAACACATCTCAATCGCATCCGCTTGTCCGGAAATGATCGTTGCAGCATTCTCGAGACGTGGAATTGGGAAATGGGGCAAGACAACGATCCCACCTTTTGCACGACATTGTTTCGCCCATTCAGTAAGAAGCACGTCAACGGGATCACCAATGGCAGATTCATGCGGACCGCCACTGCAAAGCGGCGTGATTATGCTCCCTTCGTAACCGAGTAGTGAGATGTGCCCCAAGATGTGCTGGCGATTCTCGCTACCAACTCGAACGAGATATTCTCCGTCGCCACCAGCCGCCTTGGAGCCGAATGTGCTCTTGCCATCGAAGTCGCCTACGTTCGTCATCAACTCTCCCCATTGGCTGGCCAGCAGATTGATCACGTTGACTCCCTCAGCAGCCCCTTCGAGCATCGCTGTCGCCGGAGATAAGAAGTGGACATGCGTGTCAGCGGTGACCCAGCCCTTCTCGCGCCAATGCAGCACCTTTTCCAACTCTATGACGACCTCTTCGGTCGACTGGGTGATGCTTACGATCGTCCGCACTGGCTTGACCTCGAATCCCTTTGTGACCTCGACGTAAACCTCGCCAAGCGGGAGGTCGATGATCGTCTCGCCCGGTATGTAGGCGCAGGTGTGGCTCCCGTGACACAAGCTCGCCGAGCCCAAGTCCTCAAACCATCGAGGGTTAGGAACGCGGTGCCGGTCCAAGGGCGCCAAGTATTCGCCGCTGCGTCCATGGACGTGCAACTTCGCGGGGACAACGCTCCTGGATACGCTTTCGACTACGCGGAGTTTAACCCGCTTGATCGCAGGGGCGACGCTCCGGATGGCCCACCCGGAGGTAGAGGTCTCATCAGCATTTTCAGGTAAGCCGATGCGCGTGCCGTTGCGAACATGGAAAGTTGCATTTGGATGTGACGAATACTCTACAAGCACCTGATTGGGCGCTTTGATGGGCTGCAGATTCTGGCGCGTGCTGGGCCAGTCCGCGTCCGGATAAATCAGATGCGGTTGCACGGAAATTACCTGGCCTAAGTCGAGCCGTACCGATTCGGTAAGCTCCTCCGAATGGCTAAAGGGAAGTGTCAGGATCGCTTTTTGTCTTCTGTTCCAAATTAGTGGATTCGAAGCCACATCGGCAGTCGATAATCCCGAGACGAGGATGACGCCATCTCTTGGCTCAAATCTGAGTCGCACGACGGCTTTTTGCGGCTGTGGATTTTCGAAAGCCCAGAGATAGTTGTTCCACGGGCCACGGTCGCCGGCAAAGCTTCGGGTTTGCTGCCACCCCCAGCTGTCACGGTTACTTCCTTTATCGCTCTCGGGCAATGACGGACTCGGCTTCTTTGCCGGGACTGCTTCAGTGCAGCCTTCGCCATAAAATGGGTAGACCGGACCGATCTGATGTCTACGGCGAATCTCGACGCGCTGTTCGGTACCGTCGTCGAAGCAGAAGACGTAAACTGCTTCAAGTACACCGAGCGCGACGGTATTCTGCAACGAACCGGCGCCATTCTCATCAGATCGAACGTCGGATGTATGCAAGAAAACAAACCACCTTGCCGCCGTTGGAGCGATGTCAAAGCCGACGGGCTCATCCCGGATCAAGACTGGATCGTCTACATTGAAAGGAATACCCCACGCAACGCAATCGCCTTGGTGAGCATGCCCAAGTGCGGTAGTCAGGTGATCCGAAAGTCCAAGTTGCCCGAGCTGCTTGAACTTGCAATTGCCAAACAAGCGAACCGGTGTGAAGTGGGACGAGGATGGACCATCACGGAAAGGACGCATGAGCTTTTAGATCTCCATAACAGCAGATGAATATCACCAGCATTTTTTAGCTCCTCAGGGCAACATAGAGCCGCATCGCACGCTGTGGCGCTTTGCGCCAACCTCCAACCCGGGGGCGTGTCCGAACGCTCGCATGAGGTGCCACGCCGTAAGCAGTGAACGGGCGCCGCAAGTGAGGCCGCACTAGCAAGGAAGGAGCGACGCGAGTGCCCTAACATTTTCCTTCATAGGCCTTTGATTGTTAGGACGCGTGCATTTGACGGCGTTGTTATCGAGGCAAGTTCCCGTTATGGCGATCACCCCGTGTCCTTTGTTGTCAAAGATACAAAGGTGGGTACCAAAGTGTGGGGCAGCTGGAAGGCTTAATGAACGCGAAATCGACCAAAAAGCGCAGAAATGCTGCAAAAACATAGGAATCTTGGTCGCGCAGCGCGCGCTGATATTTCAAGATGCGATACTATCCAAGCTTCGGCCGGCAACCGAGCACCCTTTCGCGGGTCGCGCCCAAACGCGGTGGCATCTAGCCAACAACCTCGCTCCGGCACGGGACAGGCAAACTCGCTGCGGATTCCGACGAAGCCGGCCATGCATTCCAATTCGAAGCCGGCCGGGTATTCCGATCTGAAGCCGGCCACCCGTGGCGTCGTTCGCATGGGTCAAATTCATGATGTC
>NZ_JBUYWT010000119.1:0-7518 GCF_055264925.1 Bradyrhizobium sp. KZN70725
CAAGCTCGCTGAGCAGTCAGACGCTCGGGCCGAGAAACTAACCATCCCTGAGTTCGAGCAGAAACGCGATGACTGCCTCGTGGCCGTGCTGCAGGGGTTGCGCACACAGGGGTACGGCGCGGGCAAGACGCTCGCGCGCTGGGAGCGGGGGCTGCGCCTCGCAACTTGAGCAATAGCCGAGGAGCCGAGTCCATATCTGTGAGCTCAAAGGCTATGAGGCTGCATGTCCCCTTTGTATCAACAATTGCGAAAAAATCCATGATCTCATTTAACTTGAATGGAAAAGCGGCGCGCGTGACGGGTGCGGCAAGTGGTGTCGGATTCGCTACTGCGAAGATGCTCTTGGAGTCCGATGCGACAGTCGCCCTGAACTTCCTCCCAAGCGATGCACGGGCCCCGCAGGCCGTGGCAGAACTGCGGGCCATCGGTGAAGTGATCGCGTTCCTGGAGACGTGGTTGACCCAGCGTCGGCCGAAGGGATGATCTCCAACGTGGTATCTGCGCTGGGCAGGCTTGACTTGCTCGTAAACAATGCCGGCGCCCTGGCGTGCGAGAACCTATTTCAGCGGCGCGCTTTGATCTGGTGACAGAAGAGCTTTGGAACGCTCTGCTTCAGGTGAACCTGATCAGCGTCTTTCGGTGCAGCAAGGCTGCAGCTTCGGCATTGAAGGCATCGAACGGAGCGATCGTGAATGTCGCATCAACCGCCGCCCTCGACGGGCGCGGCAGCACGATCCCTTACGCAGCCGCGAAGGCAGGGTGGTGAACCTCACGAAGAACTCCGCGCGGGCCCTTTCTCCCGAGGTTCGGGTCAATGCCGTCGCTCCTGGTTACACCCGCAAAGAGGAGCGCGAGGGCGATGTGCACCAGCGACACGCCGACCGGCGTGTCGTAGCGGCCGAGCCGGATCAAGATCACGGTGAGTGGCAAAGCACCTGGATGAACCGGCGAGAAGAAAGCATGCGTGCCGCCACTGAGATGTCCCTGCTGAAACACGCCGCCCGGCCAGCCGAGATCGCCGAAGTGATCGTTTATCTGGGTTCGGCGCCAGCATGATTACCGGCGCAACGGTTGCCGTGGACGGCCGTGTGCTGCTCGCGTGAGAGCAGTGCGCATCATGCGCACCTTTTCGGTTGGCGCGCCATTCCACGATCCATCGCCTTAATCTCAAGGCGATCTTCCATACCCATATGCCTTATGTCCGCGCGCTCGCGCGACTCAAGGATTTACGCATTAAGCCGATCGGCCAGACGGAAATTTGTCGCATCAACGACATCGCCTATGACGACCACAACCCGGGTTTTGTCCACGAACTTGCGGAAGGCGAGCGCCTTGCGGGGGCGCTCGGCGGCAAGTCGATTCTGTTCATGGCCAATCACCGCTTCCTCGTCACCGGCCAGACCGTGGCCCGAGGAGGAGCCGTCGACAACAAGCGACCGCAGCCAAGCCGGCGACTTTGAGGAATATGTTCATGGTTTCGATGTCTCCTCCATATGTCGCCAAGGCGGGTGCGTAAAATAGACCCGCCCGCCGTTACGCGGCGCGAGCGCGACGCCCAGCTCGCTCAAGCGGGCGGCGGAGATCTTCCGGGCCGTGGGAATGTACCCCCTCGTGGTGCGCAAAGAGGTGCACGGATTGATCGCGAACCGGCTGCAGCGATGTGACGGGAAGCGATGTGACGGGAGGCGCTGTGGCCGGTGCACGGGCGATTTAGCCACCGTGGAGGAGGTCGATGGCGCGATCCGCTACTCCTTCGGACTACGCCGCGCGGTCATCGGCCCCTTCAGCTTCGGCGGCGATGGGACCGCCATGCGCCACAGCATGGAGAAATGGAGACCCGTGCAGCTGAAGGAGCCGTGGACGAAGTTCACTGACGTGCCCGAGCACAGCGACGCCTTCCTGGACAAGCTCACTGAGCAGTGAGACGCTCGGGCCGAGAAACTAACCCTTCTCGTATCAGCGTCGCCATCCCTCGCAGATCGGACATACGCGCAGCATAGAGTCCCTCCCCAAAAGGTCATGATGCTGCAATCCACGCGTGGCAAGCTCTGGCTGAGGTTTGGTTGCGTAAAGACGCCGCGCCATCGAACCCTTGAGCCCGATCGCCTTGCCGGTTTCGTCGAGTCAACGGAATCTAGTGTCAAGGCCTATCTGTACCGCATAATGACGTCAGTGGACGCGTCCCGAAGCTACGGTTCGACCTCTCTATGAACAAGTCGTGAAGAAGCGGTTCGACGGGACTCCGGTATCCGCCTCGCGGTGTGAACGATCGCTCCCCGCTTTCGTAGCGCAGCCCTGGGATGTGGTGAAGCATGGCCGTTCGTTTTGGGACCGAACGTCATGTCTTCGCAAGCGCTCTGACGCGGCGGTGCGTCCTCTATGATCCGACACTACGCTGATGAGCGCAGGCAGGCGGGTGCAGAATTTCTGCAATTACAGCGATCATTTCGCATAAATTCGCTCGTAAGACTGGGAGTTTGCAGCTGAAATATCGATCTCGCTGTTAATTTCTGAGTCCTGTCGGCCGCGTCGCGGCGAGCCTCGCCAGAGTTTCGCCGATTGGCTGATAAAAAAGAGGAGACAAGATCATATTTACAGCACGCGTAGCGTCTGCCAGGCAAGCGCACCCTCCGATGCCGATAGCAGCTTCGGGTGGGGTGGCTGCAAATACTGCAGCAGCGAACATAGGCAACGAAGCGTTAGAGGCAAATGATGCCTTCGTGAGGTTCATCGGGGTTCAGAAGACGTACGACGGCGAGACGTTGGTCGTTAAGGATCTCAATTTGGGCATCGCGCGCGGCGAGTTCCTAACCATGCTGGGACCATCGGGCTCCGGCAAGACGTCTAGCCTGATGATGCTCGCCGGTTTCGAGGTGCCTACGGGCGGCCGAATTTTTCTCGACGGGCGTCCGATCGACAATGTGCCGCCGCATGTACGCAACATCGGCATGGTATTCCAGAACTATGCGCTGTTCCCCCACATGACCGTCGAAGAAAACATCGCGTTCCCACTGAAGGTCCGCAAGCTTGGTGCGGCCGAAAGAGGTGTGAGGATCAAGCGTGTGCTCGACATGGTTCGGCTTGGTGCTTATGCCAAGCGACGGCCCGCCCAGCTTTCCGGCGGCCAGCAGCAGCGGGTCGCCCTCGCGCGCGCGCTGGTCTTCGATCCGAAGCTCGTGTTGATGGACGAGCCTCTCGGTGCGCTGGACAAGCAGCTGCGCGAGCAGATGCAGCTCGAGATCAAACATATCCACCACGAGCTCGGCATCACGGTGGTCTATGTGACCCATGACCAGAGTGAGGCGCTCACCATGTCTGACCGCATCGCTGTATTCAACGACGGAATGATCCAGCAGCTCGCCGCGCCTGCCGAGCTCTACGAGCAGCCACAGAATGCGTTCGTTGCCCAGTTCGTCGGCGAGAACAATCAACTGCAGGGCAGGGTTGTAGCGATAGACGGCGCGACCTGCACGGTTGAAATTCCGGGCTCCGGCGGCGTGAAGGCGCTGGCAATCAATGTCGGGGCGGTCGGTCGGCTGACCGTGCTGTCGCTGCGGCCAGAACGGGTGAGGCTTAACCCAGTGCCGGGTTCGCTGCCGAACATCTTCGGTGCCCGCGTCGAGGAGCTGATCTATCTCGGCGATCACGTGCGCGCCCGCGTCTCAGTCTGCGGACGCGATGACTTCGTACTCAAGTTGCCGAATTCAGAAGGCATGACGCACGTCGAAGCCGGTGCGGCGATCTCCGTCGGCTGGAAGATGGAGGATTGTCGTGCACTGGGCCTGTCGAATGCCACAGGGGCTGCCGCGCAGTAACGGCGCGCGGGGTTCATTTTACGCCGCACCCGCCTGGGGCGGCATCTGGAGGAGACATCGAAGCCATGAACAGTCACTTGAATGTCGTCGTCTTGACCGCCATCACATCACTGATGCTAAGCCCTGCTGTCGCGGCCGACCGGGTGACGATCGCCTCAGCTGGCGGGGTTACGCAGGCGGCGCAGCGCAAGGCCTATTTTGAGCCCTTTTCAAAGGAAACCGGGATCAAGATCACTGAAGACGAGTTTGGCGGGGAGATCTCGAAGATCCGTGCTATGGTCGAGGCTAAGAGCGTGATCTGGGATGTGGCGTTCAACGCGGCAACCTGGTCCACAGAAATGTGCAATCAGGGCCTCATCGAAAAGATCGACTGGAAGAAGCTGGGCCTCGACCGGTCCAAGTTCCTCGGGGCCGACATGTATGAGTGCGGCGTGCCTTCTCATGTCTCCGCGACCGTACTCGCCTACGACAAGGATAAGCTGCCGAAGGGTCCGAAGACCATCGCCGACCTGTTCGACACGCAGAGGTTCCCCGGCAAGCGCGGCCTGTACAGGGATCCCTACGGTACGCTCGAATGGGCGCTAATCGCCGATGGGGTCCCCATCAAGGACCTTTACAAGGTGCTCAACACGCCCGAGGGCATCGACCGCGCCTTCAGAAAGCTCGACACAATCAAGAAGGACGTCATCTGGTGGCAGTCTGGGGCCCAGCCGGCGCAGCTTCTCGCCGACGGACAGGTCGTTATGACCGCGGCTTGGAACGGCCGCATTTATGATGCCGTCAAGAACTCCGGCAAGCATTTCGAGATCGTCTGGGATGCCCATACATGGGGCCCGGCTGTCTGGACGATCCCGAAGGGTGCTCCGCACCGAGAGGAGGCGTACAAGTTCATCGCCTTCGTGTCTTCGCCCCGTGTGCAGGCCGACCTGACCCACTATCTCCCCTACTTGCCCACCAACATTGACGCGATGGCTTTCGTGGATCCGGCGATCATGCCCCACCTTCCGACTGCGTCTGGGGCGATCATCGTCGACCCAACCTTCCAGCTCGAGAAGGCCGCCGAGCTGCGCCAGCGCTTTAACAGCTGGCTTGCGAAGTAGTACTGGGAGAGCATGGCGGGAGATGCCAATCCCGCGGAGTTCATCGGTGAACAGCAGGAACAAGCTCGATAGCAATGAAGGCGACCTTAACTAGCCATGGTATCGGCGGGCTTCCGCTCCGGGTCACCCTGCAGCGCGGCGAACGCCAGCGAAAACTGCGGGCGTTCGCGCTTGTCCTGCCGCTCCTTCTCTTCCTCTTGATTACTTTCGTCGTGCCGATTGGTCGGATGATCTTCAACGCTGTGCATGATGATACGTTGATGTCCCTAATGCCGAGGACTATGGCAGCGCTCAGGGATTGGGATGGCAAGGATCTACCGGACGAAGCAATTTACGCGGCGTTGGTGGGCGACCTCAAAGAGGCCGGGGAACAAGGGACTGCACCCGCGATCGGCACGCGGATTAACTATGAGTTTCCGGGAACCCTCAGTCAGGTCTCGTCGAGCGCCGGCAAGACGAGAACACTCACCTCCGGTCCCTATAAGAAAGCGTTGATCGAAATCAGTCCGCTCTGGGGGCGTAACGACATCTGGAGCCTGCTGAAGCGCGCGACCTCCGCCTACAGTGCCTACTACTTGCTTCGTTCGGTCGACTATCAGTTTGGGCCTGAGAGCCGGATTGTCGCCTCCCCGCATGGGAATGCGATCTTCCAGGGTGCGCTTCTGCGTACGATCGGCATCAGTGTTGCGGTTACTGCCGCTGCCGTGTTGCTCGCTTTTCCGGTGGCCTATCTCTTGGTGCTATTGCCACTTAAGACCAGTAATCTGCTGATGATCGTGGTTCTGCTGCCCCTTTGGACCTCGGTGCTGGTGCGCACAACTGCTTGGGTTATACTTTTGCAAGAGCACGGTTTGGTCAACGAATTATTGGTGGGGCTCCATATCTTATCGCAGCCCGCCAAACTCATCTATAGTCGGGTCGGAACTGTCGTGGCCATGACGCACATCCAACTACCGTTCACCCTTCTACCGATTTATAGCGTGATGAAGACAATCTCGCCCACCCATATGCGCGCTGCCCGTTCGCTTGGCGCCGGCCCCTTCTACGCCTTTTGGAAAGTTTACTTCCCCCAGACGCTGCCAGGCATTGCTGCTGGCTGCATTCTAAGCTTCATAATGTGCTTGGGTTATTACATTACCCCCGCACTAGTCGGGGCGCCGTCCGACCAAATGATCAGCTATTTTGTCGCCTCGTACATAAACGAAGAACTCAACTGGGGTATGGCCTCGGCCCTCGGTGCCATTCTGCTTATCACAACTCTCATGCTTTACTTTGTATTCAATAAGCTGGTTGGCGTCGATCGAATTAGGATGGGGTGAACCGTGTCTGTTCCCGCTTATGCATCTGCCGCCGAAAAGGCTTGGTATTGCCTCCACCGCGTGATCTGTGGAGCAGTGCTGCTGTTTCTGATTGCGCCCATTCTCGTGATTGTGCCCCTCTCGTTCAATTCCGTGCCGTTCTTTGCCTATCCCATGCCTTCCCTGTCGTTGCGTTGGTATGAGGAATTTTTTCTTACGATCCGATGGCAAGGCGCATTATACAACTCGATCTTCGTCGCGCTAATGGTGACGTTGCTGTCGTCGATGCTTGGCACCCTCGCCGCATTGGGACTAAGTCGGCCGAATTTTCCTTGGAGAACGGCAGTCACGGCTCTTCTGATTTCTCCCATGATCGTACCAGTCGTTGTCACGGCGGTCGGAGTTTACTTCTTCTTTGCAGATGCGGGTTTGCTCAATTCCTACACAGGACTTACCCTCGCGCACACAAGTTTGGCGTCTCCCTTCGTTGTGATACTGGTGACTGCAACCCTGAAGGGTTTCGATCATACCCTCGTCCGTGCGGCAGCGAGCTTGGGCGCTACACCCACGACGGTCTTTTTCAAGGTCATCTTACCACTCATCCTTCCTGGGGTGATTTCTGGAGCCCTCTTTGCCTTTATCACCTCCTTCGACGAGGTGGTGGTGGCGCTCTTCATTGCGGGGCCCGAGCAGCGGACGCTGCCCATGGTCATGTTCTCCGGCATTCGAGAGGAAGTCAGTCCCACCATCATCGCCGCCGCGACCGTGCTGATCCTGATCGCCATCGCGATGCTGATCACAATTGAACTCCTCCGTCGTCGCTCGGACCGGCTGCGTGGTATTCGAAACACCTGACGGATCAGCCTGAGCAGTGGCGACGTCCTCCGAATCACTTTCAGCCGACCCGGCGAGCGCGCATGCGATAATTATCGCGGAGCGCAAGGAGCGTTTCGCGGCGGAGGTCGCCCGCGATGCGAGATTGCGTAGTACGCATACGATGAAGACCGCCCGATTGACGCATGCGCGCGGGCACGGCGAGCTCTATGACGGTGCTGCGTGAAGGTCAGGCAGCCTGCTGACCGGCGGGCTTGTCGCCTTGGCGCAGGAGCTTCCATTGCCAGGGCAGCAGTTCGTGCAGACGCGATGCGGGCGAGGATGTCGGCGAGCCAGACCTTGGGATCGACTTCGTTGAAGCGTGAGCGTCATGCAGAGACCACACGCTGAGGGTTGATCTGGTCGGCTAGGAAGATCTCGCGGAATGGTTTGTCGCGAGGTCACAATGTCCAAGGATAGTCGTAAGGATAG
>NZ_JBUYWT010000120.1:0-7222 GCF_055264925.1 Bradyrhizobium sp. KZN70725
CTGGTTCCTCTCCCTCGGCGATCCATCTCGGCCTCCTCGACCACGTTGAATCTCCCTTAATATGCGATTCTCAACCCTCCAGATCGCGGCTTTCTGACTCAGTAAGATTAGCGCGGGCGCCGTCGCAAATCAGAAACACGAATTCTCAAGCCGTGCAGCGAAACGATGTGCGGGCTGATCCGCGCGATGCAGTGCTTGCGTTCGATGTAACGCATCGCTTACGAGGTCGCGGACGGAGCCGCCGGGCTTCCGGCGACCTGTTCATTTCAGATCATTGCCTATGGAGATTGCGATGAAGATCACTGCCTCGATCATGCTTGCCGCGGCGCTCGCGCTGTCGTCGGCACCGGCCAGCGCCACCGTCCTCGATCTCTCGACCATGACCTGCAAGCAGTTCGTCGAAGGCGGAGACGACACCATCAAAATGGTGCTGGTCTGGATGGACGGCTGGTACAAGGGCGACTCCGACGAGGCGATCATCGACACCGACGTGTTCACCGAGAACGCCAAGAAGTTCGGCACCTATTGCGGAAAGAATCCGACCATCAGCATCGTCAACGCGGCGGAGGCCGTGCTCGGCAAGTAAATCTTGCAGCGTGATTGGCCTGAACCCTCATGGTGAGGAGCGCGGAACGCGTGTCTCTGTACGATGCTTCGCATCGCCAGGCGAACCGTGAGGCCGGGCTGGTAGCCTCGTCCTTCGAGACGCCTGCTGCGCAAGCTCCTCAGGATGACGGGATTGAAGGCGGGACAACATGTCCGACGTCGTCCCTGCGAAAGTGTTCGGTCCCGTGTGATTGGCGAGGGCCTGGATTGGCGCCAGGTAGCCGAGGCATTTGAGGCGGGTCCGATTGTAGTCGTGGACGAACTTGGCGATGAAGGCGTCGCGGTCGGCGTGGTTGACAAAGGTACGGCGCGCGCTGCCCCGTTTGTGTTCGCGGCCGATGGCTTCAGCGATGCGCCGGTTGAAGCGTTCGACGAGGCCGTTGGTTTGCGGGTGGTAGGGCTTGGTCAGGCGATGCTCGATTGCGCGCTGCTTGCGGAGCCGATCAAAGGGATGGTCGCCGGAAGGCTTCCCGACCGGTTTGTTCTTCTTGTCGACGGCGAAGCGGTCGGTGAACTCGGCTCCGTTGTCGGTCAGGATGGTGTGAACACCGTGCGGAAAGTCGGCCAGGAAGCGTTCGAGGAAGCCGGTCGCGGTCGTTCCGTCTCGCCTGGAATGGATCTCGACGAAGACGTATCGGGTGGCGCGATCGATCGCGACAAAGGCATAACTGGTGCGGCGTTGCAGCGCGGGCAGATACTTCACGTCGATATGAATGAAGCCGATGCTGGCGCTTTCGAAGACGCCGGCCCTGCGCTTGTCAGGCTTGGCAAGCCGGCTGATGCCGTTGCGCTGCAGGCAGCGGTGGATCGCGCTGCGGGACAGCTTGGCATTGATGCACCGCTGCATCACCTCGACGATATCGTCCAGCGGCAGCTGCAGCGATGTCCGCAGCTCACACACTGCCCATTCCTCAAGGGCGGACAGGCTGGTCGTGAGGTGCTTCGGCCGATGCGAGCGATCCTCGACCGTGCTGCGACCGCGCCAGCGATAGATTGTGGTCTCGCTGACCCCCAGCTCGGCCGCCAATTGGGCGACCGACTTCCTGCTGCGCTGGATGTAGGCACGCGTCTTCGGTGTCGTCGTGGCGTTCGCATGCAGGCTCAGTTCCATGACGCGAAGCGCTCCATGATAAAAGCCACGCCTCGTTCTACACCGATTCCATCCAACCAATCAGCAGGGACCAAACACGAAAGCAGGGACCCATAACCACAGGGTTTAATTGTTGAGGAAGGCTGTGGCCGCAGCCCTGCGCAACAATGGTCTTCGGTGGTTATGGGTCCCGGCTTTCGCCGGGACGACACTGAACGTTTGGTGCCGCTCCTCCGCCATACATTCACATCCTTCAGGATGAGATAGACCGGCCATGATGCGAGGGGCCTATCCCGGCAGCATCGCGAAGGCGCTCGACACCATCGCCACCGGCTTGTTGTCGGTGGCGGAGGATAGCGTGACGCGGCCGAAGCTCATGGTGCGGCCGAGCCGGACCACGCGGGCGTCGGCCAGCACGTCGGACGCCGTCACCGCGCGCATGAAGTGCGTGGTCTGGTCGACCGTCGTCATCGGCCGATAGCCCTTGTTGGCCGCGAGGTTGGCGAGCACCATCGCGGTGTCGGCGAACGCCATCAAGGCCTGGCCGCAGACGATGCCGCCATTGCGGCACAGTCGCTCGGAAAACGGCATGCGCAGGATGGCGCCGGGCTGCCAGTCGGCATCGCCGCCGGCAGGCGGCGCGATGTCGAACTGCTCGATCGACAGATTGAGGTCCTGGACCCATGGCGCAAAGACGTCGCCGAGCACGCGTTTCGCGTCGTCGATCCCGAATTCCCCGGCTTGCTGCTGCATGACGTCCCGTTCCTCTGTTGATCCTATATTGCTCTAGTTGCGCGTGACATGCACGCGTGGCGTCTTGCCGTCATTCCACTTGCCGTCGATCGCCCGTTCGATCTGGGCGGCGAGCTGCAGCAACAGCCCGTCACTCGCTTGCTTTCCGATCGCCTGAATGCCGAGCGGCAGGCCGTGCTCGTTGGTCGCGAGCGGCAGCGAGATCGCGGGGATGCCGCAGAGATTGGCGAGCGGCGTGAAGGCGAAGTTGCGCCAGAGATTGCCGAACCAGTCCAGCACCGACGGATTGTCGCTGATGGTGAGATACTCCTTGGTGCCGACCTTCGGCGTCGGCAGTGCCGTGATCGGCGTCAGGATGATGTCCCAGTCCTCGAAGAAGGCGCCGAAGCCGCGCGCCGTGGTGTTGAAGACGGCCTGCATGCGGGCGCGATCGGCGAAGCTGAAGTCGCGGCCATGCTCCCAGATGCGGATGTTGATCGGCTCGATCAGCTCCGCCGGCGGCCGCTCCAGCCCGCGCGCGGCGAGCATGTTGCCGATCACGACGGCGAAATTGCCGATGTAGCAGGTGGTCTGCGCCGCGAAGGCTTCCCGATAGTCGATCGACGGCAATGCGTAATCGACCTGATGGCCGAGGCCTTCGAGGAAGCGGCCGACCCGTTCGAGCTCGGCTGTGATGTGCGGCGTCGCGCGATAGTCGCCCCATATGTGCGACAGCGCGATTCTGAGCCGGCCGGGGTCGCGCGCGATCATTGCGGCATATGGCTCGGGCGAGGTCCAGAACGGCATGAACTCGCCGGGCGCAGGTCCCCGGCAGGCATCGACGAAGCCAGCGGTGTCGCGCACCGTGCGCGACTGGCAGCCCTGGATCGAGACCAGCCCGGTGAGATCGGACAGATGCGGCGCGAGCGAGAACACGCCGCGCGAGACTTTCAGGCCGATATTGCCGTTGACCCCGGCGGGAATGCGGATCGAGCCGCCGCCGTCGGTCGCATGCGCGATCGGCACCGCACCGGCGGCGACCATCGCCGCGCTGCCTGCTGACGAGCCGCAGGTGGTGTAGTCGGTGTTCCAGGGATTGCGCGTGACATAGACCGCGGGATTTTCCGCCGAGCTGCAGACCCCGAACTCCGGCGTCGTGGTGCGGCCGATCAAATTGAGGCCGGCCTTGCGCATCTTCGCCGTCAGGAAGGTGTCCGCCGCGGCGCGATTGCCGCGCATCATCAGCGAGCCCATCTCCTGCAGCCGCCCCTTCAAGGTCGGGCCGAGGTCCTTCATCAGGAAGGGCAGGCCGGCGAACGGGCCGTCGAGGTCGGCACCGTCGCGCGCCGGATCGGCGATCACATCGTCGAACAGCTCGACGACGCCGCAGAGCGCGGGATCGACCTTGGCGATGGCGCTGGCTGCCTGCGACGCCAGCTCACGGGGCGTCAGCTCGCCGGACCTGACGCGCTCCGCGAGCGCCGTCCCGTCGTGCTGCGTCCACTCGTCCCAGCTCATCGCCAAAGTCATTTGATCGATTCCTTTTCTGCTTTGTTGCGCAGTGTAATTTGCGCGGCCGCCCGGTCAAACCAGTGCGCGCCGGCAGCCCGTGCGACGCGCGCTTGCGCTCCGACGCGCACTGCGCTGCGCTCCGACGCGCACTGCGCTGCGCTCCGACGCGCACTGCGCTGCGCTGCAAGCGCCGTGCCCGGCTTGAAAATGCCCCAGTTTCGGCGCCCAGTCGCCTGCTCGCGAGTGGTGGGGGCGTACATGTTCTGCAGGTTGGTGGTGCTCGGCGGCGTGATTGCGATCGGACTTGCGCTCAGCGGTTGCACGCGCTGCGGTCCGATCTGGGACGACTGGATGCAGTCGCCGAAATCCTGCAAGTCAGACCATCTCTAGGGGCATGATCCGGAAAAGTGGAAACCGGTTTTCCGAAAAAGATCATGCTCAAACAAAGAGATGAGAACATGATGCGATTCCGCGGAAACGCATCATGTTCGGGGCCGGGGCAGGCACGCTTGGCGGCGGCTTTGTTGCGGTGATATACCGCCGACGAAAACGCAGGGAGTGTTCTTATGAGAGTTTTGAGCGCAGTTGCGGTTGCGGTGCTGTTGTCGGCGCCGGCCTATGCGCAGATGCCGAACGTCAACCTGATGCCTGAGGTCAAGACCAGGACCCAGGAGGAGAAGGAGCAGGACGCGGTCAGGGACAAGGCCTACAAGGACTCGCTCAGCAAGATTCCCGACGCCAAGGGATCGTCCGATCCCTGGGGCGTCGTGCGCAGCGATCCGCCGAAGGCGGCCGCCCATCCCGCCAAGCCGAAGACCAAGACCGGAAGCTCGGCGCAGCCGGGAAGCGCCGCGCCGCGTAGCCAGTAACGCCCGTTCGGGGCGACCTCGTCCGCCTCCCTCCGACTCGGATTCTCCCGCCGCCACCCCTATATTGGGGGTGTCGTCAATTGGTCCGGAGTTGCGGCAATGGTGTCTCGTCCGCGCGATCTCGCCAGCCGGATGGCCGAGCGGCGAAAGCCGGACGACGGCTATCTGCGCGAGACCTTCAGCCTGCCACGCGATCAGGCCCGCGTGAGGGCGCGTGACTTTCTCAAGCGCTACCCGAAGGCGGCCTATATGAGCGCCGTCGAGAGCTGGCGCGAGCTCCCCGGCGGCGACATCGAGTTCACGATGCGGCGGCTGGCCAGCGCGGATTGAAGCGTTTTCGAGCGAAGCGGGCGCCGGTTCGTGTGTTCTAATTTTAATTAGAACCGAAGCTCTGCAGGCCAGCGCGTCAGGGCACCGGGGCGTGCACGATAGACTGTGCCTCAGTCCCCATTGCTGCCGCGGGTCCGTTCCCGCCCCAGATTGTTCAGCTCGCGATCGATCCGCAGCTGCACGCGGCGGATCGCCAGAAGATCGAGCTTTGCTTCGGTCTTGCCCGTGAAGACGCGATCGCCGATCTGGAAGCGCCATTTCCAGACGCCGGCCGTCAGCCGAGTGACGCTGAACTCGATGCCCCTGTGGATCATTTGTAACGGTTCTGCGATTGAAGGGCGGTCGTCGATATTTAAACTATTAGTTGTAGTAATGATCAGCACCCGTAAAAAGATCGTGTGAAAGGCCGCGCCCGTTCGGGCCGTCGTTGTGGATTCCGGAAAGGATCCGTCCGCCGGCAGCGTCGCCACGGAACGGTCGCCAGCCATGTTGCCTGCCCGGCGCCGCGCAATTCGCGTTGCTTGGAGCAGGCCAATGTTACGAACGCTGGCGGAACCCGAGTCTTCCGTCGAACGCTACGGAGTTTTTCCAGGGCTCAGGAGGGGTACGAAGGTAGTATGCAGATTGTGCCAGCCGTTATCGGACGCCGTCGCGCCTGTCAGGTTAACTTGTTGATTATCAGGGGAACTTCGGGCGCAAGGTGCGTCGCACGGCCGGAACTTTGTTCTTGGCCGGAGAACTACGGAATTTTAAACGGCCCCGACAGGGGGCCGCCAACCCGTCCCGGAGGCGGGTTTTCCTCCAGCAGTCGGGGGGCTACCTGTCTGGCTGGGGGCCCCCAAATAAGGGCACTGCCGGGTCAATTGTTCCAGTAAATATTCCGCGAGAACAGATCGCGACCCGCAGGAAATTATGGGGCCAGAAGATCTGAGGGCCTTCTCAGTAGTCCTACCGAGAACATCGGCTAACCCTTGGTTACGACGGGGTTAAAGCCAAGCCGGCCACTCGAAAAATCAAAGCAGGCCATTGTGGATGGAAACAGGCCGGCACCGGTCTGTTGGTGCTGTCCTAGTTAGGACACTCGCTTGGGGAAACCAGGACACTCATTCACTTATGCAAATGCCCCTTCCGCGCCATGGAGGTTCTAGCTTCAGGTGGGGGTGTCCAGAATCTTTCCCTACCCCACGGGCGCTCCTCGGCCTCAGCCTCCCTGTCGGGGTGCTGGGGCCGTTTGTTTATGTAGAATCCAGTTCGGCTGGGGCCGCAACACTCGGAGCCGTCCCTGCCCAGTAGCGGCGCGGTGAGGCGGCCTCAGCGTTCGTTCCAACGCGCTGGGGCCGTTTCTTCAGGACACCTGATGCCGGCGCACCTCTCCGGCCGCCATGTTGAGAATTGGGATGTGATCGGCGGCCAGCTGTCGCTGAATGAGGCTAACAGCCCATCCCTCCGGGATCGCATCCAGCACTCGGTCAACGGCTTCTTCGCGCGAGGTCGCGGCGAGCCAGATTTGGACCTCGCCGTCATCGGTCGTCACTCGGACTAGATGAACCTCGATCGCCTGTTGCATGAGCAATAAAAGCGGCATCGAGGGAATCGTTTCAAAAATCTTCGCTTAAGTTAAGCCTGAAACCGCAATTAGGGCGCTATCGCTGACATGCCTACTTTAATGCGGACACGAAGACCGTGGCGCAAGCTCTCTGTATGTTCAGGCTCAGTCACCACGACGGCGTCGAGTACGGCTTCATGGCGTTGGCGGCGATATCGTTCGTAGCGCTCATCGTAGGTATAGGCGCCCTGTTTATGTGATGAGCCTGTCATCTCATGGATGATCCAACCGCCTTGGCCTCAGCGTGTACCCCCTCGCTGGGGCCGTTCTTTGGGCCAAGAAAAATCCCGGCTCGCGCCGGGCTTCATAGTTCAAGCTGACCTGCGAGATAGCGCCGCTTCTCGAACTGCCGCGATGTCGAGAGCCTGCGTGTTTCGGCAATTTCCGGACAGCAATTTCGGTAATTCGCGGACAGCGATTTCAGTAATTCCGGGACAGGGATTCCGCTAAATCGCGGACAGTTGCGGGAGGTTGGTT
>NZ_JBUYWT010000121.1:0-7158 GCF_055264925.1 Bradyrhizobium sp. KZN70725
GTTCTGCAATCGCCGTTGCGACCGGATGAAGTTGCTGTTCTTCGACCGGTCCGGCTTTGTGCTGGTCCTGAAGCGGCTGACCGAGGACAAGTTCCGATGGCCGCGCCGCCAAGCGGCGATCGTCACGCTGACGACCGAGCAATTGCACTGGATCCTTGATGGCATCGATATCGATGCGATGGTCCGCCATCCGGTGCGGCAATATCAGGTTGCTGGCTGAGCTCTCGAGTTGAGCGGTTGACGCGTCGGTACGGTTCAGATTCAAGAATCCGATGAATCGAACCGGCGATCCGAGTGTTGAAGTGCTGTTGGCGCTCATTGCTGCGCTGCAGGCGGAGAATCGTCAGCTCACGGAGCGCGTCGTCAAGCTCGAGGAAGAACTGGCGCTGGCACGCCTGCATCGTTTTGCGCCACGCAGCGAAAAGCACGTCGATCGTCTCTTCAATGAAGCCGAGCAGGCCGCCGATGAGGATGACGCCGGCAGTGAAACGAACAATATCGCCGAACTTCCGGACACGGGCTTGCCACCCGTCGAAAACACAACGGGAAAGAAGCGCGGCCGCAGGCCGCTGCCGGCGAACCTGCCGCGCGAGCGCGTCGAGTATGATCTTCCCGACGATCAGAAGGCGTGTCCTTGCTGCCGTGACCAGATGCATCGCATGGGCGAGGCTGTCACCGAGCAACTTCATATCGAAGTGAAGGCGAAGGTTTTACAGAACGTACGCTTCAAATATGCGTGCCGCCATTGCGATCGCACCGGGATCAACGCCCCTGTCGTGACCGCGCCGATGCCGACGCAGCCGCTGCCGGGCAGCGTTGCCACGGCCTCAACGCTGGCGTTCGCGCTGGTTCATAAATATGTCGATGGCACGCCGCTCTACCGCCTGGCGCAGGCCTTCGAACGCGCCGGCGTTCCGGTCAGCCGCGGCGCTCTGGGCCGCTGGGTGATCGGCTCGAGCGAGAAACATCTCTCCCGCATCTATGACGCCCTGAAGCTGCGGCTCAGATCGCAGCCTCTCATCCATGGCGACGAGACGACGGTTCAGGTCCTCAAGGAGAAGGACAAAAAGGCCACCAGCACATCGTATATGTGGGCTTATCGCAGCGGCAAGGGCAGTCACGAGCCCATCGTTCTTCTGGATTATCAGCCGGGCCGCGGCCAAATCCACCCGCAGGCCTTCCTCGGCGATTACCGCGGCATCGTGATGAGCGACGGCTATACCGCATGGCGCACGCTGGAACGGGCCACCCACATCGGCTGCATGGCCCACTCCCGGCGGCGCTTTGTCGATGCCCTCAGGGCGAGGAAGAAGGGCGGCGGTCCGCCCGAGCAGGCGCTGCGGTTCTTCGACCAGCTCTACCGGGTTGAAAGGCAGGCGCGGGACGGAATACCGGAGAAGGGTGAAACACAGGCCGACTGCATTCGCCGCTTCCGCCAGTAACATAGTGTCCCCATCCTCAATGCTCTCAAGGTATGGCTCGATGACATGGCCCCGAAGGTCTTGCCTGACAGCAAGCTCGGCGACGCCGTATCCTACACCCGAAACCAATGGGAATATCTGACGCGCTACACCGGGGACGGCAGCATGCCGATCGACAACAATCTTCTGGAGCGCGACATCAGGGTTTTTGCAACTGGCAGGAAGAGTTGGTTGTTCAGCGATACCGTGGACGGAGCCAAGGCCAGTGCCGTCGTCTACAGCCTGATGCTGACCTGCCGCGCCTCACGTGTCGAGCCGTTAGCGTGGTTGCGCCACGTCCTCACCGAATTGCCTCAGCGCGCCGGCGACGCCGACATTACCGACCTGCTGCCCTTCAACTTCCACAAAGCCGCCACTGCCTGAACGGCCCGGTATCGCCCGATACTAGGGCAATCCATCAAAACCGCCGGCGTCAACGTGCGGGGAAAATCGCGCTTACGCTCATCCCAAATGCCTCGCGCAGATGGACGACAGCTTTCCGCTTCCCTGCGGGCGTCACCACTTCTTTCCCACGAGGTCCCTCAGCGCCGCATTGTCCAGCATGGCCTCGGCCAGGAGCCGCTTCAGCTTCGTGTTCTCGTCCTCTAGCTAGCGCTCTCAGCCGCTTGGCCTCCGAGACGCCCATTTGTAGATGCTGGCGTCGCTGACGCCGCGCTTGCGGCATAGATCGGCCACGGAAACCTCGGTCTCATGCTCCTTCAAAATCCCGATGATCTGCCCTTCACTAAAACGAGTGCGCTTCATGCTCTAGTCCTCGTCTTGGACCAGAACAGTTGGATTAAGCCCTTGGGGCGAGGTCATTTTGGCACCGCCGCATGGCACTTGTGCAGACGAGGTCGGCCCAGTGCGTTCAAGCAGTTGGTACGTAGCGATAGCCCGCGCAAATTCGAGAAGCCTCGCGGGGCCAAGGCGGTAATACTCGATCTGGAAGACTTCGTCGTGGCCGAGAAGGACGAAGCAGCGTCGGTTGAGCGAACCATGCTGAGCAACCAACGCCGTGGCAATCTTATCTGCGGGGCGATGCGCTCGACCCTACTCGACCCTACCACGACATTGCAAGATCTAGCAGTTGTGATGGCCGCTTGACCAGACGGCGACGATGTCCGAACGTTCTCGCTCCGATTCAATGCATTCGTAGCCGCGGTCGGCACCAGGACAAGTCGACGGCGTCTTGCAAAGGAATTGGCCGTTTCCGTGTTCGGCATCGATACCTACATGGACCCTCGCTCCGGCTTGCTGGTCTGATGTGGGATGCAGAAGATCTGTGAGCTTCGCTCGGCGCCACTGAGAAGGCATCAGCCGCCTTATCCACAGAGTCCATACCGGCTTGCGCGCGACTTGTGTCTCATCGGTGCGACAGTCGCCGCGATCGACACCGTCTATACCGAACTCAATCACAACCTGGCCGGCCTTGAACAGGAGACGCGCCGCCGCACGACGTGCGAGCTTTCAACGAAGGTCCTGATTCATCCCAATCGTGCCGATGCCGTCAACTCCGCTTTCTGTCGAACGGCGAGAGTTCCGGTTGTGCCGCAACTCGCGGACACAAACCATCGGCCGCGGGCCGGAGCATCGACGTTGAGCACAGTTTCGCCGCAACAGCTCGGAGCGATAGGGCGGGACGGCAGTCTCTTACCGCGTGCGGAAGCTGGCGGAGCACGCGGCGACGATCAAAGCCCAGATCGGGCGTCGTGCTCATGCTCAAGCCAGGTTGCGAGGATGCATGATTGCATGAAAACCTGCGTGCTGGAGAATATAAAGCGGAATTTCGGCGGCATCTGACCAAGAACTACGAAATTTCGACTTCAGTGACCCGATAATATTTGCGTGATCGGGGCCAGTGAGGGGACATCTCGAAGCCGCCCGCCGTCTCCAGGCGACGCCCGCTGCGCCGAATCCTTAAAGGACGGAAGTGACGTTCCAACTTGGAGGTTATCCATGAAGTTGACGAAGAGTCTTGTCGTTGGTTCGGCGGCAATGTTCGCGAGCACCGGCGCACAGGCGGCCGATGTTCCCGTGAAACCGAAGTCCATCGAGTACGTGAAGGTCTGCTCGCTCTATGGGGCAGGATTCTACTACATCCCGGGCACCGACACTTGCATCAAGCTTAGTGGTTATGTGCGTAACTGGACCAGTGTGCGCTCGAATGCTATCGGTGGCACCGCTGACTCTGGTCAAGGTGGCGCACAAAACCGATTCAGCAACAGCTATACGATCCGAAGTCAGGCAAATCTCGGCATCGATACGCGCACCGCGACCGAGTATGGTGTGCTGCGCACCTACTTTCTAGGTGGGTTCAAATGGACTACAGGGAACTACAGCGGGGTCGGAACCGGGGGGACCGTTTACCAGTCGCTCGGCGGGGTTTCGGCTCCGAATAATGCCAATCCAGGCGCCGTCGCTGGCGGTGCACTCGGCGTCTACTACGCCTTCATCCAGTTTGCTGGTTTCACAATCGGTAAGGCGCAATCGCAGTTCTCCCCGCCTTGGGCCGACGGTCCGGCCAATTGGTACGACTTGGTAGGCGGCAGCGGCTGGGAGCCCGTCAACCAATTCACTTATACCGGTGATTTCGGCCAGGGCATCACGGCCTCCTTCTCAGCGCAGGATCAAGTGGTCAACTACACAACCAACATCTGGAACGTGAGTGCTGCGACGCCAGCGGGTATCGCCGCCGGTTCATACGGTGCCAATGACATAGGCGGAACGCGCGCTCCGGACCTCGTCGCCATGCTTCGTGTTGACCAGTCTTGGGGTCTCTTCCAGGCGTCGCTTGCCGCACACGATAATCATGCGGCCTATTATGGCGGAACTGAGCTCACGGGTCACCCGGACGACCAATGGGGCTGGGCTGGTCTGCTCGCATTGTCGATCAAGAATATCCCGACTGGCCCGGGCGACACGATCAATATGGCCGGCGTGTATACGAAAGGGGCAAGCCGTTATAACTTCAATAGTTATATTGGCAGCACCTTTGCGATGTACGGCGGGACGAAATTACCGGGCGTTTACCAAAGCGTCGGACTTGCCGGTCTTTCTGACTCCGTGTTCGTGATTGACTCCGGCCAGGAATTGACCACCACTTTTGGCTTTAACGGCGGCTATACCCACAATTGGAATCCTCACTGGGCCACCACCATCTTCGGTGGATGGGCCGCTGTGCGGTATAAGAGCACTGCCAAGGGATATATCTGCGGTGTGGTGGTCACAGGACTCGCGTTGTCGAGCGGGTCGGCCGGCTGTAACCCCGACTTCAACTATTCAAGTGTCGGTACATACACCTCCTGGACTCCAGTCAAGGGGCTGACCTTCTTGGCCGAGCTCAATTACACGATGCTGGACCAGAAGTATGCGAACGGAAGCACCGTGACGCTGCCGCTGCAGTCGGGTATTGCAAAGCCGGGTGTCGCGTACGAGCTGAAGAACCAGCACAGCCTCACTATGCTGCTCCACGCTCAGCGCAACTGGTGAATCTTTCTCAAACTAGGGGAAGGAGAAAAGAGGCGGCTCCAAAGTTTTGACCTCCAAGTAAACCTCCGGCATGCCCGCCGTAAGTTTGTTAGAAATGAAATCCGCTATTCGAGTATGTCAAGCTAAGCGGTTGCATCGCGCTCACGCTCGACAAGGTTCGTGAGCCGCCGTCGGCATCGAAATTCAACACTTGTTGTTGTCCGGCGCGAGCTAGATGCCGCAATGGCGCGGGATTTGAGGCGGTTCTACTCGAAACGTGGCACGGGAAGGCCGCACTGGCGATGATGATGGTGAAGACGGATCGCAAGGACGCGCGCGGGGAAGGTCCAGTTCTTCGAACAACCGCGGCGGCCGGGTGTAAAGTACAGAGTGGTTGTCCCGGCAGGCCTTGTGACCAAGCGCACAGCCAAGCCAGCTTTTCCCGACGCCGGTCGGCCCGACAATGGCGCGATTCTCGTGGTTTTTATCCAGGCTCCCTTGAGCAGCATGTCGAACAAGTGACGGTCGAGCCCACGGGGGGCGCGGTAGTCGACATTGTCGGGCACGGCATGATGACGCAGCTTTGCCTAGCGAAGACGACGGGCCAGGCGTCGGTTGTTACGCCAGGTCCCTTCATGGTCCAGCAGCAACGCCAACCATTCGGCGTGAGCGAGACCAGGGACCTCCTCGTTGTTAGCGAGGCTCTTAAAGGCCTCGGCCATGCCGGTAGGCCGAGCTGGTAAGCAAGTGGAGCGTGGGGTGTGTCAGCATCTTCTTTCCTATTAATACTAGTAGTCCGAGCCTCTGATGTTGGTGTTATGATCGGCTCGCGCTCGGGGGACGCGGGCGTTGCAACACGATCGAGCCCCTTCTCGAGGATCGATTTGACGCTCGGGTAGTTGCGAGCCTGGATCTCAATTGCGCGCAACGCGGCCGCCTCGAGCCGCTCGTCGCCAAAGCGCTTCTCAAGCCGGATGATCCCCAGGCACGAACGATAGCCCTGTTCGGGAACCCGTCGCGAGGTCGAAGCGCGGATCTGTGCGCGAACGGTTTAAATCTTCCTGGGGGCGAGCGGATCGCCGCGCACATGCGCGGCAGCGGCAACGGGCGGCACACGACGATCAGCGCCCACGTTAAGGTCCGGTTGCGCAGCCGTCCTAGCAGCCAGCGCTCGATAATTCCGACGCAGGCCTCAACCTTCGCCTTATCTCTCGGGCGACGGCCGTGCCGGAAAAATCGCCGTGTCGTAATCCTGCGCCATATCACTGTAGCTGCGGTTGACCATCGGGTCATAGAGGCAGGCCTTGATCACCGCGACCTTGGCGTTGTCGGGTACCAGCAGTTGCGTCGCGCCGCCAAAAAAGCTGTAGGCCGCGGCATGTCCCGCGATCCAGTCGCCGAGCTGCTCGGTCCACGTCGCCAGCGCGAACGATGAGCTGGATGCGCCCATGACTGCCACGAAGATGTGCGCGTCACGCACCTCGCCAGTCTTACAGTCAATCACCGGCACCGTGTCGCCGGCATAGTCGACAAACAACTTCTCGCTGCCGCCGTGGTGCTGGGCATCACCAGCGGCGGCCGGCCTTTCCAGTTGCGGAACAAGTCACAGAAACGGCTGTGCCGATCACGGTGACTGGCACAGATACCGGACCGGACAAACTTTTGCCTGGCGGCCTTCGACTATTCCCTCCGCAAGGTCGAGCGGCCCTTAGGTGGGCAAGAACCGTGTCAAATGACCCGCAGTACTCGCCAAATTGTTCCACATCACCTTGCCCGACGAGAGATCGTCTAAATCAAATTCGGCGACCGAGTGAAACCCACATGTTTGATCCCCATCCTCGCTAGGCCGGTACGGCGCTTCGGCAAGGCGCAGCGACCTCCTCAAGTGAAGGGCGCCATCGTTATCCGTAGGTCAGGAATGTCGTAGCCGACAGCTTTGTGCCCTCAGATCGCCGCGCGTAACGATCGGAAACGGAGCGCGTTCAAACACGATGACAGCAATCTCGGGATGCGCGATATCAGTCGCGCGATGCAACTTGGCGGCGTTCATCTCGATCACGAGGAAGTCCGCCGGTGGCGCGGGCTTCGAGTCGTCGCAGGAGAATTTGGCTAATACCGCCGATGACGATCCTCGCCCGCTCGCCTGGATCAGAGCAGATTTTCGATCCAGAGCCGTGTCGTCACGACGGCGATAGAGGAGGTTGTAGGTTGTCCATAGGGATGGCTG
>NZ_JBUYWT010000122.1:0-7092 GCF_055264925.1 Bradyrhizobium sp. KZN70725
CCCAACTCGATCGCAACAATGCGACGCCGCTTGAGCGTCGCGCTCCTCGGCCGCATGCAAAGGTGTCCTTGCTGCATCCGGCTCATCAAAGGGCGCGACCCGCCGATCCACCTATGACACAGTAAGACTAAAGCGTGATGAGAACAGGGCGTGTAGTCGAGAATCCAGTGTATGCGAGCGGGGATAGCGAGGTCGGTGTCGCTCTCAAAAGCCGATACCGGCGATGCTGTGGTGAATGTCCGGTCGAGGCCATCAGGCGATATTAGCAGTGTAGCCCGATCTCCCGATCCGTCGTACAATATCTCGTCGGTTGGGCTGAGAGCCATGGTGCAGGAGCGGCCATTCCCTGTCGAGCGGAGGTTGTCGGCGATATTAGCCGCCGATGTGGCTGGCTATTCGCGGCTCATGCACGATGACGAAGAGGCGACACACGCCAAATTGACAGCGCTCTTGGCGGACGCTGTTGTGCCAGCAATCGCTGAACACGGCGGACGCATCGTGAAGAACACTGGCGATGGGTTCTTGGCGGAGTTTACAAGCTCAGTTGAGGCTGTCCGAGCCGCCATACAGTTTCAGACCCGCATCAAGGAACTAACAATCCAAGAGAAGAAAGAAAGGCGCGTTGCCTTCCGCGTGGGAGTCAACATCGGCGACGTAATCGTCGAGGCCCATGACATATTCGGGGACGGCGTTAACATCGCGGCGCGGCTTGAAGGTTTCGCAGAGTCGGGCGGCATCTGCATCTCGTCTTCTGCCTACGATCAAGTGCGAGGCAAGGTCGGCGTTGAGTTCGTCGATTTGGGCGATCAAAACTTCAAAAACATCACCCGCCCGGTCCGGACCTATGCCGTGACCTGGGATGAACCCGGCCCAACGACACGATCTCACCGCACGGAATCGAGCGCGCTTTCACCGCCTCGTCTTTCCATCGTTGTGCTGCCATTCGCCAACCTCAGCGGCGATCCTGAACAAAACTATTTCGTCGACGGTGTAACCGAGAACTTAACGACAGACTTGTCGCGCATCAGCGGCTTGTTCGTAATCGCCCGGAACAGCGCGTTCTCGTACAAGGGCAAAGCAATCGACGTACGGCAAGTCGGCCGCGAGTTGAACGTCCGGTACGTGCTTGGAGGTTCCATGCAGCTCAGCGGCAAGCGGCTTCGAGTGAACGTGCAGCTCACCGATGCCGAAAGCCGCAAACATCTTTGGGCCGAGCGCTTCGAAAAGCCTGTCGCCGATCTTTTCGATATGCAGGACGAAATCGTATCGAGGCTCGCCAACTCGTTAGGTGCCCAGCTCTTTGTAGTCGAGGCACGAAAAGCGGAGCGGTTACTGCATCCCGACGCAATAGACCTGTTCTTTCAGGGTACTGCCTGCTTCTACAATGGGCCGACCCTTGAGCACGCGACCCGGGCGCGCGGCTTTTTTGAGCGTGCTTTGGTGATCGATCCCCGAGGGGCTGGAGCGATTTGGGCGTTGATCGGCATGGCAAACGTCGATCTGACAGTGGGAGCCGACCTGCTAACGGACGAGCGAGCCGCGCTTCTTTCGGCAGCCGAAGCGAACGCGATCAAAGCACTTTCACTAGCTCCCAACATTGCCGCGGCCCGTCTGATACTCGCACTCGTCTACATTAACACAAACCGCGCCGCGCAAGGGATTACCGAATGCGAGCAGGCATTAGCACTTGATCGCAATTTGGCTTATGCTCATGGCGTTATCGGTTTAGCCAAACTCTATATGGGTTGTCCTACCGAGACTGAAGGCCATGTACTCGAGGCTCTTCGTCTGTCCCCTCGCGATCTCGTTGCCAACCGGTTGATGCGTTTTGTGGGCACGGCGAAGCTACATCTCGGTGCGGATGCCGAAGCGGTCAGTTGGCTGCGACGAAGCATTGAGGCCAACCGCACTCATCCTCTTGCCCATTTTTCGCTCGCCGCTGCCTTGGGCTTGCTCGGCGCGCTGGATGAGGCGCGAACTGCTGCGAAAGCGGGATTTGCGCTCAACCCAGGCTTTACGATCCGCCGCTTGCGCGCCGCCAAGATAAGCGACAATCCTATTTATCTCGCGGGACAAGAGCGCCTTTGCGAGGGCATGCGCGTAGCCGGGGTGCCGGAGGGATGATGTCGGAGATGGGTCAAATGCGGCGGTCGAGGATCGTTGATGAGAAGTCCGGACTGCACCCAATACCGGACCAGTCAGAGGCGGCGAAGAACCTGAATTCATCGCGCTTTAGCGGAGCGAGGCGACGCTTGCATCATTTCGGAATAGTAGAAAAGTAACCCTGAGTTGCCCGACGTGTCAAGTTGCTTTTCGAACGCCGGCAGCTGCCGGCACCTTTGCATGGGGTTGTTTTCGATATTTTGGCGGCGCGGACCTGCGGCAGGTGAGCACCTAAGCGGATCGCGAGCGACGGCTCCGTCGCCAGCGCCACAACAGCGCAACGAGGGCGACGAGCACGAGACCGGCGGCCACAGCCTTGGCGGTGAACCGCCCGCCGGGCCGATCGATCAGGCGGGTCCACAACGATGCCCCCTCGCCCTGACGCGGCAGGCGAAACGCCACCACGCTATCGCCGATTGAGGTGCCGGCTTCGGAATGGCCGCCGGCGCCGATCACGACGTACTGCTCGCTCTTCCAGAGATAGGTCATCGGATTGGCGACGCCCGGCACCGGAAGGCGGCCGAGCCACAGCTGCTTTCCCGACCTGGCATCGAACGCGCGCAGATAGGCATCCATCGCGCCGGTGAACACCAGGCCGCCCGCGGTGATCGCGACGCCGTTGACCAGCGGCGTGCCGGTATTGAGCGCGATGCCGAGCGGCGCGAGATCCTCGCTGGTGCCGACCGACGAATGCCAGAGGATCTTGCCGGCCTTGAGATCGACCGCCACCGTCTCGCCCCATGGCGGCTTGTTGCAGGGCGACCCGACCGCCGACTTCGCCAGCGCCCGCGACATCGCGAACGGCGCCCCTTCCTGCTGGCCGAATTCATGACCCGGCGGCGGGTTGAAGCCCTTGGCCTGGTCGCGTGGAATCAGTGTGACGATGTGCGCCGCATGACTGACATTGGCGTAGAGGAGCTGATTGACCGGATCGAACGCCGCGCCGCCCCAGTTCACCCCGCCGCCTGTCATCGGATAGATCACGGTGCCTAGCGTCGACGGCGGCGTGTAAAGGCCCTCATTACGGGATTGCGCGAACAGCTTCTCGCAAGCCGGGCTCCCGATGCCCGGCAACAGACCGGCGACATCATCGGCCGTCATCCGCTGCGTCAGCAGCGGCGGCACATGGGTCGGGAACGGCTGCGTCGGCGACAGCCTCTCGCCCACGGCACCGTTCTGCGGCACCGCGCGCTCCTCGACCGGCCACACCGGCTTGCCGGTGTCGCGATCGAGCACGAAGACAAAGCCCTGCTTGGTCGGCTGGATCACGACGTCGCGTTGATCATCGCCGGTGTCGATCCGCGCCAGCGTCGGCTGCGCCGGCAGGTCGTAGTCCCAGACGTCGTGATGCACGGTCTGGAATGCCCATGCGAGTTCGCCGGTCTCGATCCGCAGCGCGACCACGGAATTGGCGTGCTCGTCATTGCCGGGGCGCTTGCCGCCCCAGAAGTCCGGACTGGGCGATGTCGTCGGCAGGAACACCAGGCCGCGCTCCTCGTCCACCGACATCGGCGCCCAGACATTGCTGTGGCCGGCCTCGACGCCATTGTGCACGAGCGGATCGAAGCTCCAGCGCGGCTGTCCGGTTCGCGCATCGAAGGCGCGCACCGCGCCGAGCGGCGCGTCGACCCGCCGGTTGTCGCCGATCGCGGAGCCCACCACGACCACGCCGCGTCCCGTCACCGGCGCCGACGTGATCTGAAACTCGCCCGGCCATTCCAGCTTCATGCCAACGTCGATCTTGATCTCGCCACCGTTGCCGAAATCGGCGCAAGGCTTGCCGGTTCTGGCGTCGAGCGCGATCAGGCGCCTGTCGTTGGTGCCGGTGAAGATGCGTGACTTGCAGGCGGCGCCTTCCGCCGCGCGATCATCCGTCCAGTACGCGACGCCGCGGCAGACAAAGCGATTGGCCGGCCGTTGCGCCATGCTGATCTTCGGATCGAAACGCCATTTCTGCGCACCGGTGCCGGGATCGAGCGCGATCACTTCGTTGAACGGCGTGCAGAGGATCAGGCTGTCCTCGACGAACAGCGGCGTCACCTCGAACTTGGTGCGCTTCATGACCTCGGGCGGGCGAGTATCGAGATCGCCGGTGCGGAATTCCCAGCCGCGCAGCAGCTTGCCGACATTGTCCGATGTGATCTGCGTCAGCGGCGAGAAGCGTTGTCCGCCGCGGTCGCCGCCCCAATACTCCCAGGCGCGCGCCGGCTGACCACACAGCAGCAGCGCGGCAAGCAGGCAAAACAGCGACCGCATCGCGTCCTCCCCCAGGATGCGATCACCGGGCGCCGCATCTCATGCGGGAAAGCATTTACGCGATCGTCGCGTCAGTATCCACCCCGGCGATAGCCGCCGCCGTAGTTGCCGCGATAACCACCACCGCCGCCGCCGATGCCGATCCCGATTCCGATTCCGATCGGCGGTCCGGCAGGCTCGTAGACCACGGTTGGAGGCGGACGGCGCACCACCACGACGTCGTCCTCAACGACGACGCGCGGCGGGCGCTTGCCCGCGCGCCGCGGCGGATCGGGATCGGCACGCTTTTTCACCGGCACGTTGGCCCTCTGCTGCAGCGGCTGTTGCGGCGGCGCCGCGTTGCAGGGACAGGTTGGTGCCGCCAGCGCGACGCTGGTCGCGGGCACGCTGAGCGCGACGGCGGGCGCCGGATCGGGACGGTAGCGCAGCCGTTCGATCATCTTGCGCGCGGTCGCTGTCAGGTCGGTGTCAGGATATTGCGCGAGGAAGCCGCGATAGGCCGCCGCCGTGTTGATGAGGATCGCGTTATTCCACGCTAGCATGCGGCGATGCCGGTCGAGCCAGTCGCGCGCCTGCAGGCCGCGCGGCGTGCCGGCGAAGATCGCGGCGAAGGCCTCATAGGATTCGTCGGAGCCATCGACCACCATCAGTTCATTCGCGGCCTCGATCGGCTTGCCCTGCAACTCGCGCTTCCATTCGTCGACCGTGCGTTTGGCCGCGGCCGGTGGCGGCGTCACTGCGGGCGACGCCGCTGTCCCCACCATGAAACGGAAGTCGTCGGTGAGCGAGGACGAGTCCCACGGCGTCTGGCGACCGTCGGTTGCCCTGTTCACCGCGAGGCGAACGCGCTTGAAGGTGTCCTCGATCGGGATGCCCGGCTCCTTGGCCGAGGCCAGCAACGCGGTGGTGTAGGGGCTGTTGGCGCCGCTGCCGTCCTCGGCTTCCGCTCCCGGCGAGGTCGAGAACGACACGAACGTGCCGGGCGCGCCGACCCTGGCATCGACGATGGCGAGCCCGTGCCCCGCGGTCTTGCTGAGCTCCGGGAAAGGATTGTTGCGGCAGGCATCGAGCAGCACGATGCGCATCCGACTCGGAACTGAGGTGAGCGTATTCAGGACGTCGTTGAGCCGAACCGCCTGGATCGGGATATCAGCCTCGCGCTTCGGATCGACATCGACCGGCACCAGATAGTTCTCGCCGTCGATCTGCAGGCCATGCCCGGCATAGAACACCAGCGCCACGGTATCGGCGCCTTTCGCCGCCACCTGGCCAGCGAAATCGCTGAGCCGTGCGCGCATCTCGTCCTGCGACAGGTCCGATGCGGCCGTCACCGCAAATCCGGCATCGGTCAGCATTTGCGACACAGCCTTGGCGTCGTTGGCCGGATTCGGCAGCGCGGGCACCGACTTGTAGGCCGACTGCCCGATCACCAGCGCCAGCCGGTTTTCCGCCGACGCCGGCACGGCGCCGAGCAGGATCGCTGCCGGAACGATCAGGCTGAGGAGCGAACGGCGAAGCATGGCGGCCTCCGACAATGACATCGAAGATGGGTCGGAGGCCGTCAGGCCAAGGTTCATGCCTTGCGGCAAATGTGCTGCCGACCGACGCCGGTCGAATGTCGAATGGCCGCCGAGACCTGGTGAGGCCGGCTATTTCGGCTTCTTGGCCGGATCCGCTGCCGGCTTGGTGACACCCCAGGGATCGTATTTCTCCTTGGGCTCGGGGATCCGATCGAGCGCGGCCTTGTAGGCCTTCTCGTCGACCTTGGGCTTCTGCTCCGTCTTCGTATCGCCTCCACCGCCCCCTCGCCGGCCCTGGGCCAGGGTGGGTGTCGCGAGCAGCGCCAGGATGACGGCAGCAACCGTGAAGCGTTTCATGTCAGTCTGTCTCCCCCGCCGCCGCAGCAACATCCGGTAATACCTCTACCCCAACGATAACTTGTCGCTCGACATTTGTTGATCGACAAAGCGCCGCCTCACGCGAATTCAGCGCCACCAGGGGGCGCAATCCTGACGGCGGCACATTAAATGCGCTGAATGGGACAGGGACAAGTACATCTGGCGGCGCTGCTGGCCGGCGCCGCCTTAATATTGAGTGGCTGCGGCCTGGCGGACAGCCATGCGGTGTGGCCGGAGGCCTTGAAGGTCAAGGCCCCCGAGCCGGCGCCGCTCGAGATGCCTCCGGACGTCAAACGGCTGGTCGCGGGCAAGCTGGATTCGGTGTTCACGGCCGGTTCACAGCCGACCCATGTGAGGGTCTCCGCCCCGCTGCACGACCCGCGCGGCACCGGCTGGACGGCATGCGTACGCGCCGAGCTGACATCGGTAATCGGCAAGCCGCTGGGGACGCAGACCTATCGCGTCTTCATCAATGAAGGCTCGATCTTCGATCGCCGGCAGGTCGGGGCCGACGACAATTGCGTGACGGAGCCTTACGAGCCCGTCGAGAGCACCGTTGCGGTGGAAGCTCAACGGACCACCAAACCCTAGGTGGTGTGGACTCTAGGGATTCCCTTTTAGGAGCAAATCAGATTCAAGGCTGCTTTTGGGGAGGCCGCCTTGAGTGTGATGGACCGTTTGGTATTGAGCGACGCGGCGTGGAAGCGGATGGCGCCGTTGATCATAGGGCGCCCCGATCAGAAGGGCTCGACCGGGCGCGACAACCGAATGTTCG
>NZ_JBUYWT010000123.1:0-7076 GCF_055264925.1 Bradyrhizobium sp. KZN70725
AGCGAAGTGCGGGTCGGGACGAAGAAACGGCCTCAGATCGAACAAAGAAACTGACGAAGGAAAAGATGCGCCGACCTATCGCCTATTTAAACGCCTCCCTTGACAAAGCCCATACAAGGAAACCGCGCTTAAGGGAAACGTAGGCGGTGCCGCAGGCGCTATGGGGATTTGACTGCCGCGGGCGAATTGGCTGATTTGAATCGAGCCGATGCAACGAGGTGTTCGAGGGTGAATCGGCTGGCGAATGCGCGGCGGGTGGTGTCGAGCTCGACAAATTGTCGAGCGCGTTATGGCGGGCGGTGGATATCTGAGCGCGCTCTGCCGTGGCTGGCCGAGAGGCAGCGAGCACTACGAATAGATTTGCAGGACAGCGACGTGGTCATGAGGTGTCGATCCTGATGCGGTTCGTTGGAGCTGTCGGCCGATGCCGTGGCGTACAACCGCGCTCGAAGACCTCGATGATGATCATGCGACCGCCGCAGCATGGGCAAGCCGGCTTGTTGGCATCGACGGCAGCCGCGGTGGGATTGGCTTCAGGCTTTGCACCGGTGAGCAGCTCGCGGACGCGTGCGATGTTGTCGGCGCAAGCGCCTTTGGCGAACAGGCCGTAATGGCGGATGCGGTGAAGGCCCTTGGGCAGCACGTGGATGAGGAAGCGGCGGATGAACTCGTCTGTGGCGAGCGTCATCTGCCTGTATCGATCGCGGCCCTCGATGCGGTAGTCCTTCCATTTGAAGGTGACGCGCTGCTGGTCGCAAGCGATCAAGCGGCTGTTGGCGATGGCAACCCGGTGGGTGTAGCGCGACAAATAGGCCAGCACCGCCTCCGGTCCACCGAACGGACGCTTTGCATAGACGACCCACTTGGTTTTGCGCAGCGGCGCCAGGAAGGCTGCGAAGCATGGGGTATCAGCGAGCTGGCTGTTGTCGCCAAAGAAGCTCAGGCGGCCGGCTTGATGGGCGGCGACGAGCTTCTGAAGGAACAATCGCCGGAACAGGCGGGAGAGCACGCGCACGGGGAGGAAGAATCCGGGCCGGCAGGACACCCAGCGCTGACCATCGGGCGAGATGCCGCCGCCCGGCACGATCATGTGCACGTGGGGGTGATGGGTCAGCGCCGAGCCCCAGGTGTGCAGCACGGAGGTGATGCCGATCCTGGCCCCCAGATGCTTCGGATCGGCGGCGATCGTCAGCATGGTCTCGGCCGAGACCTTGAACAGCAGGTCGTAGAGGACGGCCTTGTTCTGGCAGGCGATGTCGGCGATCGCTCCTGGGAGTGTGAACACCAGGTGGTAGTACGGCACGGGCAACAGCTCGGCCTCGCGATCGGCGAGCCACTCCTTTGCGGCGGCGCCTTGGCACTTCGGGCAATGCCGGTTGCGGCAGGAGTTGTAGGCGATCGTCGTGTAGGCGCAGTCCGCGCAGCGCGCGACATGGCCGCCGAGCGCCACCGTGCGGCAGCGCTCGATCGCCGACATCACCTTCAACTGGTCGAGGCTGACATGGCCGGCATGGGCTTTGCGCCATGCTACGCCATGGCTGCGGAAAATATCCGCAACCTCCAAGGCCGGGCGCGACACAAGCGCCGTCAGCCGGGCGGTCGGACCTCCTTGAGCTTCAGCGTGATATCTCCAGCGGGCTCATGACCTCGCTGATCGTCTTGGTGGCGACGCGGGTATAGAGCGCGGTGGTGTCGAGCTTGGCGTGGCCGAGCAGCACCTGGATGACGCGGACGTCGATGTTCTGCTCAAGCAGGTGGGTGGCGAAGCTGTGCCGCAAGGTGTGCAGCGAGACGCGCTTGTTGATCTCCGCCATCTGGGCGGCGGCGTGGCAGGCACGGTTGAGCTGGCGTGTGGTCATTGGCTGGGCCGGGTCACGGCCAGGGAACAGCCAGCCTTGCGGCCGAGCCATCTTCCACCAGGCCCGTAGCAGCGCGAGCAGGCTGGGCGACAGCATGACATTGCGGTCCTTACCGCCCTTGCCCTGCTCGACGCGGATGATCATCCGCTTGCTGTCGATATCGGAGACCTTGAGCGAGACGACCTCGTTGGCACGCAGCCCGGCACCGTAGGCCGCGCTCAGCGCCGCCTTGTATTTGAGCCCCGGTGCGGCATCGAGCAGCCGTGCCACTTCCTCCACGCTCAGTACCACCGGCAGCTTGCGCGGCTCGTGAATGACATGGGTATGCTCGACGATCTCGTGGCGCTTGAGTGTGACCCGAAAGAAGAACCGCAGCGTCGAGACGGTCTGGTTGATGGTCGGCGCGCCAACGCCGCTTGCCGTCAGATGTAGCTGATAGCGGCGCACGTCCTCGAAGGTCGCCGTATCCGGTGATCGCCCGAGAAATGCGGCGAAGTTCTTGACCCTTTGCACGTAGTCATGTGGGTCTTCGGGGCCAACTTGCGGATCGTCATGTCTTCGATCATGCGCCGGCGCAACGGGCTCATTGCCTCGTCGGTCATGGGGATGCTCCTGTCTTGAGTGAGGTTGTCGAACCCCTCGATCTCAAGACAGGACGCCCCGTTGCGCTATCGTCTTGGCCGTGCCGCCAGCCGCGGCGTCCTACCGCGCGAGCGGTTTAGTCCTATGGCCCATCGCTTCCGTTGACGCATCGCCGCACCTAGGCCAAAACGGCCTCTATCACACTGACCGGCGATTTTGTTGCGACGACACCACTGAGGCGGAATCCGGCCTTGTTCAGAAGCCCGGTGTACTCGCTCTCGGTGCGCTCCTGACCGCCGACCAGGACCAGCATCACCATGTCCAATATTTTGCCTGGATGCGGAGTGTCGCCGGGTGGCAGGACCATCTCGACAATCAGCAGTTTGCTGTCCGCCTTCATGGCTTTGCGACAATGGCCGAGAATTGCCAGGCATTGCTCATCGTTCCAATCATGCAGGATGTGCGACAGGATGTAGGCGTCGCCACCCGCAGGCACCGACCGGAAAAAGTCTCCGACCTCAGTGGTCACGCGGTCGAAAACTCCGCGCTCTCTGAGCAGTCGTTCTGCATCCGCCACGACGCGCGGCTGGTCGAACAATAGACCTCGCGGCTCCGGATATCGCTCAAATATCGAGGCGAGCATATTACCGGACGCTCCGCCGACATCGACGACTAACTTGAATCTCGAAAAGTTGTAGGCCGCAGCGACTGCCGGAGGTTCGTCGCCATGCAGACCAACCATGGCCCCGGTAAACACCGACGCGGCTTCGGGATGCTGGGCAAGATAGTCGAAGAATTGCATTCCCTGTGCCTTTTCGAAGCCTGTACGGCCAGTCCGCAGAGAATGAGCAAAGTTGGCAAAGCCGCTTGCAACCCATTCGCTGCCGGTCATCAGCAAAGTAGATCGAGCCGCGCCCGGCGCGTGCGACTTCAATGCCTCACCAAGTGTCGTCAGCGCGAAGCGCTGTGCATCGCCTTCTGCGAGAAGTCCCAGACTGGCCAAGGTCCGCATCAATCTGTGCAAGGATGGCGCGTGCAGCGCCAATGGGCCTGCCAACTCATGCGCACTTTTGGGTCCATCGCCAAGCCAATCGGCCAATCCAAGCTTTGCCGCAAGGTGCAAGACATTAGCAACCGCGCCGCCCGTTCCCATCTGGATCAGCTGAACGTGCGGTGGAAGCGTTGGCGTGGCTGCCTTCATCAATTCGGCCATCAGTTGCTCCAAGTCGGAAGAGCGCTCCCCCGGGGGATTTCCGTTCACACCAATACCGAGGCATAGGCAGGCGCGCTTGACTTCTGGCTTACTTTTTCGTCACCGGCGGCTTACTCTTGGAGCGCGGTCTGGGACGCATGGGACGCTGTCCCACGGTCGGAGAGCGCCGGAGGGGGCGACGCTTGCGGTATTGGTTCGACAATTTCGAGTTCGACACAGATCGGCGCGAGTTGCGTCGTGGTCCGGATGTCGTCTCCGTCGCGCCAAAGGTATTCGATCTGCTTGAATTCCTGATCCGCAACCGTGAACGCGTGGTCAGCAAGGACGATCTCATCGATGCCATCTGGGACGGGCGCAGCGTGTCCGACACAGCGCTGACGACCCGCCTGAACGGAGCGCGGGCCGCGATCGGTGACTCTGGTCAGCGACAGCGCTTGATCAGGACGTTCCCGCGCAAAGGCTTCCGTTTCATTGGCGTCACCCGACAAGCGGCGGCATTCGCGGGGGCGGCGGTCGTGCAGGATGGGCAGATCGAACGTCGAGGTGCGGAGCCCGCGCTCCCCGACAAACCGTCCATCGCCGTGCTGCCGTTCCAGAACCTGAGCATTGATCCGGAGCAGGACTATTTCGCCGACGGTATGGTCGAGGATATCATCACGGGATTGTCGCGCTCGAAATCGCTGTTCGTGATCTCGCGAAATTCAAGCTTCACCTACAAGGCAAAGGCCATCGACATCAAGCACGTCGGCCGCGAGCTCGGCGTTCGCTATGTGCTGGAAGGCAGCGTTCGCAAGGTCGGAACACGGATCCGCGTCACCGGGCAATTGATCGATGCGTCCTCTGGCGTCCACATCTGGGCCGACAAATTCGACAGCGATCTCGAGGATATCTTTGATTTGCAGGATCGCCTGACCAGCAGCGTGATAGGCGCGATGTCTCCGCAGCTTGAACGCGCCGAGATCGAGCGCGCACGGCGCAAGCCGACCGCACACCTCCAGGCCTATGATTATTACATGCGGTCCAAGTTCAGCATCTATCAGTGGACTCGGGAGGGCAGCATCGAAGCTCTCAGGCTGAGCAAACTTGCCATCTCGCTCGATCCTGCATTTGCGGTCGCTCACGCGTCCGCAGCCAATATTTTTGGGCAGAGAAAAGGGTTCGGATGGGTCGAGGACGCGGAAGAAGAGCGCGCCGAGAGCCGGCAGCTGGCCGAACGGGCCCTGCAACTCGACAGGGACGATCCTCTCGTGCTTGCGCACGCGGCCCAAGTGTATTCCTACGTGCTCGAAGAACCGGAGACCGGGGTCGCGCTTGCCGCGCGAGCTATCGCACTGGATCCCAATCTCGCGTTGGCGCGCCTCTGGGCCGGCTGGGCCCAGGTCTATCTCGGCCACCACGATGCAGCGATCGAGCAGTTCTCGGCAGCCATACGCTTGAGTCCGATCGATCCGCACTTGTTCGTGCCGCAAACAGGGAGGGCGTTCGCCCATTTCTTTGTTGGGCGGTTCGAGGAAAGTCTGGCCTGGGCCACACGCGCGATCCAGCGCCAGCCAAACTTTCCGGGGGCGCAGCGAATAATGATGTCGAGCCTGGCGATCACGGGGCGCATCACGGAAGCCCGTCGCGTTTGCGACGCAGCCTTGCAAGCCGACCCCGCCCTGCGCATTTCCAGCATCAAGGGCGCTCCATTTCGCCGGCGCGAGGACGTCGAGAAGTTGAGCGAAGCATGGCGAATCGCCGGTGTGCCGGATTGATCGCTTCTGTCCCTAAGGTAACCTTGGACCGGCTGAAGCCAAGGTGTGCTTTCCGTTACGGAACAGACTAGGCAAATACAAATCTTTATAGGCTCAGGGAAATCATCAGCTTGGCAAGTCTGGGGGCGTGGGTGTTGCGCGTCCCTAATTATACCCCAAGACTCAATTGCCGACATCGGCTTATCGAAGGGAAGAGAGCCGCTGCAATGCGACCGGTCCCACAATTTGACTGCGGACGTGAGCGACAGCCGAATCTCTTTGCTTGTCCAGGGTTGTCCCTTTGCGCGAAGGGCAGCCGTCGGCGTTTCGCCGTGAACGGCCGGAAAATGGCTGGTAGGCTGATTGTAGAAACAAGAAACCCGCCCAACCGGCAGGTTGAGCGGGCATCGCGCCTCCAGTACATCCGTGGAAGACGCAGTTCGCTTTAGGCCAGCGAAAGATTGGCCGCACTGACCTTGCCGCGCATACGGTCGGTCTGGATCTCGAACATCACCTTCTGTCCCTCGGCCAACCCGGAAAGGCCGGCACGTTCGACCGCGCTGATGTGCACGAACACATCATTGCCGCCGTCGTTCGGCTGGATGAATCCGAAGCCCTTTTGACCATTGAACCACTTCACAGTACCTGTTGTCATTCTCTTCTCCAAAGCGCACATGCGCTATTCGCGCGGCGGTCGCGCAAATCAATCCAACTTCGTCGATGTCTTTGGAAAGGAGCCCGCGGGCGCATTCAACAAGGCACAGCGGCTGATCGAACAAACCCGATATATACTTTTTCTGCGACATTACAAGCTCTGCGACACCGCTGCCTTCGGGGGCTGTCAAATCGGCTGCGCCGGGTGCATAAACGTGTTTGCCTGAGACGTATCACAGGACATGCCGTTGTGGTGCCGTTTACGCGCGCTCGGAATCGCTAGCTCCAACCCGTCAGATCGGCAGCTTTGAGTGCGCCGTTTGTGGCGCCACGATGGAAAGCTGGAACACGGCGTGGGTGCCGTCCTATCGCCTAGTGGCGGGTCCTGTGAGGAAACCGCTGGATTAGCTGCTCGACGTTCCTGGCCGAACGTTCCAAGCGATAGATGCCGAGTTCGCTTACTGTCTTTGGCGGAAAGAAATAATGGCGCGCGTGAGACCTGACAAAGCTCACGCTTCCTCTAGTGCGTCGCGAAGGGACTTGAGGAGAAATTCGGTCCTCCAGGATTTCCCAACATTGACGGCATTGCGCAGGACCGGCTCCGCTTGAAGGTCGGCGGCAACATAGCCGCTGGCGAGAATGAAGGGCACCGACATCGCCTTGAGCATCTCCGCGACCGGGGTGACCCATTCCCCGGCCAAGTTGACGTCGAGAATGGCAGCGTCGGGCCGGTCATCCTTTAGAAGCTCGAGTGCGGCATCTACGTCTTGGATTGGACCAATTACGTTGTATCCGGCGGCCCTCAGCTCGGTGTCGAGCTCCAATGCGATGAGATACTCGTCTTCTACCACCAATATTCGGGGCGCGCTGTGCACAATGTATCCCCGGATGTTCAAGACTCCACAGGAGCTGTGATGTGAACCCCTAGGCGGTGTGGACTCTAAGGATTTCCTTTTAGGAGCAAATCAGATTCAAGGCTGCTTTTGGGAGGCAGTCTTGGGTGTGATGGATCGTCTGGTGTTGAGCGATGCGGCT
>NZ_JBUYWT010000124.1:0-6929 GCF_055264925.1 Bradyrhizobium sp. KZN70725
AAGAACGCCGCCAGGTACTCGCGGCGATCGTTAAGCCGAAGGCCGAAAAGCCCGAGGTTTAGCCGCTAACCGGACAAACCAGCCCGCCCGCGGCCTACGCCGCATGCTTACAAAGCAGATTGGATCGCTGCGATTGCTTTTCGGCGGGATGTTGGCCCACGCGCCCTTCTTCATGGCAAGCTCCCTGATCCAATCCGCGTCATAGCCACGGTCGGCAAGCAGCATTGACCCGGATTTCAGAAGAGACAGCAGTTTTCCGGCGAGTCGAACGTCATGGGCCTCACCGGGGCTCAGCGCCAGCCGTACCGGCAGACCATTGCCATCGACCACCGCATGGATTTTGCTCGTCAAGCCGCCGCGGGACCGTCCCATCGATTGGCGCTGATTCCTTGTGATGCAGGCTCCATGCTGGTGCACGCGAACCAATGGAAGTGTCGATCATCTGGACAGCGGCATCATGGGCAGTCGCAAGCGCTTCTATGATGCGGACCCAAACACCGGGCCGCCGCCACCTGACGAAGCGGTTGTAGCAAGTGGTGTATGGGTCAAACGCCGTCGGCAGATCACGCCAGGGTGCTCCTGATCGGAGGACCAGAAGATGCCATTCAGGACCCGTCTGTCGTTGCCTCGAGGAACGCCACGCGGCTTGTTCGGCAGCATCGGCTTGATGGCGATCCATTCATGGTCGGCGAGTTCGTGGCGCATGATTCGAGCCCCCAGTTCGGGAGTTTGAATCACGGCAGTCCGGCCAAACGCAACGCTCCTGGCCCCGCTCCTGGTACGGCGCTTACGGACAGGAGCGGACATCAACCAGCCCTCAATCTCTGCCAAATGCGTCGAAAATGACCCAAAGCAGTCATCATGGACCGGCTCCTGAAGTGTTCCCCGTTCAACACCCGCTATTTCAGTGTCCGGTTAGCCAAGGGCGCAATGATGCCGCGCGCAAAATCTAGAAACAATTGTGCCGTCGGGCTGAGTGTGCGCCCCTTCAATTTGATGACGCTGATGGGCGGTGCTGCGATGGGGAAATCGATCGGCAACACTTTCAGCCTCACGCTGGGCGGGTTGAAGTGCAGGAACAGGTTGCCGAGAATCCCGAGGTGTTGACCATGCGCCACGATATTGCTTGTGCAGAGCGCGGAGCGGACTGAAACGCTCCTCGCCGGTGGGTCTAGGCCGACGCTGCGGAAGGCTTCAATGACCAGCGCACCCACGGGATGATCCGGTGGTGGGAGGCACCATCGTTCGTTGACTAGATCGGAAAGCGCAAATTTGCGCCGGCGAGTCCAGGGATTGTCATGCCCGGCAACGACCCCGATACGATCCTGACACAGGACCGAGGATTCCAGTGCTGGGTCGAGATTGGCAGGCGCAATGCGCATGATTGCGAGCTCAACTCGGCGGTTCAGCAAGTCGCGTTGCTGCAGGATAACGGGATCGCCGAGCGCCACGTCGAAGGCCAGCTTTGGGTATTTTCGCGTCAGCCCGTCGATCAATGTCGGGAGCAGCCCGGTGCTCAAGTTCTCCTCGCAGCCGACCCGCAGTTCTCCAACCGCAGGATCTGACATGTTCTCGAGTTCGCTAACGCTGGTGCGCAGTTCGTCGAAAATCGCGACGCTGCGCTTGAGCAGTGCCCGTCCATGAGGTGTAGGCTCCACGCCATCAGGAAATCTGTCGAACAGGCGAACGCCGAGAACCTGCTCGAGTTCGGCGATCGCCTTCGAAACGACGGGCTGCGAGATCGCGAGATGGTCCGCGGCTTTCGCCATGCTGCCCCACTGGGCGACGGCAACAAGGGCGTTGAGCTGGCGTAACTTCAGTCGGCGACTGATCGTGTCTGCGCGTTCAGCCATGGGGTATTCCATATGTCTATAGGGGTAATGAAAAATAGAACTTAACGTCTATAGCAAACTTTCACAAGCTGGGCGTGTCCAAACGACAGGAGGCTGGCATGAAGGCCAACAAGTACGCCGCCGTGTGCGTTTCGCTCGTGTTGCCGCTTCTCGGCTGCGGTGTTTCGCCAGCCTCTGCGGAAGGTTACCCCTCGAATAAGATCCGCATCGTGGTTCCGACCGCACCGGGCACGCCGCCTGACGTGATCAGCCGTGTCATCGCGACCGAGCTTTCCGAGGGTGAAGGCTGGCGGCTGATCGTGGAGAACAAACCTGGCGCGCTTCAGACCATCGGGATAACCGAGGTGCTCAAGCAGCCCGCCGACGGCTACACGGTCTATTCCATGAGCGTGCCGACCGCCGCAGTGCCGGCCCTGATGCCGAATCTGGGACTGAAGCCGGACACGGATTTCGTGCCGGTCATCAAGATCTCGAAATCGTACAACGCGCTCGTGGTGCCGCCATCCTTTCCTGCGAAATCGGTTGCCGAACTGATCGCCGTCCTTAAGGAACAGCCGGGCAAGTACAACTTCTCTTCCGCGGGATTTGGAACGCCGGCGCACCTCATCGGAGAGATGTTCAAGCTGCAGACCGGCGTCCAGGCCACTCACGTCCCCTATCAGCAGCCGCAGCAACGCATCACCGATCTTCTGACCGGCACGAACCACTTCGATTTTCTGGCCACGGTTACCGTGGCGGACTTCATCGAAACCGGCCGGCTTCGCGCGCTTGCCGTCACGGCTCCAGATCGCGTAGCAGGCCTGAAGGATGTGCCGACCGTCGTCGAACAGGGCTTTGCGGGACTCGTCGTCGAGGATTACGTCGGGTTCGCCGTCAAGAGCGGTACGCCCGGCGATGCGGTCGCGAGCCTGAACAAGGCGATCAACAAGGCGCTGCAAAAGCCCAAGGTCATCGAGACCTTTGCCAAGCTCGGCGCAACGCCGGTGGGCGGAACGGCCGACAGCTTCGGCGCGCTCATCAAGGAGCAGGTAGGTCATTGGGGCAAGGTCATCCGGGAGTCCGGCATCAAGATGCCGCAATAAGCTTCCGCTTCCCAGCCCTCCAAACACGATCCAGTCAATTCAATGCGCACGCCGGAACAGATCCTCGGACCCTATTATCCTGCGGGAGCCGAACCCGTCACGACAGGCGATTTGACTTGCAGGTCTCAAGGTTCAGGTCCGGCGCTTGGAGAGGTTATCGAGATCACCGGAACGGTCCGCAACATCGCGAACTCCCCCATCGGGGGAGTTCGCATCATTGTCTGGCAAGCCAATAGTTTCGGTCGTTATGACCATCCCAACGACAATTCGGAATCACCATTAGACCCGAACTTCGTAGGATTCGGCGAGGTACACTCTGCCGAAGATGGCATCTATCGGCTCAGAACCGTGAAGCCCGGTTCATATGCGGCACTGGACGGCTGGACGCGTGCACCTCATGTTCACTTTGAAGTGCATGGCCGTTTCGAGAGGCTGGTCACGCAGATGTACTTTCCAGGCGACCCCCTCAACGAAACAGATCGCTTTCTGCTATCGGCCAGAAGTCCGAGTTTGTTGATCGCCATAGCGATCGAGAGGTCAGTCTTTCGGTTCGATATCGTTTTGGCTCGCGGCTAAAGCCCTCCCGAGTAAGCAGTCCGACCGTGCATGTCGGCTGATGGCCCATCGCGACATATTGCGCCGCCGCACGAAGTCGGTCGCTATAGGGGCAAAGCAGACATTGCTTTAGTCGCATCACGCCGCCGGGTTTATGGGTACACGGCCTGGCCGTGGGTGAAAACCGGATATCCGTTGACGTAACGAAGCGGCCGTGATTCGATTCGCGGCACTGGCCGCGACAGGCCAGGCAAGCGGCCCGCACAGATGCAGCAACACCTGCGCGAGCCTAACCCTCAACATGGAGCAAGCCATGTCTCAGGCTGATTCTGCCTATACCACGAGTCGTTCAATCTTTCCTGCCGGCCCGGCCGTTCGGCGCCGGCAGTTCGTCACCGGCGGCGCCGCCATCCTGGCCGGGGTCATCACTCCCTCATCGGCTGAAAGTGTTGGCGTTTCGACCGCGCCCGACCCGGTCCTTGATGCCATCGAGGGCCACCGCCGAGTCTTTGAGGAACTGGGGCGCCTGCTCGCCGAGCAGGATGCTGCCGAGCGCGAGCTGCGCCGAGCGCCCTGCGGCAGGCGGGCCGAGCTGGAGGCCAAGTTAAGCGGCCTCTGCGAGGCTGAAGGCGCACTCGGTCGGGCTGAGATGAAGGCCTCGCGTCAGCTCGCCGGCATCGTGCCGGGAAGCCTCAAAGGAGCGGCCGCGGCGTTAAAGTATGTGCGCGCGTGTTACGAAGTTGGCCAGTATCCCCTTTACGAGGAGGATGGCTACCGGCTGCTGCTGCTCTCGACTGAACGCGCGATTTGTGCGGCCGTTGGTCTCGCTATTCCGCATCGTGGTGTTGATCCTCGATAACGATTGCGCGCCTTCCTACGAGCGGGATGTGGAAACGAAGTCCTGGTCGAACCACTAAGGCACCGCCGGACGAAGGCGGTGGGAACGGATATCTCCGACCTACGACCATCGTTCCACATCTCGGCTCCACAAAGGGCCCGAAGAACAAGATCGACGTGAAGGCGATCCGGGTAGGCCTAGACATGACGCAGGAAGAGTTCGCAGGTCGCTTCGGATTCAGCGTCAATACGCTGTGCCATTGGGAACAAGGCTCGCGACAGCCGGAAGGGCCGACACGCGCTTATCTTCTCGCGATCGAGCGCGCCCCGAAGGCAGTGCAGAAGGCTTTGCAGGCCGTGTGATGCGTTCGACATCTACGACAAAACCGCTGATCGCAAGTATTTGCGCGCTCCCGTACGATGGCAGGATTTTGGTCTTCTCTTCCTGATCCTGCGGCTGCTTGATGCCCGTTTGACTCCGCAAATCGAGCGAGCGACGGCATGGCAGAGGACACAGAACCGAAGCCGGACGACATCAGACCGGCTAACGACAATCAAGGTCCGGATGGCGGACGGAATGAGGCGGATCACAAGACGCGGCAACAGTTGGAGCAGGTGACCCTGACCATTGCCCGGCTGATCGGACGCCGGATTGCACGGAAACAGCTCGCGGCGCTCAGCGCCGCCAATGATAACAGGCCTCAAGCCACGAACGGTGCGGAGGACGAGGCCGGCAAGGATTAGACAGAACGGAGACCGCCATGCCCCGCGTTGCGCTTTACGCCCGCTACTCATCCGACAATCAGAGCGAAAGCTCGATCGAGGATCAGTTCCGACTCTGCCGAGAGCACGCAAAGCGCGAGCGATGGAAGGTCACGAGCACCTATCACGACGCCGCCATTTCGGGGGCGAGCATGATCCTGCGGCCCGGCATCCAGTTGTTGTTGCAGGATGCGCAGCGCGGTCTGTTCGATGTCGTGTTGGGCGAGGCGCTGGACCGGATTTCTCGTGACCAGGCGGATGTCGCCACGCTGTTTAAGCATCTGCGCTTCGCGGGCGTCTCCATCGTCACCCTCGCCGAAGGCGAGATCACCGAGCTTCACGTTGGCCTCAAGGGCACCATGAATGCCCTGTTCCTGAAGGACCTTGCCCTGAAGACCCATCGCGGTTTGCGTGGCCGGGTGGAGAAGGGCAAGGCCGGCGGCGGCCTCTGCTACGGCTATAACGTCGTGAAGAAGCTCGACGCCCACGGTGAGCCGATCCGGGGCGATCGCGAAATCATCGTGGAGGAGGCAACGATTGTCCGGCGCATCTTCCGCGCCTTTGCCGCAGGCAAAAGCCCGAAGGCCATCGCGGTCGAACTGAACAAGGACGGCATTCCCGGCCCGCTCGGCCGGGCCTGGGGCGACACCAGCATCCGAGGCCACGTCTCGCGCGGCACCGGCATCCTCAACAACGAACTCTATGCCGGGGTCCTGGTCTGGAATAGGCAGCGTTTCGTCAAGGACCCGGCGACCGGCAAGCGCGTGTCACGGCCGAACCCGGAAAGCCAGTGGATCAGGACGGAAGTGCCGCATCTCAAGATCGTGAACGATGAACTGTGGCAGGCCGCGCGGGCGCGGCAACAGCAAATCTCGGCCCTCTTCGGTCCCAACCCGGCCAATACGCGGGAGGGCAGGGCCAAGCGGCTGCACCTCGCCAATCGGCCCGTTTCCCTCCTTGCCGGCCTTCTCACCTGCGGCTGCTGCGGCGGCAAGATCGGCATCCTGACGCCGAACCGCTACGGGTGCCTCAACCACCACCGTCGCGGGACTTGTGCGAATAACCGCACCATCACGCGCGACAAGATCGAGGCGCGGGTGCTGGCGGGCTTGAAGGATTGCCTCGTCTCTTCTCAGGCGGTCGCAGAAGCCGTGCGCGCCTATGCCGCGGAGATGAACCGCCTGAACCACGACCGGCGGGCACAGGCGGAAACAGATCACCGTGCGCTCCAGAAGATCGAGCGGGCGGTTGCCGGCATTATGGCGGCGATCGAGGACGGCCTCTACCAGCCGTCGATGAAGGCGCGGATGGACGAGCTTGAACGGCAGAAGGCGGAGATCACTGCGCGCCAGTCACAGGCTCCCGCCAACATTACCGATGTGCATCCCAACATTGCCAACGTCTATCGCAAGAACGTGGCCCGATTCACCGAGGCGCTCGCCGATCCGGATGGCGGGCGCGAGGCAGTCGAGGCGCTGCGCTCGCTCATCGGCGAAATCGTGCTCAATCCCGGCAAGAAGCGTGGCGAGGTCCTCGCCGAGCTACGCGGCGAATTGATGGGTATCCTTGAATTCTCAAATACCCAGAATAATCAACAGACTAACCGTCTTATGCCGGCAGTGGCTGCGCGTCCCCGCTTTGAACCTATCGGTACGATCGGGCCGAATGTTCTGCGACCATGGGTTGGCAACCGCCACGGATAGTTGCTGGCCCGGTCTGCGGCTACTCGGTAAGCGGCAAGGAGACCCCGTCTGGCGGAGGGGGTGAACGATCGGCTATCGGCTGCTAAGTTTGTGAGCCGATGTGAGCTTCTATGTCTGCGCCTAGTTCTGGAACTAGA
>NZ_JBUYWT010000125.1:0-6926 GCF_055264925.1 Bradyrhizobium sp. KZN70725
GCAGGGTGCGACGGTGGCGCAGACCGAGACGATCACGATCACCGGCACCAACGACGCGCCGGTGGTTGCGGCGGCGCTGACCTCGACGGCGGCGGAAGGTGCTGCGTCGTACCCGCTGAACCTGCTGAGCGGGGCGAGCGATCCCGACCACGGCGAGACGGCGACGCTGAGCGTTGCCGATGTGAGCTATGCGGTCGACGGCGGAGCCTCGTCTTCGACGGCGCCGGCCGGGGTGAGCCTGTCGGGCTCGACGCTGACGGTCGATCCGACCGACCCGGCGTTCAACAGCCTGGCGGTCGGCGAGCACATGACGATCGTGGTGTCCTACAATGTGAAGGACGCGCAGGGTGCGACGGTGGCGCAGACCGAGACGATCACGATCACCGGCACCAACGACGCGCCGGTTGCCAACGCCGACACTGGGACAGTCAATGAGGACGCGACCCTCACCATGCCTGCCGCGAATGGCGTGATTCAGGGCACCACGGGCGGATCGGTGGCTGATACCGACGTCGACAATGCAACCAGCACGCTGGTGGTCTCAGGCGTGGTTGCCGGAACGGGGTCGGTGACGCAGGGCGTTGGGGTGGCGACCTCGATCGCGGGCACCTACGGTCATCTGACGCTGAATGCGAACGGCTCGTACAGCTATGTGGCCGACACCGCTAACAGTCTCGCCACGGGTGTCACGGCGGTGGACACCTTCACCTACACGGCCAAGGACCCGGGCGGGCTAGTGTCCAACAGCACGACGCTGAAGATCACGGTGACCGGCACCAATGACGCCCCAGTTCTCGATCCGTCCAAAACGCCAGTGCTCACGGCCGAGAACCAAGGCAGCGGTGCGCCGGCAGGAGCTGTCGGTACGTTGGTCTCTAGCTTGGTGGATCTTAATCCACCCAGTGGTGGCTTGGACAATGTTACTGACGTCGATTCAGGGGCCGTGACCGGAATCGCACTGACGGGTACCGATACGAGCCACGGCACCTGGTTCTTTTCCACAAATAACGGCGCAACATGGACGGCTGTAGGAGCAGTGTCGAACACCACGGCCCTACTCCTCTCGGCGGACGCCAACACGCGGCTCTACTTCCAGCCAAGCGCGGGCTTTGCCGGAACAGATACGAATGCCATCACCTTCCGTGCTTGGGATCAGACCAGCGGCTCGAACGGAGTTAAGGTGGACACGTCATCCAATGGCGGTACGACGGCATTTTCGACAGCCATTGATACTGCGAACATCACTATCAATGCGACCGACACAACTCCGCCGACGGTGATATCGATTACGGGTGGCACCTCGTTGCCTGCGGGCAACAGCGAAACGATCACGTTTACATTCAGCGAAAAAGTGACTAATCTTACGCTTGGAGATATATCGCTAGCCGATAGCTCAAACGGCACCAGTTTGAGCAACCTTCAGTCCACGGATGGCGGGCTCACTTGGACAGCGACGTTCACCAAGGGCAGCTCCAATAGTACAACAATCAGCGTTTTCAACAGTGGCACTACGGCTGCCACGGATCCGTATTGGACCGACCTTTCGGGAAATCCCGGGACAGGTGGCGGATCTTTGACTATCTCGAAAAAAGCTCCTGCGGGTATTTCGGGGCAGCCGATTAATCTCGGTCTGGAACAACCCGAAGCAAACGACGCCGCTGTCTCAGTGACGATCACAAGCCTGCCAACGGGGTGGACCGTACCAAACGGCACCAAGCTTAGCGACGGTTCATTTGCCGTAACGGGCGTCGACTTAGGCGCGCTCACCGTTACGACGCCCCTTGAATTTGTCGGAGCCGCGGTTATCACCATTTCCGCCACCTGGGCCAATCCCGATGGTAGCTTTGACACAATTCTGGTTCGCGACAATGTCGAAGCGTACGCCCCGGGATCTCCAATTTTCGCCTGGTCGGGCGATGACCATCTGACCGGTTCAAGCGGCCACGATACCTTTGTGTTTTCGCAGCCGATTGGCAACGACGTCGTGCACAGTTTCGAGGTGTCCTCCGACGTCATCGACCTGATCAGCTATGGCTGGCAAAGTTTCGCGGACGTTCAAGCCCACACCGCGGACGACGCGCATGGCAATGCTGTCATCACGTTGGCTGATGGCCAAACGATCACGCTCGATGGCGTTCATGCATCGGATCTCACCGCCGCGAACTTCGAATTCGACGTGACGCCGACGGTCGAAAATCCCGGCCAGATGACAATCGGCGACGGCGCGATGCTGCCGCTGTCGGGCGTCATCCACAACACCGGCGAGATCGACCTGCAGGCCTCCGGCGACGACACGCTTCTCCAGATCATCCAGACTGGCATTACGCTCAACGGCGGCGGTCACGTGCTCCTGTCCGACGACGATCACAACATCATCGCCGGTACGGCCTCGAACGTCACACTCGACAACGTTGACAACGTCATCTCGGGTGCCGGCCAGATCGGGCAGGGCAGCCTGACGCTGAGCAACGAGGGCACTATCGATGCCACCGGCACCCATGCCCTTGTGATCGACACCGGAGCCAACGTGATCGCCAACGCTGGCACGCTGGAGGCAACCGGCACGGGTGGGCTGGTGCTCGCCAGTGCGGTGGCCAACAGCGGTCTGATCTGGGCCAACGGCGGCACGGTCACAGCAGAAGGCGACGTTACCGGCAACGGCAACGCCTTGATCAGCGGGGCTGGCACCATCGAGTTCGGGGCAGCTTCGGCAGCAGGCGTCACCTTCGACGCGACCGCCGCTGGCCACCTGATTCTGGATGATGCGTTCCACTTCTCCGGCATGGTGACCGGCCTCGATGGCAATGACGACATCGACATCAAGGGCATCAGTTTCGGCGCAGGCACCACGTTGAGCTTCACGGAGAACCAGGCGGGAACTGGTGGCACTCTGACGGTGTCGGACGGCGCGCATACGGCCAATATCGTCCTGCTCGGCCAATACGATCCGAATGGCTTTGCCGAGAAGGCCGACGCAACGAACGGCACGATGATTACTTACGATCCGCACCACGTAGCCTGAGGCGCGTGAACTCCAGGGAAGGAATGGACCGCGAGAGGAGCTGAACCCCGTAGATTTACCTTCCTGCCGTTTTTGCGCCGGCAGCGGCTTTGGTACAGCTGCCGCCTATGCTAAGTGGGACAGATTGAATGATTGATTTACTTGATCCTTTTGACTGTCGCCTATTGGCTGTCAGTCATCATTCTTAGGGATGGCTTCAGCCAGATTCCGCGTGAGTACCCTTCGCAAAAGGCCGGACGAAATCCGGGAGGCGCTGCAAGCCTGCCAAGGCTATTTTGTAACTGCGGCTATATTCAGCCTTGCCATTAACCTGCTGTACTTGGCCGGCCCGCTCTACATGCTGCAGGTCTATGACCGCGTGATCTCGAGCGGGAGCGAGATCACGCTGCTGATGCTGACGCTTGCGCTATTACTAGCGTTCATGGCGCTCGCAGGTCTCGACGCCGTGCGCGCTCGTGTTCTGACCCGCACCAGCATTCGCCTCGATCGGAAGATCGCGCCGCGCGTGATGACTGCCATCATTGACCATTCGACCAGGATCGGCGGTGCGCGCAGCCAGCTGCTACGCGATTTTGATACGTTCCGCCAGTTCATCACCGGGTCCGGAATTCACGCTATCTTCGATCTGCCGTGGTCGCCGATCTACATCGCGGTCATCTTTTGCCTGCACCCGTTCCTGGGTGCCTTTGCACTGGGATCTTCGGTCATTCTGGTGCTGATGGCATTTCTCAATGAATGGATCGTCAAGCCTCCGCTCGCCGAATCCGGCGAGGCGGCGAACCGAAATTACGGCTTCACCGAGATGAGCCTGCGCAACACCGAAGTGGTGCGCGCCATGGGGATGACCGGTGGCCTCCTGAAGCGCTGGAGCCGGGACCGCGACCGCATGCTCGAGCGCCAAGTTGCCGCCAGCGATCGCGCGGCGACCATGCAGAGTATGATTCGTTTCCTGCGGCTTTCGATGCAATCCCTGATCCTCGGTCTTGGTGCCTATCTGGTGATCGAGCGCATGACCACCGCCGGTGCCATGTTTGCCGCCAGCATCCTGCTTGGCCGCGCGTTGCAGCCGATCGAACAAATCGTTGGATCCTGGCGTAGTCTCGTCTCGGCCCGCGGCGCATTCCTGCGGGTGCGGGAGCTGTTGGCGGCCAACCCGCCGCGCGAAACAGGACTGACGTTGCCGCGGCCGGAGGGCCATCTTTCCGTCGAAGCGCTGTCTTTTGCTGCGCCTGGAACATCGAAGCCTATTCTGCGCGGGGTCACCTTCCAGATCGAGCCGGGTGAAGTCCTGGGGATAATCGGTCCTTCGGGCGCCGGCAAATCCACGCTCGCGCGTCATATTGTCGGCGTTCAGGCGCCATCCGCAGGGGCCGTCCGCCTCGACGGGTCCGACGTTTCGAGCTGGATCAGGTCGTCGCTCGGCGAGCATCTTGGTTATCTGCCCCAGGATATCGAGCTGTTTGCCGATACGGTGGCAGCCAATATTTGTCGGTTCAAGGACGGAGACGACAAGGACATCATTCTGGCGGCGCGAATGGCCGACGTGCACGAGATGATCCTGCGGCTCGTCGATGGCTACGACACCCAGGTCGGGGAGGGCGGCGCGATCCTGTCCGGAGGCTACCGCCAGCGCATCGGCCTCGCACGCGCGGTTTACGGCAATCCAAGCCTGGTCGTGCTCGATGAGCCCAGCTCGAACCTTGATGCCGAGGGCGATGCGGCGCTCGCCGACTGCATCACGCAGCTGAAGAAGCGCGGAACCACGGTGGTGATCATTTCGCATCGGCCGGCCACAATCGGCGTGGTCGACAAGATATTGGTGTTGCGCGAAGGCGTGGCTGAGATGTTCGGACCGCGGAGCGAAATCTTGGCGCGCCTCACGCGACCTGTGCCGGTTCCTGCAGTTCGGGGAGTGACCGGTTAGGAGAAATCATGACATTGCTTGATGTCACAGACCTGTCGATGCGTCCCGCTGCTGCCCCACGCGGAACAAAACGCGCCAACAAGGATGGATCGCCAAACGACTCCATTCGCAAGGTTGCAATAGCGGGGTGGCTGATCATCGCGGTCTTTTTCGGCGGGATCGGTACTTGGGCCGTGAGTGCGCCGCTCAACGGTGCGGTAGTTGCCAATGCCGTCGTGAAGGTCGATGGCAACCGCAAGAGCCTTCAGCACCTCGATGGCGGCATCGTCAAGGAATTGCACGTCAGGGAAGGCGACAGGGTGCTCGCAGGCGACCTGCTGATCGTCCTGGACGAGACCCAAGCTCGCGCCGAACATGAGGTGCTGACGCAGCAATATGCCGTGCTGCGCGCAACGGAGGTCCGGCTGCTGACCGAGCTTGACCATGGCTCCCAGCTTGTCATGCCGCCGGATCTGAAGGCGCGCTCTGACGATCCCTATTTCAAAAGCGTCTGGAACGGGCAGGTCAGTCAGTTTGACAGCCGCAGGGCGTCGCTCAAAGGACAAAGAAGCGTGGTCCGCGAGAAGATCAACCAGCTGGGGTCCCAGATCGTTGGCTCGGAAGCGCAGGTGAAATCGTTCACCAACCAGATCGACTCAGTGCGCAAGGAGGCCAAAGACATCGCACCGCTCGTCGAACGCGGGTTGATCGCCCGTCCCCGCATCCTGCAGCTGGAGCGGACCGCGTACGGCCTCGAAGGCCAGATCGCCGATGCGAACGCCAACATCGCCAAGGCTCGCCAGGCGATCGCCGAGCAGGAGCAGCAGATCGCCCAGTTCGACAACGATCGGATGACAGACGTCACGAAGGATTTGCGCGATACGCAAGCCAAGCTCCTGGAGGTTATCCCGAAGGCGACGAACGCCAAAGCCGTGCTCGGCCGGATGGAAATTCGTGCGCCCTATACCGGACGCGTGGTTGGCCTCAGCGTGTTTTCGGTGGGCGGTGTGATTCAGCGCGGCGACAAGATCCTGGACATCGTGCCCGACGAGGATTCGCTCACAATCGAAGCGCAGGTGGCGGTCGAGGATATCAGCGACGTGCATCCGAACACGCGCGCGGAAGTTCACCTAACCGCTTACAAACAGCGCATCGTTCCGATCATCCATGGCGACGTCATTCAGGTCTCGGCGGACCGCTTGACTGATCCGAAGACCAACAATCCCTATTACACGGCCTTCGTTCGGATCGATCAGGACGAGCTGGCGACCATGCCCAACATTCGCCTTTATCCGGGAATGCCGGCAACGGTGATGATCCCGACGATTCAGCGAACCGCTTTTGACTACATCGTCGGGCCGCTGGTGATGTCATTCAATCACGCGTTCCGGCAGAAGTGAGCCTTGGACGCATCCCTCGAAGCTAACTGGCGCCGACATAATAGTTTTGAAATTGCTGTGGCACCCGTGCCACCAACGATGCCCTGCATAGGTCTATGTTGCTCCCCGCAACAGGGCGCTCTCATGTATGATGTATACTTGAGTGGGAAGAACGATCTGCTGGTTATCCGACGCGGACTTCCCATCGAACTTGGGCGGAATTTGGCGCAAAAGGAAGCGCACCGTGCGATCGGTGAGCGAAAAAATCCGCGAGGACGTCGAAAAACGTGGCTATCACTGGCGCAAGCTGGCCAGCCAGATTCGGTGAGACAGCTAACTGAAGCGCGGGTTCTGCTTACGCCTTCGGCCAATCCCTGGTTAATGCTGCTCTACCTCGGAACGCGAACCATCGATTGCCATAACGGCCGAACGCGGCGGAGAGCGCTCGGTCCGTTTCGCCACGCAACCAAAAAGCGGGAGAGCAATGTCCGGCGAGCTCGCTCTTAGAGCGCGCTGTTTTTATACGGAAACATAGCCTGAGTTTTTGAGATAGTTGGCGCACTCTTGTGCAGAAAAGAGGTCGAGGAGTTCGCCGACCTTGCGCCAGGTTGCCTCGACATCG
>NZ_JBUYWT010000126.1:0-6280 GCF_055264925.1 Bradyrhizobium sp. KZN70725
TAGCCGAAGGCGAGTTTCTTTCATATTGGGGCCCAGCGGTTCCGGCAAGTCTACGCTGTTGGGCCTGATCGCCCGCCTTATTCAGCCGACGGGCGGCTGCATCATGCTCGGATCAAGCGATGTCACGCTTGTTCCTCCGGCACAACGCGAGGTCGGACTCGTTTTCCAGTCCTACGCGCTTTTTCCGAACATGACCGTAGCGGAGAACATCGCGTCTGCAAGCGTGACGCAAAGGCCCGCGTGGACGCAACGATTGAAGTGATTCGCCTCAATGGTTTGGAGAACAGGAAGCCATCCGAGCTTTCCGGCGGCCAGCAACAGCGCGTCGCCATCGCGCGTGCCGTCGTGTTCGGACCGAGGCTCCTGCTCCTTGATGAACCGCTGGCCGCCTTGGACCGCAAGTTGCGGGAAGAGGTCCGACTGGAGCTGCGGCGACTGCAGCGCACTCTCGCCGTGACCACCGTTTTGGTGACGCACGACCAGGATGAGGCGATGTCGATGAGCGATCGGATCGCCAAATTTGTTTCCCGACCGTGGTGCGAGAGGGTCGTAGCACGGGGTTTGCGCCGGTCGACGGAATGAAGGTGCCACTCGTAGTCGCCAATGCATCGCCCGGCAGCTGAGCGACGATGCTGATTCGCCCGGAGCGTATCAACCTTGAGCCAGCCACGGCTGCCCGGGACGGCAGCTTCGGCATCGAGGGCGACGTTGCCGACGAGTCTATCAAGGTGAAATCGTCCGCTACGCGATGCAAGCGCCGCCTACCGGCACCGTCATCGCGTCGTGCCAGCACGTGATTCCGAGGTTTGCGCCGGGGGATCGCGTGTTTCTTTCCTGGGGACCTGACGATGCGCGGCTTATCCAAGATGAATAACCGAGGAGACTTTCTGTGAAGTTTCTGTATTCAGCAAGGAAAGCCCGCTGATCTTCTGCTTGTCATTCAGTGCAGCGCTGCAACTGACGCCAGCGGGTGCGCAGCCCGCGAAGAAGTTCATCTACGGAGACGGGGCAAGCACGACGTCGGGATCGAGGTATGGGACAAGCCATTCACCGTTCAACTACAATCAGGCGTTGCCGTCCCTTGCTTTCTCTGGGTGGTGCCCAAGGGGGCGCCGCCCCCGGAAGTGGAGGCGGCGACGCTGTTGCTACCCGATTTCAGCTTGCCAGAGAAGCAAGCGGTCTTTAGCCAGCGGCTTCTCTACTTCGGCAGCAGCGTAAAAATGGCCCAATATCTGCCCAAGCAGCTGCTGGACAAGCAGCCCAGCTCTCCCCAGAACAAGGATCGCCGGCTCCTGTCCGATGGTAAGTGGTAGATCGAGAACGGCGAAAAGGTGCAGCGGCTCTGGCCAGAATGGAAGCTTTGCGCCACTAATCGAAGTGGCCATTCGATGGGCTCCGTGCCGAGGTTCGGCGATCCCAGTTCTCGTACTGGGGTTCTCTTACGATTTGGCGAGAAGTAGGACACATGTGGTCGGACCGAATCAAGACCGGAGACTTGCGTTTTGAGATCATGGTGGTACCGCTGCTGCTCTTTATGGTGTTCGTGTTCAACCTGCCTATCCTGACAATGATCGGGTGGAGTTTCTCGAATCCGATGTCGACCACGCACCACTATGCCTACCTCCTCGAGACGTCGGTCTATCTCCGCGTGGTCGGCAACACGATGAGCATCGCAGCGCTCACGACGATGGCCTGCATCGTCTAGGGGTATCCGCTCGCCTATTGGATGCGAAGGTTCTCAGCGCGTAGCCGCTCGATCTGCCTGACGCTCGTGCTGGCTTCCTTTCTGGGTCAGCGCATTGATCCGCACGTATGCTAGGATTGTCATTCTCGGAAACGACGGGATCGTGAATCGATCACTTCTTTCAATGGGCTGATCAAAGTGCCGTTTCAGCTTCTATACAACCAGCTCGGGGTCCTAGTTGATACCGCCAATGTGATGCTGCCATTCTTCGCGCTCCCGCTGTATGCCGCATTCAGCCGGTTTGACGAGAGATGCTTTCAGACTGCAGCGTCAGGGCTTCAAAGCGCTATATTTTGGCCTTTTCCTTCCGATAAGCGCACCGGCACTCGTGGCGGACGCGCGTCTTGTATTCATGTTGGCGCTCGGCTTCTACATCACGCCCGCGATCCTTGGCGCCGGCAATGTGCCGATGATCGCCAATATGCTGGACATTCTTATCAGTACGCGTCGGCGCTGGGAGAGAGCGGTCGGCTTTATCGACCATGCTCATGATCTTCGTTCTACTTCTCGACGCGATCAGCCGCAGACTACGCGGTGGTGACATGGCTTGACCCGAGAGGATGCAGATGGACAGAGCTACGCTTTATGCGAACCCTGCGACGTCCGTGTCTCTGATGTCGCGGCGACAAGGGATGATACGATCGGAAGGAAAGTTCAATAGAGGGCGTCATTATGTGGAGCGGGCACTGGCGGTTCTGCTTGCGGTTGCAGCGATCCGGGGGCTGAACCGCCTAGCGAGGAAGCGCGAGGTCAGGCTGCGGCAATCCTATGCTCGCGTGGCCAAAGGCGCGACGATGATGGCGGGCCGTTACGCCCATGCCAACAATTCAACCGGCATCAGCGGCAACTGCTTATCCTGCGCACAGTCGGCTGGGCCGGATCATCCGCGACATCCGTCATAAGATCGAGAGCCAGCCAGCACTAGAGCAGGCGTCCGTCCCCCCGCTTGGCCGGCCACGCAGATCCGCTCGCAGCGCCAGCGTGCTTTTGGCTCTATTCTTTCTGTGGTTGCCGTTCGCGATGCAAGAAGATTTTTTCGGCGTGAGATGTGATTGCCGATTCCGAGATGATAGTGCGCACCGTACCGACTTGATGGCGTGCAGGGTTCCGAAATGATCGCACGCAGTTTCGGATGGTGTGAGGCCCGATCGCTGGTCCAATTCTCCGGCTGGAAGCAGCTGGGAGGATTGGATGCCGACGAGGAGGGTTATCATGCGCCAGGTGCGCGAGATTGTGAGTCTGAACCTTGAGGCTCGGCTCTCGACGCGCGTGGTTGGCGAGCGCGTCGGCATCGGGCCGACGACGGTACGTGACACACTGAAGCGGTTTGGGAGCGCAGTCCCTAAGCGATAAGCGACGCCGAGCTGGAGCAGCGACTGTACGGGGTGCCGGGCGTGAAGTCGGGTCGCCGCAAGGTGGCAGAGCTTGACGGGCCCGTTGTTGCCCACGAGCTCAAGCGCAAGCATGTGACCTTGCAGGTATGGGACGAGTACATTGCAGAGCATCCGGACGGGTACCGGTACAGCCGTTTCTGCGACTTGTTCCGCAACAGGGAAGGCCGGCTGCCGCTGGTGATGCGCCAGCACCACGGCGGCGGCGCGAAATTGTTTGTCGACTATGCCGCCGACACGGCGCCGGTGGTTGACCGTAAAACTGGCGAGATGCGTGACGCGCACATCTTCGTGGCAGTCATGGGCGCATCCAGCTTATCGTTCGCGCTGTCGACGTGGACCGAGCAGTTCGGCGACTGGATCGCGGGACATAAGGCGGCCTACAGCTTTTTTGGCGGCGCGACGCAACTGCTGGTACCCGACAGCGCCAAGGTCGCGGTGATCAAGGCCTGCCTCTATGACCCGATGGTCAACCGCAGTACAGCGATGTGGCGCAGTCATTACGACACGGCGATTTTGCCGGCACGGCCTGGAATGCTACGCGGCATCAGATTGGAATAGCTGCGCGCGATCATCGGAATCCGCACATGTGATCGAGTGCGCGCTTCTGTGAGGCCTTCATGTGCGGCCTTCAGATGCCGCCGGCCGGTACGGTGATCTGCGGATCAACTCCAAATCTTCCATTCGGGCTCGAAGCTCCAGGAATACAGCTGGCTTTCCCGATCCAGATCTTTTATCATTTGCCATGCAAGTCGTCTTCTCACACTCCCCAACTTACCGGCGTTAGATTGAGGCCCGCTGCAGACTGATCGTCATGCAGCGGTCGCGAGCGCCGGATCTCGTCAGCATCCGTCCAGATGGCGCGCGCCATCTTGTTCGCGTGTGCGACCGCCACGAGGATACGGGGCTTCCTGACCAGTATGCGGCCCAGCCAGGTTTTCTCGCTTATGGACTTGCGTCCCAGCCAGCTCAGGCAAGACATCGCGCCAATGATCAGGAGTTTACGTATGTCCACTTGGCCGGCCTTTGACGCCCGGCCAAGCCGTTGCTTACCACCCGATGAATGTTGCTATGGCACAAGCCCCAGCCATCCTGGCGAAATCCCGGCCGGACCTGAATTTCTCCATCGGCGGCGCGAAGGCCTCAATCGCCAGCGCAGTGATCCGGAGCCCCATGCTGGGCATCGTCTGCAGGCGCTTTGCCGTCTCGGTCTCCGTGGCTAGCTCCTTAAGATGCACTAGCACAGTTTCGATCCGAGTAGTTTTTTTAGCGATCTGCTGCAGTATATCGCTGCTAGAGATCGCGCACGAGTTCGGCAAATCACCTCGCTCTTGGTCGAGTATGTCGTGAATCTGCTTTATGCCAGGGTTTCCTTGCGGAGCGATGTAGCCGAATTCATAGAGATACGCGCGCAAGGGATTCGTCAACTCAGTGCGCTGATGGACCAACTGCTCCCTGTTTCGAAACAGAACCGTCCGGGTCTGCTGGGCCGGTCTTGATCTCGACAAAACGCATTTGCGGACGCTGCGCCGCGTCAACGATCGCCTCAGCGTCGGCGGCGTCATTCTTCTGGTGGTTCAGGAACGGCTTAACCTAGCGCGGCGAGATCAGTTTCAGTTCATGCCCGGCTTGATTATCTGCCAGGCCAAAGTGGGCCCCACCGCAGGCCGCCGTCACCACCACGCTCGGAGCCTAAATTTGTGGAATTGAGCCCGCGACAGCTTCTTGCGAAGCTTCACGTGCCCGTCATCGACGCGCATGGCGTTGGAGAACATGTTTTGCCAGATCCACGCCGATCATCGTATCCTTCGTCACGGTTGCCGTCCATTCCGCTCAGTGGTTGTGAATCACAACCCTTTTGGCACATTGCGATGCCGTCAGGGAAGGACGGCAACCATCCCATCTTCCATGCTTCGGAGGAGGAGCGCATCGGCAAGGGTAAGGCCGCCGCGCGTTACGAGTTTGGGGTGAAGGCCTCTATCGTCACCAACAATCGCGGGGCGCCCGGTGGTCTGTTCGTGCTGCATGCCAAGTCGCTGCCCGACAATGCGGGCATGCATTGCGGGACGTTATTGACCGTACCGAGACACTCACCGGCTGTGCGATCAAGCGGCCTATGTCGACAAGGGATACCGCAGCCACGACGCGCAAACTTCCCCCCGTGTCTTCATCTCTGGTCGGAAGCGCGGCGTCTTCGGTATCATCAAGCGCGAATTGAGCCACCGCTCCGCCATCGAGCCTTTCATCGGACACCTGAAGGCCGAAGGATACCTCAGCAGCTGCTATCTCAAAGGCCGCGCCGGAGACGCCGCCAACGTTCTCCTCTCAGCCGTCGGCCACAACTTCCGGCGCGTCCTGGCCCGGCTCAGAGCCTCTTGTGCCTGTTCCTGGTCCCGGTCGGGCAGACGCTCAACTGTCAAGCTCAGCTCAGTCCCGCTTCTTAACATGGCGTAATCGCGGTTGACGTCTTGAGAACACGAGGTTCGGTACGATCGACATCAGCGAATCGAAAAGGAGCCGCGCTATGAAGCAGTACGTTGGTCTGGACATCTCTATGGAAGAAACCAGCATTTGCGTTTTGGACCAGACTGGCGGCGTGACATTCGAAGGTTGCGCGCCCACCAATCCGGAGGCCCATCGCAAAACTCTTGCGACGTCATGCCGGCAATGCTGAGCGGATCGTTTTTGAAACAGGCTCGCTATCGAATTGGCTTTGGCACCAACTCTAGGAGCTGGGCTTCCCGGTTATTTGCCTTGATGCGCGTCATGCCAACGCAGCGTTATCGATGCGCATCAACAAGTCGGACCAGAACGACGCCAAGGAATTGGCCGAATGGCCCGCATTGGTTGGTACCGGGAAGCAGCCGTGAAGGGAGCGGAGAGCTGGAAAACCCGTTCGATGCTGGCGGCACTAACCAAGCTGGTGAATCTGCGGCGAGATATTGACAACCAAATGCGCGGTCTGTGCAAGGGGTTGGGAATAGTGCTCGGCAAGGCCGGCTCGACCAACCTGGCTCGCAAAGTCGACGCCGTGCTGTCCGTAGCGGGTGAAGATGTCGTGTTTTTGTAGCTCGTGATCTGTCGCCTTCGTTGTTGATTATCGGCGTGGCCGGAAGGCGCGGACGGCTCGGCCGATTTGGTCATG
>NZ_JBUYWT010000127.1:0-6262 GCF_055264925.1 Bradyrhizobium sp. KZN70725
GTACACCCTCGTGAATGGATGCCGTGCCCATCGCGCCCCCTTTGTTCCGGAGCACCGAAAACACGACACTTCACGAGCTACAAACAGGCGACAGATCACGAGCTACTGACAAAAGTCGACGCCGTGCTTGCTGAAGCGCCGGATTTACAATATATTCTCGCACCGCTGCCCCTTGCCCAGTCCTGTTTGACTGAGCAAATCGAGAAGTTCGATCAACAACTCCTGGCAGTGGCAAAAGGCCAAACTGTTCGGCGAATGATGACCGTTCCCGGTATCGGTCCCCTGATTGCCCTGTCCTTCGTCGTGACCATCGACGACCCCACTCGGTTCAGACATTCCGCCGACGTGGGTGCTTATCTAGGCCTGACACCAAGACGGTATCAATCCGGTGAGATGGATCGCACGCGCATCGAGGCTTCCTGGGCGATGCTCGCCACCAGCGTGCCATCGCGCTTGAAGATTAAGCCGCGCGCGAGACCACGTCCGCCTTGCGCGCTCGGCGACTCTATAGCGTAAAGCAGCCAGTCGTCGGCCCGGAACGGACGGTGAAACCACATCGCATGATCGAGGCTCGACCCCAGCATCCGGCCATCGAACAGCGTGCGGCCGTAGCGCGCCATGACCGCATCTAGCAGTGGCCAATCCGAGGCATAGGCCAGAGCGGACACATGCAGCGCCGGATCGTTGGGCAGCTTCTAGAAATGAATGTGGCCATCATGGATCTTCTGACCCACATATGGGCCGATCTCGACCGCGCGCAACTCAATAGGAGGATAGCGCAGCTCAATCGGCGGATCGGGTTCATACCAGCGGCGGAGTCGTTCCGGCATTTCGGTGAACCGATCTTTTCCGGCGGCGGCACGTCGGGGCATCGCATCCTGGTCGTCTCAGGCGCCCTGCTCCGAGCAGGTCAGCCGGAGCTCGTTAACATTGAAGTGCTTTCGGCTTCTCGAGGCATGGCATCACCATGACCGCAAAACTCTCGAATTCCTTGAGTCGGCTCTTTCGAGTCGATCAGAATCTAACGCTGATGTGAGCGCCTTCTCGGCGCAGCGGCGCGCTCTCTGTCGATGCGCAGATTGACTGTAGCGATATCCCGATCTTGATATACGCAATGAGCGGCGCGTTGGCGGCTAAATCCTCCGTTTGAGCGCGTATCTCTTCAACGGAACAGCTGGCCGAGCCGATGACTCGTGTGTTTCAGCATTCGCCCCCGGTATCGTTTGCGCGGCAGTCCGATTTCCAGCTACAGCTGCCTGACATGCATGGACACCGGGACTGGAGGTGCAGAACTTGCGGCTGCCCTGGCGAAGCTGAGTGTTTGGATTCTTCGAAAAATTAGGTGCGGGCGTAAGGTTAGATTCCTGGCGGCCAGAGAAATCACTTTTAACATATTAGACGACGGACGAATTGGAAACGAAGCGGAGGATATCTAGGTCCTTCACTGTCCGCTTCCCAGCGTATCCGCCATCGGCGGGCAATTCAGAGAGTAGCGGGGCTGCTCTGTTGGCGCTTGTTTGCATATGGGGTTGGTGTCATGATGCTATGTTGACCGGCCATTACGGTTACAATGCATTCTGAGACGGGCCTTGCACGCGTTGGCTTAATAAATCCTGCGAGGGTGAGCATCTAGGATGTGGGCATGCGGGATGCGCTGCTTGCAAGCTTCATGGCTATGCAGTGGATTTCTGGGTCGACCAAGATCAAAAAAAGATGCTTCAGTCGTGATCGCGCTTTGAGCAATGGTCCAGTGTTGGCTCGATGACGATGAAAGTCATGATGGCCGAATGCAAGCATGAGGAGAGAGGCACGCCATCCACCCCACGCGCGGGTTTCGTTGCGATCAAGATAGGCTCGTTCTTGAAGCTGTCCACGAACGGAAATGGCCTTGCTCGAAAGTCGCTTCTCCATAAACGTGCCGTTGCGGCAGGATGTCGACAAGGATCCAAGTTGCCGTCGGCAAGATCACGGCGGATCAGAAGCGCCGGGTTCACTCCTCCGCCAGCTCAGCCTTTGTAAAGGCGGTATTAGCGACGCGAAGGTCAAGCGCAGCGAGCGCGAGATGACCGTTCCTACTGTTGCATTCACCTTTATCCAAAGGGTGCCGCCGCGGTTCAACTGCATGTTTGCGATCGCGGCTAATTGTTAACGAAGATCGGGCAGATCGCGTCGCATTCAGCCTGTCCATTAAGAGCTGTTTCCGAATGCATCGAATGAAAGCATGCATAAGCATCGCCGACGAAAGTTTAGCCAGCGCGCAGCCGCAATGAAACACTTGCAAAATCTCCGACGAGCGTGACCGACGCTTCGTTCACGCTACTCGCATTGGTGCGCAGCAGATGTCTCTTGGGAACTGGCGGCCGAACGACTGAATAGCTCGCGCGCTCCCTCGTCGAAGCTCCGCAAACCGTTGCTTCCCGGACCGATGAATCACGACTGTTGAAGGACCGCGTCTTTTCAGCGACCTGCAGTGTGCCAAGAGTGTTCCAGGTTCATGAAATCGAGAGCGTACGCAAGAGATCGCAACGGCCTTACGATGACCTCTCGTGGCGTACTCGCGTCACAGCCAAGCTGACGCGACAAACGGTTCATGTGGTGACGATTAGGCGCAGAATTTCTGCTCCCTGACAGGGTATATTGGTTAAATTCAGGTCCCGCGGCCCGATACCATCTTTTGAATTATACTTGTTGCCGGTCTGGCGCAAAGGAGAAGGCGAGGATGATTTCTGAGTGTGTTCATCACCTGTGCGGTCACAGGTGGGGGGAGTCCGCGTGTGCCGGGTTCCCGGAGCAGATCGCGGACTCGGCGGTCCAAGCGGCGCGGGGGCCGCAGTGTGCATGCGCGGCTCGCGGGATCCGGCGCTGTTTCGGGAAGTGGTGGGGACCTATTCGAATGTCGGATGTGAAGCCGGTGATCAACCTGACCGTGGGCGTTGGCGGCGACCTTACGCTAGGTGAGCCGGATTCTCCCTGCCGCCGAACCCGCGGGAACGGACATGCGGGTGCGCTTGAGCGATTGGTGCACGTGGAGGAGCTGCGCCCCGAGATCTGCACACTGGGTTGCGGGTCGATGAACTTCGCCTCCGCTGGCGGCGAATCATGGCCAATACCCCCGGAATTCTGCGCACGATGGCCGCACACGTGAAAGAGTTCGGGGTGCGTCCTGAGCTCGAGATGTTCGATACCGGTCATCTGGGTTTGGTGCACGAGCGCCGGATGATTTGACGACGTTGATGGCGCTGGTGCACCAGCTCCCGCTGCGCGCCGTCTACTCGGCTTTTTCGATCGGACGGATGCAGTTTCCGTATGCGGCGTTGGCGTCGATGGTGGGCGCGAACGTGCGGGTGGGCTTGGAGGATAACCTGTCCCTCTCCCGCGGGCGGTTGGCGACCAACGCCGGACTCGTGCAGAGCGCGGTACAGATTCTTGAGAGGATCGGAGGGTGCGTGATGACGCCGGATGAGGTGCGAGAGAAGCTCACGCTCAAAGTTCATGTCTGAGGAAGCAAAATTGATGTCTGTGATGTCAAAAGCCACGTCGGGAAGACTACCGCGAGCGGTCGCGCTACTTGGGGCCGGGATCATCGGGGGCGGGTGGGCGGCACGGTTTATTCTCAACGGCGTCGACGTGCGTTTGTATGACCCGGCTCCTGGAGTTGGCGAGAGTGTCAAGAAGATGCTCTCCGACGCGCGGCGGGCGTATCGGCGACTGACGGTCGTCCCGCTGCCGGCCGAGGGCACGCTGACAGTGGTGGCGTCGGTCGCGGACGCTGTTCGCGATGTGGAGCTGGTGCAGGAATCTGCGCCGGAGCGGCTGGAGCTCAAGCGGCAGCTGCTCGCGGCCGCCAGCCGAGCTGCGGCGCCGGAAACTCTGATCTGCTCCTCGACCTCAGGCCTGCGGCCATCATTGTTGGCTGCGGGCGTTGACCACCCCGAGCGCTTACTCGTGGGACACCCGTTCGACCCGGTGTACTTGCTGCCCCTGGTTGAATTGTGTGGCGGCCTGAGCACGGATCCGCAGTCGCTGGCGAAGGCGGCGGAGATTTACAGCTTGGTGGGCATGCACCCACTCGTCGTGCGCAAAGAGGTAGACGGGCTCATCGCGAACCGGCTGCAAGAGACGGTGTGGCGCGAGGCGCTGTGGCTGGTGCATGACGACGTGGCCACCGTACAGGAGGTCGATGATGCGGTCCGTTACTCCTTCGGGCTGCGCCGGGCGGTCATGGGCCCCGTCCAGACCTACCGCACCGCCGTTGCCGACAGTAGCGCGCGTCGTTCCGTGGAGCAATTCCGCCCTGCGCTGAAGAGGCCTTCCTCAAAGCTCACCCACGTGCCCGAGCTCACTGATGCGTTCTTGGAGAAGCTCGCCGAACAGTTGGATGATCAAGCACGGTTCGAAGAACTCTCCCTCCATGACTTTGAACAAAAGCGCGACGACTGCCTCGTGGCCGTACTGCAGGGGCTGCGCGCTCAAGGCCACGGCGCGGGCGAGACGCTCGTGCGCTGGGAACAGGGGTTGTGTGCCCGCGATTCCCAGGTCACAGATCGAGGCCTCCAGCTCTCTAATGGCTGCGCTCCGCTGCGGATGCCGACGAGAGAGATACCATCTGACTGGATCGACTACAACGGACACCTCACTGAGAGCCGTTACCTTCAGCTCTTCGGCAACGCCACCGGCACGTTGCTCCGTCACATCGGAGTCGACGGCGAGTACCTCTCAAAAAGCGGAAGTTATTATACGGTCGAGACGCACCTGTCCCATTTGCGGGAGCTGTACGCTGGCGAGCGCGTGCAGGTGTTCACGCAGGTCCTCGGCGCCGATGACAAGCGCCTTCATCTCTTCCACGTGCTCACGCGTGAGGGTGATGAGCGCCCGGTGGCGACGGCCGAGCAAATGCTGGTTCACGTCGCCGCCGGCAGCGGACGCAGCGGCCCCGTGCAGGGGAGCGTACGCGAGCACTTGCTGGGGCTGGCGCGGCTCCACGCCGAGTTGCCCCGTCCCGAGCGCGCCGGCGCAAGCATCGGGTTGCGTTGAGACGCGAACTCACCACGGGGCGTCAGGATCGCCGCCAAATCAGGATCACGGCGCTCACAGCTCTCGTGAGACATTTCGGGAGAGACATGGCCCGCCATCGCCAGCTAAGCCTACCGGGACCAAGAATCAGGGCGCAGAGTTCTGCCCGTCCCCCCAGAAACGCGCGATTTTCTGGCAGTCCGGATGTGACGATCGCGTAGTCCGTGACCGGTTAAGCACCGCTTCGACAACACCGGCTAACATGCAGACCGGGATTACCGGCAGGCTTGGGACGTGACGACGGCGCCGAACGGCAAACGTTGCGACGACACTCCAGTGGCCCAGCCGAGGCTTTCCGCTCGGCGTTCGTCACGATGATTCCTCTAAGCGCCGATCACATTGTCGATCATGATCGTCAGTATCGGGCCAAGATTACGTTGGTTTCGTGAATTTCGGACCGATCGGACTTAACAGGTGGGCAATTCCTGACGATTATGAAGATTATCCCGCTGCGGCAGGTTTACGACATTTGGTCCACGAGCCAGCCAAATAGGGCGGCGGAAGCGGCCGCCTTCCTGTCATGATATGCATCAGTTCGATTTCCTCCACAGTGACCGGAACGACCGCCACATTGGTTGCCGCCGAAAATGGCTGCGCTGGCGTGCTCGGACGGGCAGCTCCGCATGCAGCTGGGCTAGCTCCAGCACGCGCTCGTGCATGTTCCCCTGCGCAGGACCGCGGCGTCCGCTGCCGGCGTCGACGTGAACCAGCCTCTGCTCGCCCATGGCCAGTGGCCCCTCGTCATCCTCGCGCGTGAGCGCGTGGAAAAGATGAAGGCGCTTGTCGTCGGCGCCGAGCACCCTGCGCGAGCACCTGGACGCGGTCGCCGGCGTACAGGGCCTGGAGATGGGAAGGTGCGTCTCGACCGTATAGTAACTGCCGCTGTTTGAGACGTACTCGCCGTCGATGCCGAGATAACGAAGCAGGGCGTCGGTGGCGTCACGGACGAGCTGGAGGTAGCGGCTCTCTGTGACGTGACCATTGTGGTTGAGCCAGTCAGACGGTATTGCTCGCGTCCGCGTTCGCAGCGGGCCGGAACCGTTAGTGAGCGGGTGATTGCGGTTGCGCAGCCCCCGCTCCCTGTGTGCGCAACCCCTGCAGCACGGCCACGAGGCAGTCATCGCGTTTCTGCTCGAACTCAGGGATGGTTAGTTTCTCGGCCCGAGCGTCTGACTGCTCAGCGAGCTTG
>NZ_JBUYWT010000128.1:0-6137 GCF_055264925.1 Bradyrhizobium sp. KZN70725
ATCCAACGGACAGCCTGTTCCTGATTGGGTGCTTGGAGGCGGTACCGCTCTGATGATTCATAGCGCGCACCGCCTCAGCAAAGACGTCGATGCTTTCATCGACGATCCGCAGTTCCTCACGTTATTGTCGCCGCGTCTCGGTGGTGAGGATATCTGGTCGTGTGATGCCTATGACGAAACAAGCCACTATCTGAAACTGATCTATCCTGAGGGTGAAATCGACTTCATTGGTTTCCGGCTCGATTACAGACCTCCCGGTCGAGGCGAAAACCATAGACATGGGTGACATCCGGCCCGGTACTTCGCATACGGTAAAGGTCGAGCACCCAGTCGAGATTGCGATCAAGAAGCTGTATTATCGCGGGGCAATGCTCAAAATTCGCGATGTTTTCGACATCGCAGTGGTCGACTCGTTATTTTCGGAAGAACTACACGAAAACCTCCGCCACGTTTCTCACCTGAAGCAGGGAGTTTTGGAGAGACTCGGCCATCTCGGAAGACTTCCTGCGACAGCAGCTCGATGAACTCGCTATCGAGGACAAATGGCGCGAGCTTGCAGCGACATGTCTCCAGCGGGTCAAAGAAATCGCGGACGCGATTCCGGAGCCGAAGTGCGTTCCCTGATAAAATCGACATCAAGGCCGTTCTAAATCTAACTTGCGGTAGAACGTCGCCCCGATCTTCTTCGGATCGAACACGGGCTCCACGCCGGCGTGCAGGAGCTCTTTCTTGACCGCCAAAAAATGCCGTCCTCGCTGCTTGGCGAGCGCGAACAGGGAGACGTACTCCCGGGCGAAGCGCTCCACCTCGTGGGCAGGCACGACCACGGTCGGACAGCGGTTGATCGGGTTGATCACGGTGATCGATTTGAGGTTCCCGAGCTTGATGGGGGCGGCGGCGACCTCGGCCGTGGTGGACAGCTTGTCCTTGATCTGGAGTCCGGTCAGGCCGCCGTGATCGGGCCCGCGGACCAGCGCACGGACCTCCTCGAGGTCGAGCAGCAGGGACATGAAGCCGCGCTCGGAGGCGAGACGCCATTTGCGCTTGGGCTTGCCGTCGAGGACCAGCTGAACGATCTCGATCGAACCGCAACACGCCATCTTGGCGGCGTCCTTGATGTTGGCTTGAGGCCACGGCAAAGGCGCTGCCCGACGCCGTCCAGGTCGCCGAGCCCAGCGAATCCTCGCGCTCCGTCAGGAATCCCAGCAGAGCACAATGTCGCTTCCACGCAACGCCAACCGGTCACGAGCCCGATGGCTGTGACAAGATCGGCTATTCCGACCAGAGCCAGCGTCTCGAGCGGCACTTTCGGGCATCGATTCACGATCGATGCAAGCCTGGCTCGGCAGCCTTCCTTACGCAACTCAAGCTCAGGATCGTTGCGCCTCCGCCGGGCTGCGTCTGCCAGACTTTCGCACTGCCGGATTTAGCGACGATGGCGCCATCTCGCTAAAATCAGCTCTGCGATGAACAATGGACGGCCAGCACAGTCGCAAGTGCTTCAATTTCTTCAAGCGATGAAACTCGTCAGCTGATCGACAGCTAAACCCTCTAGCAATGAGACCGTCTATATCCGGACATGGCTGGGCTTGATGGGCTCAAAATCTGGAACAGAAGAAGGAGCGGGATCCCCTCAACATACCACCCCGCCGAGAACCAGATCCGCTCCATTTTATAGCCGTTTGTGCATGTCTCGGTTTCCGACCCTCGCGGCTCGCTCAAATCGGATCAACTTGTCCGATTGATATCGACAAGGCTACCAAAGGGAAAATGGAATGAACCCGTTTGACAATATCGGCCCGTCTGCGGCTTTTACGAATTGCGTCGAGCAGCAACAGGAAGAAACCGGGCAAGCAGACTTTGAGCAGCGGCTTGGAGAGCCTCAGCCGAGCCTCCAAACATCAGATGCGCCCGAGGCCGGATCGTCCTGGACTGACACGAAAGGCAATTTGAGAGCGTAGGCTATTCAGGGGACGAACGGTGCGCAGCTGCATCCTTTATCAGGACGCGCGCTCAGCTTGCCGCGACGCTGACCTGCGCAACCGTCGCGGAACTCAGAAGAGAAATCGAACTCGTTGCGCAAAAATCGGCACGATGGTCGAAAGCGACTGGGCCATCAGCCGGCGGCATCGATAGTGGCCGCGCTTACGACGAGGTGGTGGCATCGTCGTACGCTGAGCTGCAGCGCTTTCAGAATCGCGCCAGCCATTGCAAGCCACATGTACTGGACCGTCAAAGCGCGATGGACCATTTGCGTTCCCTGGCGGCTTTGCGTTACGACGCCGCCCCCTGGAATATTTGGGGAGGCCAACAACTTGATCTGGGTCGCGCAGCGGCAGCGCACATGAGAGGGGACACCTATTCTTCGCCTTTCGTATCACTGTCCGAGGAGGCCTCACAACTGCTCCTGTCGCCGGACGATGACAACGAGTATGGCGCCAAAGCAATTGCGGAAAGCGCGAACGAGTTGCACACCTACACGGTGCCACGGGTCACCACCTGGACGGCCGAAGAGATCGTCAGGATCCTTGAGGACGGGACCGAGAATGATGAAGCCAATCTTGCATGGGTGAGCGATACCCCAACCGAGGAGCGCGAGGTACTGTTTCTGGGCGGGAATCTGGATGACTATCGGACCGCTAGCGAATTGAATCCATACAGAAAGACAGAGACGAGAGGATGAGGCTAAAGGGTGCGAGAAAGCGCGACATCTCTTGTTGCGCTGCTCGGAACAATCGGAAGCAACGTTCGCGGCATCTATAATGCCTGATCGGAGTGGCCAGCGGGGAGCTGACCGGGTAGCGCACGTCGACCATCAAAGTGTCCGCCGAGATCTGTATCGTCTTCAAATTCGAAGCACTTGTCGTCGGAGGGAAGCGAGGTATTTCGCTCGCCGATAGCCCAATATGCTCCATTATAATCGCCATAGCTCCCACTCGGTCTGACAGCAATGCCAGCAGAGCACAACGAGCTTCCCGCCACCCCGACGCGGTCGTGGCCGTCACAGGATCAGTATTTGCAGAGAAGCAGCTCCGCCCTCACCGGCTGGGACACTCGGAAGAACGAAAAGCCCCAGCACCTTCTGGGGGGCCTGGAGGCCGGGATGCTGGGGCTCTCGTCGCCTTATCGAAGCAAAAGGATAGGCAGGCTCATTGTGCATTGCGAAGTCGATTCGTCAAACCAGAGCGCATAGTTTTCTATTGGCATGCCAACCATCGGAAGCAGTCCCTCTGGAGGTTTACTTGTCAGTTGGCGACGCACATGCAGGCCTTTCGCGACGAGCGCGACGACATCCGACCGTATCGTGATCGGGATCACGCACATGGGGATCACGCACATGGGATCACGCACATGTTTCTCCGGCTGCCGCGCTCAGCGGCTGGCTTCGTGCCCACGCGCCGATCTTCGGGTCACCAATGGCCTCATAGAGAGCTTACTTGCCCGTGATCGAAAATGATCCGGCTCTCCGGCCGACGAGCCTCTCGTCGATTTGGTGCGTGTTCTCTTCCTCCGCGCTGCATCCTTTGAGAGATGGAGCCAGAGGGGCCCGGTGCGGCTCAGGTAATCCGCCGGGCCGACCTGGAGGCATGAAAGCTGCCATCGAACGGCATGTTGCCGCAAGACAAGAAGCTCACTAGATTCCCAGTCGCCCCATCTGCGCTGACACGTGTCCAGCATCGGGAAGGTGGTACAACGCCTGGCCGCCAGCTGCAGTGCTCAACAAGGATTTGCAAAACGCAGGTGTGAGCTTGCCGCGGTGGATCACGACGTTGTCGTGCCCCTCGGCGGCTCGAGCGTTCTGCCAGTGCCGATTATAGCCGCGCTGTTCATCGGACTTCACGTGGCAAGCGGCGAAGTCACGGTCCCCCAGCATTGGCAATTGCCAGGCATGTACCGGCCGCTTGGTATGGATGTGCACCCACATCGGGCTTGGCCTCGCACCACTGCTCAGCGCCGCCGGCTGCAGCTTGACCTCGAACAGCTTCCCTGGCTCTCCCTGCAAGGCGCGCGGTGGATCGACTGGCGCCAATTCCCCCGCCGCCCGCAATTGCTCAAGGTACCTTTGCGACGGAAACGCATAGGTCTTCATGCAATCGCTCGTGATCGCCGCCTTTCGCTCGTTCAATGACTTTACCTGCCCCTTCACCTCGGACCGCATCGCCTTGAGCCGAGATATTTTTTCATGCACTTCGGGCACTTGCGCCGGCGCGAGCAGGACCCGGCGGCGAGGCTCCTTCAGCGCGACTACACAGGCCTCAATCTCGGCAGCCTGCGTCTGCAAGCGCGTAATGACGAGATCCAAGACGTGGTCGGCGTCCTCGGGCTTCATCTGGCGCGCTTGCGAGACGGCACTTTGCTGAGCCGGAACGTTGAATTGCAGCAGTTCGTCCAGTCGCTCGAGTAATCCCGCCAGCGCTTTCCTGGAGGGCGGAGCCTGCCACATCTGGAGGTGCTCGGTAGCAGAGGTTGACGCCCTCGCCCGTGCCTCCTCCGCGGTCGCAAGTTTTTTGGTACCGAGGTCGGAGAGGACGATAACTTTGCCGGTCGGGGCCGTGGCGGCATCGGGCCTGGCGAGTTGCGGCTCGGGCGGGCGGGCCGTCGAACTCCCCTCGCCTGCGGCCGCTGCGCGCCTTCCTTTGCCCTTTCTGCGCGCTCCGCTGCTTTCGCCCACCATGGCGGTATTTTCCGGCAGCGCAGCCCAAGCCGGCGATTCAATCGTGGCTGCTAACTTTGGCTGCACTGCCAGCAACCGCATGACTTCGTTCGCCGTAAGCCACGCACCTTCCACGATCTGGTCCAGCAACTGCAACGGAAGGTCAGCTCCTGATCCGGCTTCCCTCAGCGTGGCAACCATGGAACTCACTCCTGGAGCGAACTCCGAAAGCCGCTCCATGACACCTTCTAGAACGGCGCGATGCTCGGCGTCGAGCGGTGCCCCGTTGCTGTACATAACGGCATGGCCGGTCGAGACAAATGCTGGGAAAACATCTTCGATGAAGGTCCCGAGCAGACGCACACGCCCGTTCTCGTCCATGAGGGCCTTGTGCGCGTCTGGTTCCAACGTGCTCGCTTGCGACTTAATCAAGAACTCCGCCAGAGCTATGCGCGATTGCAGATACATGCACTTCATATTGAGCGCGCAGCCGGTGTGCAGCCTTAATGCGGCCTCTTCGGCCTTGCGCATCTCGGGCGTAGCGCTTGGCAAGTCTGCAGTAGCTGCGCAGACCGATTGCATCCGCTCCGCGCGCAGTGCCTTCTTTCCCCACCACTCCATGTGGGCCGCATGATGTTCCGCCACGCTTGCGACCGAGCGGCTCAGCTGGTAGGGCGTAGCGATGCCTTTCAACCTCTCGAACCAACTTAGCGCTTCTTTTCTCTTCTTCTCCACTTGCTCAACAATCTGCCTGGCCACGGTGTTACATTGGGTGGCTGCGTCAAGCGTGTCATCGCGGAGAAGGCGGGCTCGATCGTCGGGCAGAATGCGACGCGCCAAATTTGGGGGCAGATCGGCGTAGTAGTCCAGAATTGCTGAGCCTGCCCTGACGACATGGTCGATCAGCTCTTGCGCCTCGGGCAAGTCCCGGGCGTGCATGGCCGCTCGACGACAAGTTTCAAACTCCTCAAGGAGGCTCCCCAATTTTCGCTTTGCTGCGTTGATCTCCTCCCGCGTTGGCGCCACCACATCTAAATCTGGTGGCTGGTTCGCGAGCGGCACGGCTCGCTCCTGAGGCCCGGAGCGCATCCGCTCCACAACGGCGTCGAAGGATTGGCTGCGTTCGCCGGGGACGACGCCGAGTTCCCCGAGGCTGTCGGCTGCTGCAGCCCCAACGTGCGATTTGCCGGCTCGGCCAATGCCCGTCATGCTTTATCTCCGATTAAGTCGATGATGTGCCGCCTGTCTGAATAGACCGCTTGGCTGACGAGTAGCTGACCAAGAGCGTTCTCCCGGGATGCGCAAGAAAGCTCATGTCGCCTGTGGTTCCATTTCCCGTCGCAGCTCCTGTGTTGCTGAACTGCGGGCATGACTGCGGATTCCGACGAAGCCGGCCATGCATTCCAATTCGAAGCCGGCCGGGTATTCCGATCTGAAGCCGGCCACCCGTGGCGTCGTTCGCATGGGTCAAATTCATGATGTC
>NZ_JBUYWT010000129.1:0-5352 GCF_055264925.1 Bradyrhizobium sp. KZN70725
GCAGTTCCGACGCGTCGCAACCCGCTTCGAAAAGACCGCCCGGAATTACCGGGCCGTCGTCACTCTCGCTGCCATCGTCCTATGGCTGCGATAAGTGTCCACACCACCTAGAGGGGATCACAGCGCTGTCGCTGGGCCCCAAGCGGCTACTTGGACTTCATGGAGCCGCCCGTGCTCGTCCCAGTGCTGGAGAGCCATCACCCGAGACGAGCGGACGGCGAATGGGTCTCCAGAATTCCGTCGCGGCGAGGGCCGTAGTCCTACGGTATCGCTTTCGGTGGTCGTAAAACCGACCCTGTGGCTCGATCGTCCAGGATTTCTGATCGCTTCTCGGTACCGCCACGATGTGATTTGATACATGCTGATGTCGCGCGGAGGATGATGGTGCAAGAGGAGCCGATCCATAGGCGACTGACGACCATCATGGCGGCTGACGTGGTCGGCTACTCGGGTCTGGTTGCGGCAGACGAGGTTGCGGCCTTGGTCCAACTCGGCCAATTGCGACGCGAGGTTATCGAGCCCTCGATACGTACGCACGAAGGTCGCCTATTCAAGACGATGGGCGATGGCTTCCTCGCCGAGTTCGCCAGTCCTGTTAGAGCTTTGGAGTGTGCCATCGCTATCCAGGCTGGAACGACCGAGATGCGCCTGCGAATTGGCATTCATCTCGGAGATGTCGTAGCCGATCAAGACGACCTACTCGGAGACGGCGTCAATGTAGCTGCTCGGTTAGAGGGCGTAGCCGAGCCGGGTGGCATTACCATCTCCCGGCCCCTCTATGATCAGGTTCGGGATCGAGTGAAGGTCACGTTCCTAGACAAGGGGGAAGTCAGCCTGAAAAACCTGCCAAGGCCGATGCAGGTGCTGTCGGTTAGTACGACAACAATGCCAAGCACTCCGGCCCACCCGCCGCTTCCCGCCAAACCATCGATTGCAGTCTTGCCATTCCAGAACATGAGTGGCGATCCTGAACAGGAGTATTTCGCGGACGGCATGGTCGAGGACATCATCACCGCGCTATCGCGAGTAAAGTGGTTTTTTGTAATAGCCCGCAATTCCTCATTTACCTACAAGGGCAGAGCTGTCGATATCAAGCAGATTGGGCGCGAGCTTGGTGTCCGATATGTCCTTGAAGGAAGCGTCCGTAAGGCGGGAAATCGGGTCCGTATTACGGGTCAGCTCATCGAGGCGGAAACCGGACATCACATCTGGGCGGAGCGTTTCGAGCGCGAGTACAAAGACGTCTTCGAACTCCAAGACGAGATGACCTCCGCTGTCGCTGCGGCTATCGAGCCGACCATCAACTTGAGGGAGATAGAAAGGTCAAAAAAGAGACCAACTTCAGACCTGAGCGCTTACGACTACTTCCTGCGGGCGCAGCCCTTTATCCGACAATTCGATCCACAGTCCTATTTACAGGCGGAAGAATTGCTCCGACGGGCCGTTAGCCTCGACGCCCAATATTCCAGTGCTCTTGCGCTCTTGGCCGATTGTATTGGCCGACAGTGCATCATGGGTGCGCAGCCATATAAGGAACGAGTGCTTGAGGCTGAGCGGATCGCTCATCAGGCGGTCCAAGCGGATCCCGAAGATGCTACTGCGCTAGCGATAGCTTCTTGGGTTTACACGATCCTGGTAGGAAAGCATGATTCATCTCGAGAATACGCCGAACGTGCTTTACGCCTTCAGCCAAATTCAGCTTTTGTCTGCGTCAATAGTGGGTTTGGCTATCTCTATCGCGGCGAGCTAGACGCCGCCCGCCATAATTTCGAAAGAGCTTTGCGCATCAACCCGCTTGATCCGCGCAATTATTTCTTGATCCAAGGCCTAGGTATCGTTCTGTTCTTTGAGAGAAAGTTCTCGGAAGCTTTGTCGCTATTCGATCGCTCTATCGAGCTTGCACCGTCTGCGAGAGTGACATGGCGTTATAAGGCAGCAACTCTTGCCCATCTCGGCAGAAGTGAGGACGCTTTGAAGGCGGTTGCGGTCCTCCGATCACTCACGCCAATGCAGACGCTTAAAGAAGTAACCGAAAGAACCATGATTTCTCAAGCGTGGATGCGAGAACTCTATTTCGGTGGACTGGAGAAGGCGGGATACGAATAGTAAGCGCCGCTTCTCTCCTTGGTTTGGACGCATATTTGTAGCCAGATGGCGGCCTTCAGGTTCGGAAGCCTCGCGTCGCCCATCGGACCGCCCAAATCGAACCGATGCCGGACTTCCGACCTACCCAAAAGAGGTTCTCACATAGCCTAGGCCCTAAGCTGACGGTCTGCATAACCACCGGGAACGTCGGCTCTTCGAGGGTAACCGGAAGTCCCTCAACTCGGCCGCCATGGACGGCTTTTGGACCCAAAGCGGACCTCGGCTGTTCGCGGCAAATCCTTGGAAAACTCACGGCCTCTTTCGGGTCGCTAACAGCTGACGGATATGGTCCAGCACGCCAGCACGGGCCGATAATTCAGCTTCTTTGCCGCGTGTAGCCCTTCCTCGCAAAGGTCACCCGCGAGCGCGAGGACCTTTCCGACCGTGGCGCCCAGCATCGTCTTGCTGATTCCGCTCGATGTCGCCCACGATTCCGGAATGATCTCGCCCACCGTTCCGATTTGATGTCGCCCGCCATTCCGAGATGATCTCGCCCACCATTCCGGGATGATGTCGCCCGGGGTATCGCAAGGGCGAACCCGGGGTGACGAGGCCTCTTCTGGCTCCGATACGGTCCCGCCTTTCGGCTTTGCGAAGGGGGACCTGGATGCCGACGGAGAGGTTTGCGATGCGCCATGTGCGCGATGTGATCAGATTGAAGTCGGCCGGGATGCCGACCCGCGAGATTGCGCGGCGGGTGGGGACAGCCCCTTCGACGGTGCGGTTGACGATCCACCGGTTCGAGGCGGCGGGGCTGACCTGGCCATTGCCCGACGACATCACCGACGCTGCGCTGGAAGCCCGGCTGTTCGCCAGTGCGGGAGCCGGTCCCGGCACCCGGCGGGGCCATCGCCGGCAGGCCGAGCCTGACTGGGCGGCGGTACACCGCGAACTCCGGCGCAAGCATGTGACGCTGTCGATCCTGTGGGACGAGTACATCGCAGGCGAACCCGGCGGGTATCGTTATTCGCGGTTCTGCGAGCTCTACCGCGCCTGGGAAGGCCGCCTGTCGGTGACGATGCGCCAGTCGCATATGGCCGGCGACAAGCTGTTCGTCGACTATGCCGGCGACGGCGTGCCGGTGGTAATCGACCGGTTCACCGGCGAGCGACGCGCCGCGCAGATCTTCGTCGCGGTGCTCGGCGCATCGAGCTTCACCTACGCGCAGGCGACCTGGACGCAGGGGCTCGCCGACTGGATCAGCGGCCACGTCGGCGCCTTCGAGGCGATCGGCGGCGTGCCGGCGCTGCTGGTGCCGGACAATACCAAGGTCGCAGTGATCAAGGCCTGCCTCTACGACCCGCAGATCAACCGCAGCTATGCCGACATGGCGGCGCATTACGGCACCGCCATTCTGCCGGCCAGGCCGCGACGGCCACGGGACAAGGCGAAGGTCGAACAGGCGGTCCTCATGGTCGAGCGCTGGCTGCTCGGGCGGCTGCGCCACCGCACCTTCCACAGCCTCGCCGAGGTCAACGCGGCGATCACCGAGCTAATGACCCGGCTCAACGAGGAGCGGCCGATCCGGCGGCTCGGCGTGACCCGCCGCAAGCTATTGGAGGAGATCGACCGGCCGGCGCTCAAGGACTTGCCGGAGAGCCCCTACGTGTTCGCCGAGTGGCGGATCTGCCGGGTCAGCATCGACTATCACGTCGAGGTCGAGGCGCATTACTACAGCGTCCCGCATCGCTTCGTCCGCGCCGAGGTCGAGGTGCGCTTCACCGCCCGCACCGTCGAGATTTTCCACAAGGGCGAGCGGATCGCCGCGCATCAGCGCATGAGCGGCAACCACAAGCACACCACCGTGCCGGAACACATGGCGTCCAGTCATCGGCGCTACGCCGGCTGGACCATCGAGCGCATTCGCAAGGAGGCCGCCACGATCGGGCCGGCCACCGCGGCGCTGTGCGACCTGATCCTCGATGAGCGGGCGCACCCCGAGCAGGGCTTCCGCGCTTGCCTCGGCATCATCCGGCTCGGCCAATCCTACGGGCAAGAGCGGCTCGATGCTGCCGCCATGCGGGCGATCGACATCGGCGCGCGCACCTACGGCTCGGTCAAATCGATCCTTGCCAACAACCTCGATCGGCGTCCTTCACCCAAGCGCCCCGCGGACAACGCGCCGGTCCTTCATCCCAACATCCGCGGGCCGCGCTACTACAACTAGGAGATCACGCCTTGCTCACGCATCCGACCCTCGATCAACTCCACGCGCTCGGCCTTCATGGCATGGCCAAGGCCTTTGCCGACATCGAAGCCGGCGGCGATGCCGCAAGCCTCGGCCATGCCGAATGGCTCGCGCTGCTGCTCGAACGCGAAGCCTCGCTGCGACGCGACAAGCGGCTATCGAAGCGGCTGCAATACGCCAAGCTGCGCCAGCAGGCTTGCGTCGAGGACATCGACTATCGCACCCCGCGCGGCCTCGACCGCAGCCTCCTGACGATGCTGGTCGAAGGCCAATGGATCGACGACCACGCCAACCTGCTGATCTGCGGGCCCACCGGGCTGGTGGCATGATGCACATCTCGCTATGTCATTGATAATCGAAGCTTCGTTGCCGCGGATCTTGTGATACTGCGCGACCATTGGTCACCGCATGACGGACTTCCTGCCGATTCAGGTCAATCTCCCGGATCACATACGGTGCGCCTACGCAACTCTGTTTGGCCGGCAGGATACCATCCTTGATTAGTCGTACCACCGTCATCTTGCTGAGACCCAAACGGCTTGCAGCCTCGTGCAGGATCAGCTCTCCACGCTCGGCGCGTTCGCCATCTCGGTAGACAGGGATGTTGTGGTCGTTGCGGAAGACGCAAACGCGTTGCTGGGTCCACGTGTTGCCTTTGGCCGTGCGTGTGCCAAGCCGATTAAGAACGGACGCAATGCTCCCGTCCGGCAGCAAACGAGCCAGATCACAGATCAGCTGTTCAGTTGAAGCATCGGTCTTCCACCGATGCTGTCCGGCCCGGTTCTTCACAACTTCGAGCGCGGTGTGGTCGCCCCCCTTCCAGTGCAATTTTAGGTGCAATATTCGTGGCTCGACGGTGACGATGATCTCTTCGAGAACCGCTCTCAATATCCGCTTTCGTGTCGCGGCCGAGGCTGCCGGATGGCTCCACAGGCGCTCCACGTCTGTCCCTAGTCCAAGAATCTCTGCGCGTTCTGCGTCGGTTAGAGTGGGCGGCTGTTTGTCGCGGGCAATGCGAA
>NZ_JBUYWT010000130.1:0-5055 GCF_055264925.1 Bradyrhizobium sp. KZN70725
TCCTCTCCCTCGGCGATCCATCTCGGCCTCCTCGACCACGTTGAATCTCCCTTAATATGCGATTCTCAACCCTCCAGATCGCGGCTTTCTGACTCAGTAAGACTAAAGCGCGATGACATTAGGTTGAATCATCATCGCGCTTTAGCTCCTTGTTTGAGCATGATCTCCGCGCAAACGCGTTCCGCGTTTGTCGCGAGGGAAAACCGCTTCGCACTTTTCCGGATCATGCTCTAACCGACGGCTTGGTTAACAGGAAATGCGCGCCGCGCACACCGCGTTAAGCCTTGCTTCATTTCGGCTTAAGCGTTCGTTAGGCACAACAAAACGTTTCGCCGCAAAGGCTGCGACTTAACGCTCCGCGCAGCGTTCCGGTGACTGCATTTTATTCAAATGCGGTCTAACCCATCGCCGTGGATGGCGCCATTCACGCTGCGCCTCATGACTTGTCCGGAGACTACCCCCATGAAGAAGTTCCTGCTCGCAACCGCCGCCGTCGCGGCGGCCGTCGCTGCCTTTGGCGCGACCGCCAACGCCGCCGATTTCAACCGTGGCTATTATCAGAAGGCGCCCGCGCCTGTTTACGCCGCTCCGCTCTACAACTGGACCGGCTTCTATCTCGGCGGCCATCTCGGCGGTGTGTTCTCCCAGAACAACAATTTCAATGGCCTCGCGCTGTCCGACTCCGACGCCCGCTTCATGGGCGGCGTGCAGGCCGGTTACGACTGGCAGCTGTCGCCGATGTGGGTGATCGGCCTCGAAGGCCAGTATTCCTGGGTCGGCGGCCATCAGCTCAACGCGATCTTCCCGGGCGGCTACGTCTACAACAACAACCAGCGCGGCATCGGCTCGATCACCGGCCGCGTCGGCTACACCTGGGGTCCGGGCCTGATCTATGTGAAGGGCGGTTATGCCTATTCCGACAACAACGAAACGGTGACGCTCGGCGGCGCGCCGGTCGGCTTCAGGCTCAGCGACAACCACAGCAACGGCTGGACCATCGGCGGCGGCGCCGAATACATGTTCGCGCCGAACTGGTCGGCCAAGGTCGAGTACCAGTACTATGACTTCGGCGACAGCCGCTTCACCGCGCCGGGCGCGCTGGTGCCGGTCGGCAGCTTCCACAATGACGAGCACACGGTGAAGGCGGGCCTCAACTACCGCTTCAATCTCGGCAACCCCGGCGGCCCCGCTTACGGCCGCTACTGAGATCGCCCTTACAACCAGGCGTGGAAAAGGCCGGCTCACGCCGGCCTTTTTGCATCCGATCGCGTGCATCGATTCCGCACAGCGAACCGAGACGTCGCCACTGCGCGGCAGCCCTGAAAAATCCCGCAGATCGTCGCAATTTTCCCGATTTTGTTAACCGGCCGCACCGATACTCCCGCGCCGGGGAAACATCCAAGAGTAGTGGCCAAGGATAGTGGCCAAGCGTAGTGGGCCAGGGGGCACAGGGGCAATGGCGTTTCGGTTCAAGCTCGGCAAACCAAATCTCAAGCGTATCCATCTGCCGCAGATGGGCGTCAGGGGCAGCCTGTTCGCGGCGTTCGCTGTGATCGCAGGCATGGCGCTGGTGATCAGCGCAGGCGCCGGCATCGTGCTGCATCAGCTCGGCGGCACCATGACCGATCTCTCCGGCCGCGACATTCCGCGGCTTGCCGCGAGCCTGCAACTTGCCGCGCAAAGCGCTTCGCTCGCGGCGCAAGGCCCCGGCCTGCTCGCCGTGCAGAGCGAGGACGCGCTGAACGATCGCACCAAGAAGGTGCAGGACGTCGCGCGGCTCACCAGCGCCAAGCTCGGCGAGATCATCGAGCTCGGCGCCGACAAATCCGTGGTCAGCGCATTGCAGGAGAACGTCAAGAACACCGACGAGGCCACCAAGAGCCTGATCTCGGCGGCGCGCGAGCGGCTCGAGGTCGGCGCGCTGCGCGACAAGCAGTACAACGCACTGCGCAAGGCGCAGGCGGCGTTCGTCTCCGCCGCAAGTCCCGCGATGCTCGACGCGCAGACCCGGCTCAACGCCATCCTCGCCGCGGCCGAAGTCTCCGCGGACGACGCCACTGAAGCTGCCCGCACCGTCGGCCAGATCAGCAACGTGCTCGCCGCCGGCAATCTGATGGCCGCCGACATGACCGCGGCGCTGTCGGCCAATTCCAGCGAAACGCTCGATGCGATCGAGGCCGAGTTCAAGGCCGCGCGTGAACGCGTCAAGTCCAACCTCGAGGACCTGCCGAACAATCCCGCGATCGTTGCGGTGCGCGACACCGCCTCGAGGCTGCTCGTGCTCGGCGAAGGCAAGACCGGCGTGTTCAAGATCCGCCAGAAAGAGCTCGACGCGATCGACTACGGCCAGACCATCCTGGAAGAGACGCGCAAGCTCAATGTCGGGCTCGGCATCAGCGTCCAGCAGCTGGTCGACGCGGTGCAGAAGGAGACCGACAGCTCGACCTTCCAGGCACGGCAGCAGATCTCGCTCGCGACCATGGTGATGATCGGCCTCGGCGCCCTGACGCTGGTCGGCTCGTTCCTGTTCGTCTGGCTCTATGTCGGACGCAACATCCTGCGCCGCATCCGCGGCCTGCAGCGCTCGATGCAGCTGCTGTCCGACGGCGACCTCGACACCGAGATCCCGCAGAGCCGCCAGCGCGACGAGATCGCCGTCATGGCCGACGCGCTGCAGGTGTTCCGCGAGAGCATGGTCGAGAGCCGCGAGCTCACGGAAAACCAGAACAAGGACCGCAGCGCCAAGGCGGAGCGCGCCTCGCGCATGGAAGCGCAGATCGTCACGTTCGAATCCAACGTCCGCAGCGCGCTCGGCAGCCTGCAGACCGCGGCGAACTCGATGCAGTCGACTGCGCAGAGCATGTCGGCGACCGCGGACCAGTCGAGCGCGCTGGTCAACGCCGTCGCGTCGGCCGCCGAGGAAACCTCGGTCAACGTGCAGACGGTGTCGGCCGGCACCGAGGAGCTGTCGTCCTCGATCCAGGAGATCGGCCGCCAAGTCGTGACCTCGGCGGAGATCGCCCGCAAGGCGGTGGAGGAAGCCAGCGCCACCGACAGCACGATGCAGGGGCTTGCCGACAATGCCGCACGCATCAGCGTCGTGGTCGACCTGATCCAGACCATCGCCTCGCAAACCAATCTGCTCGCGCTCAACGCCACCATCGAGGCGGCGCGCGCCGGCGAGGCCGGCCGCGGCTTTGCCGTGGTCGCCTCCGAGGTGAAGAACCTCGCGAGCCAGACCGCGAAGGCGACCGAGGAAATCCGCCAGCAGATCGTCAGCATGCAGGAGGTGACGACGACGGCCGTCTCCGCGATCCGCAACATCTCGAGCACGATCGGCGAGATCAACGACGTCACCACCGCGATCGCCGCCGCGGTCGAGCAGCAGGGCGCGGCGACCCGCGAGATCGCCCGCAACATCCAGCATGCGGCGGGCGGCACCAGCGAGGTGTCGAGCAACATCGTCGGCGTGTCCACCGCGTCGGCCGAGGCGGGCACCGCCGCCGGCGAGGTGCTGAGCGCCTCCGACGCACTGCGCCGCGAGGCCGACGTGCTGCGCTCGGAGATCGACGGCTTCCTGTCGAACATCCGCGCGGCGTAGGTACAGCGTCGTTCCGGGGCTATGCGAAGCATAGAACCCGGAACCTCGAGATTCCGGGTTCGCCTCTTCGAGGCGCCCCGGAATGACGGGCACGTATTCGCAAGACCGTTCGCTTCATCCGGGCTACGGAATTCCGGCGATTTCTCGTCCCATTCTCCGGACGACTATCTGATTTTTCGGCTGGCGCGGCGGCCCGTGTGCCGCTAAGCCGGTAGGATGCATACGAAGACCGACCCCGTGCACTCCTCGGCGGAGGCACTGCGATACCCTTGGGAGAACCATCCCGGCCACGACCAGGTCGTGGAGGTGGCTCCCGGCGTGCTGTGGGCGCGGCTGAAGCTGCCGTTCCGCCTCAACCATGTGAACATCTATCTGCTCGCCGACGGCGACGGCTGGACCATGGTGGATGCCGGCTTCGGCAATGAGGAATCGATCGCGGCCTGGACCACGCTGTTCGAGGGGCCGCTGAAACACGTCAAGGTCACCCGCCTGATCGTGACGCATTCGCATCCCGACCATGTCGGTCTCGCCGGCTGGATCACCGAGCGCTTCGGCTGCCCGCTGTTCATGTCGCAGGTGGAATATCTGCAGTCGGTCTATCACCAGAACCGCGGCACCGAGGAGCGGCGCAACGCGCAGCGGCTGTTCTTCCGCCGCCATGGCATGGACGAGGACCTCACCGAGAAGCTGCTCGGCCGTGGCCAGGATTACCTGAAGCGCGTGTCAGTGCTGCCGCCGTCCTATCACCGCCTCACCCATGGCGACGAGGTCGTGATCGGCACGCGGCGCTTCAAGGTGATCACCGGCGGCGGCCACGCGCTCGACCAGGTGATGCTGTATTGCGCGGCCGACAAGCTGTTCCTGTCCGCCGACCAGGTGCTGAGCAAGATCTCGCCCAATGTCAGCGTCTGGGCGGTCGAGCCCGAGCAGAACTCGCTCGGCGAATATCTGGCCTCGCTGGCAAGCCTGACCACCACCCTGCCCTACGACGTGATGGTGCTGCCGGGCCACGGCGTGCCGTTCTACGGGCTGAAGACCCGGATCAAGCAGCTCGCCGATCACCATGAGGAGCGCTGCCGGCTGATCGCCGAGGCCTGCCGCGAGGTGCCGCAGACCTCCAAGGAGCTGGTGCCCGTGGTGTTCCACAAGCACGTGCTGGACGAGCACCAGATGGGCTTCGCCGCCGGTGAGCTGGTCGCCCATGTCAATTACATGCTGGTCGAGGGCCGCCTGACGGCCGAAATGCACGCCGACGGCATGCTGCGCTTCAAGACCACCTGAACCCGGCCGGGCGGCAAGGCATCGCCCGGCGATTTGACCGAAATCGAGCCGAACGGCCCCGGCTAGTAGCTCGTCACAGTGATTTTGACTCTTTGGGTATGCCTGGATAGGCGCGCCCCAGTTTGGTGCGAGCTTTGTCCGTTGTGAACATCCAATTGATACGGGCGCGAGTT
>NZ_JBUYWT010000131.1:0-4982 GCF_055264925.1 Bradyrhizobium sp. KZN70725
CCGTCGAGCCGATATCCCCAGAAGCATCGAAATCCTCGTGCCGCCAGAGAACTTGCCGATCCTAAGCTGGCTCGGTATCAAACCGTCAAAATCACTGTGACGAGCCACTAGAGTCGGCTCAAGAACAAATCGAACCGGAGCCGCCCCGCCGATGGACGCCATCCCCGCCGCGCAAACCACTAAGCATCACGCACCTGACGTCGGCGAGTTGTTCACGGGCTTCTTCATCCTCGGACTGACCGGCTTCGGCGGCGTGCTGCCGCTGGCGCGCCACATGATGGTGGAGAAGCGCGGCTGGCTCACCGGCGCGGAGTTCACCGACCTGCTCGGGCTGTGCCAGTTCCTGCCCGGAGGCAACATCATCAACATGTCGGTCGCGGTCGGGCTGAAGTTTCGCGGCATTCCCGGCGCGTTCGCAGCGATCCTCGGCCTGATAGCGGTGCCGACCGCGGTCGTGATCGGCCTTGGTGTGATCTATGGCCGCTTCGCCGACGACCCGGTCGTCCGTCATCTATTCGGTGGCCTCGCCGCCGCGGCGGCCGGGCTCCTGATTTCCACGGCGATCAAGATCGCCTGGCCGCTGCGGCGCGATGTGCTCGGCCTCTTCATCGGCGCGCTGTGCGTGCTGGCGATCGCCGTGTTCCGCTTGCCGCTGCTGCCGACCCTGCTGACGCTCGCGCCGCTCAGCATTGTTCTCCGGTCGAGGCAGGCGTCATGAGCGCAACCCTCGTCACGCTCGCGCTGATCTTCGCCGAGCTGTCGTTGCTCGCCTTCGGCGGCGGCAACACCATCCTGCCGGAGATGCAGCGTCAGGTGGTCGACGTCCATCACTGGATGACGGCGCAGGAATTCGGCGCGCTGTTCGCGCTGGCGCAGGCAGCACCCGGGCCGAACATGATGGTGGTGCCGCTGGTCGGCTGGCATGTCGCGGGCTTCTCCGGCGTGCTGGTGACATCGCTCGCCAAGTTCGGGCCGTCGTCGCTGGTGACAGGCTTCGCGCTGCGGCTCTGGGAACGCTTCAAGGACCGGCCCTGGCGCCGCACCGTGCAGGCGGGGCTGGTTCCGGTCACCGCCGGGCTCGTCACGGCCAGCGCCATCGTCATCACCCACGCATCGGCCTCGAGCTGGGGCACCATCCTGATCGCGGCCGGCGTCGCGATCGCCACCACCACGACGCGCATCCATCCGCTTGTCGCGCTCGCCGCCGGCGCGGTGCTCGGCCTGTCCGGCATCGGACAGCCCTGACGCTCTGCTTGCGGCGATGGCGTCTCGTTCCACGCGGCGATGTGCGCGCTTTCGCCGCAATGGATGCGACGTCGCCAGCGGCTATGTTGATAATGCCATGATCGACACGCTCCGCATCGACACCCGTATTGCGCGCCGCGAATTGCGCGCCGGACGTCTGCACGCAGGCAATTAGCCGGCCGGCGATCGCGCGCCGTCCGGATTCCTCTACGTCACCAAATCATTTCAGTCCGTCGCGTCGCGAGATGTCCGCGCGCCGGCGCTCGTGCGCCTCCGATCAACCGCAAAGATCAACCCACATGACCCGAACCATTCAGAACAGCTTTACCGCCCCGGCATTGCCGCCGATCGTGATCACCGCGAGCGAGGCGCATCGCCTCAGTGCGCTGGCCGATTCCAGCATGGCGGTGTTTCCCCGCGTCGCCCAGTTCCTCGCACGCGAGACGGACCGCGCCCAGCTGGTCGCCGACGATGCCGATCTGCATGACGTGGTCCGCATGGGCTCGCTTGTGCGCTACCGCGACGACGAGACCGGCGACGTCAGGGAGGTCGTGCTCGTCTATCCGCACGAAGCCGACATCGCGCTGCGGCGCATCTCGGTGCTGACGCCGGTCGGTGCCGCGCTGATCGGATTGTCGGTTGGCCAGACGATCGATTTTCAGACGCCGAGCCAGCAGACGCGTTCGGTGACGATCCTTGCCGTGACACATGAGGGCTAGCGGCTTTACGCCGCCTGATGACACTGTCCCATCTCGATCCCGTGCCGGCGCCCGCGCGCGATGCCCTCGGCGATCGCCTTCACGACGATCTCGGCGTCTTCGGGGGAGAGGTGATCGAGCGGCTGCCAGGCGCGCATGATGTCGCGTGCGCGATCGAGGTCGCCGTAGATTGCAAGGAGAGGAAGCGATTTGCTCGGCATGTCCGTTGCTCCCAACCGCAGCTGAGCGAGTCTACCTCATCTGGACAGGTCGAGCCATGCGTCCGGCAACCGCGATTGCGTGCATTGCAGATCGCCGATGCATGGCGAGGGCGTTCCTGCCCCCGCCGTCAACGCATTCGGTTACTCCGCGCCGGAGCCGCCCTGCACGATCTTCTCGTTCAGCTTCTGATCGACGGTCTCGACCGTGCGGTCGATCTCGGCGCTCGGCGTGCCGAGCTGATGCGAGATCAGCTTCACCAGCAGGTCGACGCGTTCTATGAAGGGCGCCCCGGCGGCGACCGCGCGGGCCGCCGATGACGGCTTGAGCAGGCTTTCCGCGGCCTTGGCGTATTTCGCGAACGGCACCTGATCCGCGGGATCGGCGCCGAGCTTGCGCGCGATGGCGTCGACATGATCATAGATCGCCTGCGAGCGCGTCAGGTCGCTGTGCACGGCATCGCGGATCGATTGCGGCTCCGTCGGCGTGATGCAGCGATAGTTGCCGGTCAGCAGCATCGACCACTTCGCCAGCGGCACGAACAGCGAATCGAACACCTTCAGCTTCACCGGAACGTCCTGGCCGTCGAGCGTCACCGCGTCGATGTCGGCTTCGAGCTCGCGCAGCACCTTGTTGTGCTTGTCGTCGGCGAAGGCGGAGGCCTTGAAGTTGGTCGGCAGGCCGACATGCAGCACATTGGCCTTCTCCTCCGGCGGACGGAAGGCCTGCGGATCGGGCGAGCACAGCGTGACGAGGCCCGGCTCGAAGCGCTCCCACACCTGCGCGTTGGTGTAGGCCTCCTCGAGGTCCATGCCGGCGAGTGCGGGGATCCGCTTCAGATACGGCAACGGCGGCATGTTCATGATCGACAGGCAGGGCAGCTTCGCCGCCGCGATCTTGATCATCAGCACGCGAACCGTGTGGTTGGTGTATTGCGGCTCCTGCATCGCAAGGCCGACCATGTCGTAGCGCGACACGTCGACATCGGCGGGCGTGACGGCATCGAGCTTGCCCGGCAGATCGCGCGAGAAGATCGAGCGGTGCTCCTTCTCGTCGCGCAGCTTGATCCGCACCTCGGTGCCTTCGCGGTTGATCAGGTCGGCGGTGTTCTTCCGGCACACCAGGGAGACGTTGTGACCCGCCATCAGCAGCTTGGTCCCCAGCAGGGAGCCGTAGGAAGCTCCCAAAATCAGAATGTTGCGCGCCATGCTCTCTCCAATAGCCCTTCTCGCGAAAGGCTTGCTCTCCAAAATCCTGTCCGAAGCTGCTGCCGAACCGATGCCCGGTCGATATTGGTCGTCCCGCATCCACGGGCCGACGGTCGCCAAATCACCAGACAATCAAGACCCGCTGGTGTATGGTATGCCACCGTCTATCGCAGATCGACAAGCGGCTGCCAAGGGGATTATCTCGCGTGCGGACTTTCGTTCCGCGGTCAAGAAGGGCATTCGAGCTTGCAAGTCGCCGCCGACCCGACGGATCGGGCTGAAGAAATCCTCGTCTCAGCTTCCCGGCTGTTTGCCCGCCACTCCTATGCCAACGTGACGATGGAGCAGGTCGCAGCATCGGTGCAGGCCGTGCCGGGCGCGCTGTATCACTATTTCCGCGACAAGGAAGATCTGATCTTCCACTGCTATCTGCGCGGCCTTGCGATCTATCGCCACGAGATCGAGGCGGCCGCCGAGCCCGGCATCGACGGGCTCGAGATCATCAGGCGCTTCGTGCGCGGCAGGCTGAGGCCCGAAGGCCAGCGCATCATCCTGTTCAGCGATATCGATGCGCTGGCGGCGCCCTACAGCAGCGAGGTCCATGCCAAGCGCTGGCAGAACGCCGCGCTGCTGGCGGACATCCTCGATCGGGGCGTGGCGGACGGCTCGATCGCCTGCGACGAGCCGCTGCTCACGGCGGTGGCGCTGATCTCCATCCTGGACTGGGTTCCGTTCTGGCTGTCCGAACGCGACTACTACACGCGGCAACAGGCGATCGATGCCATCGACGACATCATCACGCATGGCGTCTACCGGCGCGAGATCGCGCTCCCCAAAATGCCCGAGCCGCTCAGCCTCGCCCCTTTTCTCGAGGCTCGCGCAGCGTTGAACAAGCGGGCCGCCAAGTTCGACAGGATGCTGTCGATCGCCTCCGACAGCTTCAACCGAAGGGGCGCCTCGGGCACGTCGCTCGAGAGCATCGCAGCCGATGCGGGCATGACCCGCGCCGGCATCTACTATCATTTCAGTGAAAAGGAGAGCCTGTTGCTGGCCTGCCTGCGACGCGGGCTCGCCGGCGAGGTCAGCATTCGCGAGCATCTGCAAGAGCACAGCCTTGGAGCATTCGATCACATCGTGCAGCGAATTCGCCTGCTGCTGATGCTGCACGACACGCCCTGCGGCCCAAAGACGACCTACCACAACATCAACTATCTCAACGACGCAGACCGAAAAGCCTATGTCGGAGACGTGCTGGCGACGATCCGGCAAGACCAGAACAGCTATCAGCGCTGGGTCGACGAGGGCCGTTTCCGCCGCATCGATACCTATTTCGCGGAGCGCATTCTCACCGGAATGGGCCACTGGTATCCGATCTGGTTCAAGACCAGGCGTGACTGGTCTCCAGCCGAGATCGCCGATCATTTCGCGCGGCTATTCCTCGCGGGCCTCAAGCCGCGCCGACATCCAGGCTAGATCCGCCACGGTAGCGATCCCGGTTTCCCCTTCCCCCTGAAAGGCAGGGGTGTCCGGGGAAATTCAGGCATAGTGGAGCTCCATCTGGTCAGGTGAGATGGTTGATTTCCGACGGCTGGGGTTGATGGGCGGAGGTTTG
>NZ_JBUYWT010000132.1:0-4863 GCF_055264925.1 Bradyrhizobium sp. KZN70725
TGCGATGGCTCGCAGAGCTCTTGCGTGTCATCATCCGAGCCTTCTTCGAGACCGTCCCGGCTCGAAACACCGCTTAAGCCGGGCGCCGGCGCCAGTTCTTCACGAACGACTCCACAGCCCTGCAGCGCGAGATCGACGAGCACGGGCTCGCGCGCTTGGCCCGCGCGTGTTTGCGGCTCTTTCAAGGACATCGCGGGCTCGGACTGGCGTGCGGCCACGCCGCGGCCGGCGAACGACAGACCAAGGTGCCGTCAGCTCCTGCCAGGGAGCGGTTGCGGGAGTGGTCGCGGACGCTCGATTCCTGGCCGACCGGGTCTCGGAGGCCGTGTGACTGGGCGGTGGCCTGGCCGTCGCCATCCGTGCCATCCTGCCGGACCACCCCAGCCCATGCCACGCCTTGAAGCAAAGCCACACCTATACCAGCCGCCACCGCGCCAACCCCTATTGTACCAACAATAGCGATGGCCCCTCCAGGTGAACTGGATGGTTTCCGCGAGACGAAGCTCGTCGGCGGCCTGACGCACGCCCAGCGGCGCCATAAGGCCGGCTTGCAAGCGACCGCTGGTCGCCATAGTTCCTGCCGAAGCAATCCCGAGTGCGAGCCCCCATAGAAGCAATCTTCGCATGATTTTCTCCCGGCTTTTGATAGCGCGAAGGAAAACCGGCTAGGCGGCCGCGGAGCCGCATGGCTGCAGCCGGCCTCCTTCGCGGGCGTTGCTGCCCAGGGACCGATGCCGTTGCGTACGATCCCTACGCAAAACTACAGCGTGGCTGTCACAGCGACTGGCGTGACAGCGCAGCTACCCGGCGATGCTTTGACGCTGGCGCGCCAGGCTTTGCCTCACTCGCTAGGCAGCCTTGGCCTGAGTTGCGGCTGCGAGCGTGTCGCGCAGGTGCTGCTCCTTCTTTTCATCGAGCGAGGTCGTCAGGACGATCCCTCCCGCATCCTTGATCGCATTGAGAACCTTGTCTGAGGTCATGGATTTGATCAGCAGGAACAGAACGGCATCTCCCGATTTCACCTTCGACGCGAGATCCTTCATGAACTGGTCCCTGATTCCGAAATCGGTCAGCGCACCGCTCAAAGCGCCTGCGCCGGCTCCGAGAGCCACGCCGAGAAGGGGATTCAGGAACACCATCCCCAAGAGCAGCCCCCAGAAGCTGCCACTGGCGGCGCCGGTCATGGTGGTGTTCACAAGCTGATTGAGCTTTACAGCGTCTCCGGTTTTGACTGCGATCACGGCATCGCTGATCGTGATCAGGTACTCGCTCTGAAGCTTGAGTATTTTTTGCCGAACTTCCTCTGCTTTGACTTCGGATGGGTACACGATCGCAACGAGATCTGACATTGAACACTCCTTGTTGGCTCGAAGTGCTGCCCCTACTCCGCGCGTGATGCACGACCGAAATTTAGCACAGACCCGAAACTCTCTTGCCGCCCAATCATGCACGCAGCTTCACAATCCCGAGATGTTTTTAACGCTCGGTACAATTAAGTAAGCGACATTGTCGCATGTGTCTCGAACAAGGACTCGCCGCAAGCCTGTCTGCCGCTCTCTTCTGAGTTCGACCCGTGCGACAAAAAAGCCGTCGCTTGTTTGCGAAGCGCAGTTGTTCGGATACGTTCATGCGAGGGCATAGCTCACCAATTTCTACCGATATTGTTGAAATTTGCGCATAAGCTAGACGACGTTCGCTGACTGCTGCTTGGCGCGCGCTACATTTCGCCGGCCGTTAACGCCGATGGGCACCTCACCAGCTATGGCCGCGCGACGGACAAGGCGAGGCTGGTCTCCGTAATCCTTGGCCGCATAATGCATGGTGGCTCGGTTGTCCCACATGACAACGTCATCCTGCTTCCAATTCCAGCGCAGTGTGTTTTCGGACGCGATGATGTGAGACTCGAATAAATCGAATAGCCTCTGGCCGTCATATCTCGGGACGTCAACGAAGCGTTTCGCATACATGCCCAGTACTAGCGCGCGCTCGCCGGTCTCGGGGTGAACGCGTACAAGCGGATGCTCGGTCTCCAGCTTTGCTTTAAGGACTTTGTCATAATGCTTCTTGTCAGCTTCGGTCGGCCGAGAAAATATAGCGGGATCGAACGCGTTGCTGTGAACAACCCACAAGTCGTCGGCAAGCCGCTGCAGCGGCGGCGGCAAATCGAGGTATGCGGTCGCGGTGTTTGCCCATACCGTGTCGCCGCCGGTAGGTGGAATTACAACGCCTCGGAGCACTAAAATCTTGGGATAGGCCTCCATGTAGGCCATATCGATGTGCCAACAGTCAGCTCGGAGACCGCGCACCGTATCAATCTCGATCATCGAAATCGTTCCCTTGAGAGTACTCACCGTCGGAGTCGGTGGGAGAGCTTTCCCAAAGCGACAAGCGAAGCGTTCCTGTTCTACGTCGTCCAGATGACCCTGCTCGCGGAAAAAGATGACCTTGTATTCGAGCAGCAGACCGTTGATCGCAGCGATGGCCTGCTCCGGCAAATCGCCCGACAGCTTGATGTTCAGTATTTCGGCGCCAATACGTCCCGAGCGTTTGACGACATCGGCAGGTGAAATGACGCTATCGATCAAAGCCCTCTCACTCATGGCAGCATTCTCCAAGTAGCTAGACGGCTTGTTGGTCATGTTGTGGTTTTTACTACATAGTGTTTCATGTCTCTATTTCCATTGCAGCTATCTTTCCTGGTGGTTGATCGCACCTATCGAAGCGCGATGTGATCTGAGGCCGGCAAACTGGACCACTTTGGCTAGCGTTTTCGCTACCGAATCCCATCGGCTTGGAGGTGCGAAGGACGATGAAGGCCTCGAGGTTTTCGGACGCCCAGAAGGTGTTCATCCTGAAGCAGGGTAGTGACGGGATTGCGGTGGCGAAGATCTGCCGTAAGGCCGGGATCAGCCAGGCGACCTATTTCAACTGGAAGAAGTAGCACGACAGGCTGCTGCCGACCGAGATGCGACCGCTGAAGCAGCTCGAGGAGTAGTACGGCAAGCTGAAGAAGCTGGTGGCGGACCCGTCGTTCGACAAGGAGATGCTGCAGAACGTGATCCGCCGAAAAGCTATGAAGCCTGGCCGGAACCTCAAGCTGGTCGACGAGGTCTGTGGCGAGTGGCGGGTGTCGATCCGCAGAGCTTGTGACGCTCTCGAGTTGGACCGCTCGACCTATCACTACAAGTCCCGCCGCTCCGGCCAGGCCGCCCGCGGATGGCTTGCGAGGACGTCCTCGGCCGATTTACGGCCGATATTTCTGTCGCGCCGGTCCGATTGAACGGGACGACGTTTTCCAGTGGCGGCATGCAACGCTCTGCGATCGCTTTTGCTTCTTCCGGCGACCTGGTTCGCCAAAGCTCCTTGAGCGCCTCGTCGACGTAGTATGAAACATCCGCCTTCAGGCCGCATGTACGCGATTGCTGCGAGTCGTCCGGCGTCAAGGAGCCGGCCGCGAAGTTGTTCTCTGCGTTCATTTTCCGAGGTCTTTCGCGCCCTCTCCAGCGCGTCCCGCTCATACTGCTCTAAACACACTACGAAACGCTATTCACGCCATTGGAAGTTAGCGGCGACGTGACAAGACGCCCGTCGGTATCGGCCGAGTAGACGCTCTCTTGATTTATGTCACGCGCCGCTAACCTCAGTGGCCAGCCACGGCCTCAACTTGTAATGGTAGCCAAGCCTGGAGAAGCCCCTAGGCACGGCTAGGGTTTGCATTCTTCGTGCCAAGCGACAGTTCGCACCATGCCTGTGTTGGCTGTGTCTGCTTTCCAACATACTAAGGTCTCAATCCTTGCAGTCGAGCCTGTCCGTAGCAGACTGTTGTCGATGCCGCCGACTCCATCGAGAGCTATGCGTCCAAATTCCAGTTGAAAGGCAAGACGGTGGTTTTTTCAGGCGACATGCGTTCTTGCCGCCGGTCGCTGACTTCGCGAAGAACGCCGAAAGATTGAAGGCCAGTATTCAGAGCCATTACACCCGCGCGGACGCTGTGGGCCGCATCGCAGCGATGGCGAACGTGAAAACACTTGTTCTCAATCATTTCGTGCCTGCGGGTGATAACAACGTGGCACCCGACGTATGCAGGACGCGGTTCGGACGACATTGGAGGCAACATCGTTGTCGGAAGAGACCTGCTTCAGCTTACGCCGCAAGTGAGAGGCTGGAGGCATCTACACTGGCCCTTTTTCAACTTCCGCATGAAGTTCGCGGCTCGGGCTACGCGCACCAGCATACCAAGGGACATGAACACGGCGTCAAGCAAAAACCCCGGCATTGGCGCCGGGGGTTCTGTAATTCTCGTATTCTTCGATGCGGCTGGATCAGAAGTCCATGCCGCCCATGCCGCCGCCCGGGGGCATGGCCGGGCCGGCTGCGGCTTTCTTCGGCAGCTCGGCGACCATGGCCTCGGTGGTGATCAGCAGCGCCGCCACGGAGGAGGCGTTCTGGATCGCGGTGCGCACGACCTTGGTCGGGTCGATGATGCCCTTGGACACCAGGTTGCCGTACTCGCCGGTCTGCGAGTCGAAGCCGTAGGCGTACTGTTCCTTCTCGAGGATCTTGCCGACGATCACCGAACCGTCTTCACCGGCGTTGATCGCGATCTGGCGGGCCGGCGCGGACAGCGCCTTGCGCACGATCTCGACGCCGGTCTTCTGGTCGTCGTTCTTGGTGCGCAGGCCCTTGAGCGCTTCGGCGGCACGGAGCAGAGCGACGCCGCCGCCTGGGACGATGCCTTCCTCGACAGCCGCACGGGTCGCGTGCATCGCGTCATCAACGCGATCCTTGCGCTCCTTCACCTCGACCTCGGTCGCGCCGCCGACGCGGATCACCGCGACGCCGCCTGCGAGCTTGGCGAGACGC
>NZ_JBUYWT010000133.1:0-4794 GCF_055264925.1 Bradyrhizobium sp. KZN70725
CGTCGAGCCGATATCCCCAGAAGCATCGAAATCCTCGTGCCGCCAGAGAACTTGCCGATCCTAAGCTGGCTCGGTATCAAACCGTCAAAATCACTGTGACGAGCCACTAGCTTTGTAGCCCGGATGAAGCGCAGCGAAATCCGGGGAGCATGCGTGAAGGTCCCGGATTACGCTTCGCTTCATCCGGGCTACGATTGCAACGCATCAGGTCACGAGCACGGCCCGAGGCAGTCGGGCGCAGTTTCTGGATAATAGAAGAATGCCGCTGATTTGCCCGACGAGTCAAGTCGCCGTGTCGAAGCCGGCAGCCCCAGCCCCCCCCCCGGCTCCTTTGCATGGGGTTGTTTTCGATATTTTGGCAATGCGGCCCTGCGACGGCAGCCTCATAGGGGGGCAAAGGCGCTCTTGCGCCGTGCCCACCCTACGCATTGGTCACCCCGCCCGCATCTCCGCCCTGATCATGTCGGCCGCCTTCTCGCCGATCATGATGGTCGGTGCATTGGTGTTGCCGCCTATCAGGGTCGGCATGATCGAGGCGTCGACTACGCGCAGGCCTTCGAGCCCGTGCACGCGCAGCTTCGGATCGACCACCGCGAGCGGATCGCCGGTGCCCATCTTGCAGGTGCCGACCGGGTGATAGACTGTGTCGACGCGCTCGCGCAGAATGCTGCGGATATCGTCGTCGGTGCGGACGTTGGACGTGAACACATCCTTCTGCTGCAGGGCGCGCAGCGCCGGCGCCTCCATCAGCCGCCGCGTGGTCTTGTAGCCCGCCACCATCGATTCGAGATCGTCTTCCTCGCCGAGGAAGTTGGGGTCGATCAGCGGCGCCCGCATCGGGTCGCTGCCGGCCAGCGCGACGCTGCCGCGGCTCTTCGGCCGCAGCAGGCAGACATGGCAGGAGAAGCCGGTGCCGCCGTGGCGCTTGCGGCCGTGGTCGTCGACCATCGCCATGCCGAAATGCAGCTGGATGTCGGGGATGTCGAGATCGGGCCGCGTCTTCAGGAAGCCGCCGCATTCGGCGAAGTTCGAGGTGAGGGGGCCGCGGCGCTCGCGCCGATATTGCATGATGGCGCGGACGAGCCGCGGCATGCCCTTCAGCGAGATGCCGGCGAAGTTCGGATTGTCGGACATGTAGCCGAAGATGAAATCGGGATGGTCCTGCAGGTTTTGGCCGACGCCGGGCAGATGATGCACGCTGGCGAGGCCGTGCTTGCCGAGCGCTGCGGCATCGCCGACGCCCGACAGCATCAACAGCTGCGGCGACTGGAACGCGCCGGCGGCAAGCAGGACTTCGCGCCGCGCGTGGATTTGCTTCAGCTCCTTGCCCTGCCGGTATTCGACGCCGACCGCGCGCTTACCCTCGAACAGGATGCGCGTCGCGTGCGCATTGGTCTCGACGCGAAGGTTGGGACGCCTGCCGATATGCGGATGCACATAAGCGCGTGCCGCGCTCCAGCGCTCGCCGTTGCGTTGCGTCACCTGGTAGATGCCGAGGCCCTCATGGTCGTCGGCATTGAAATCCTCGCGGATGCGGAATTGCGCCTCTTGCGCCGCCTGCAGGAAGGTCTGCTGGATCGGATTGCCGGAGCGCAGCTTGTTGACGGCGAGCGGGCCGCCCTTGCCGTGATACTCGCCGTCGAAATCGGAATTGTCTTCCGAGCGCTTGAAATAGGGCAGCACGTCGGCGAACGCCCAGCCGGTATTGCCGAGCGCGGCCCAGTGGTCGTAATCGGCGCGATGGCCGCGAATGTAGACCATGGCGTTGATCGCCGAGGAGCCGCCGAGCCCCTTGCCGCGCGGCTGATAGCCGATGCGGCCGTTGAGGCCTTTCTGCGGCACGGTGTTGAAGGCCCAGTTGTTGACGGTGCCCGCGACCATCAGCACCAGGGCGCCCGGCGTGGTGACGACCCAATTGTCATTGGTGCCGCCGGCATCGAGAAGCGCCACCGACGTCGCCGGATCCTCCGACAGCCGCCCCGCCACCGCGCAGCCGCCGGAGCCCGCGCCCACCACCACGAAATCGAATGTGTCAGTCACGCATCTTCCCCCTTGGTCTTCGTTTTGCGTCATTGCGAGCGCAGCGAAGCAATCCATCTATCCGTTATGCGGCGCTATGGATTGCTTCGCTGCGCTCGCAATGACGGTGTGAATCCTACGACAACATCCGCATCAGCTTCTCCAGCCGCGCGACCTTCGCGCCATAGGGCGGATAGAGATCGGCAAGCCGGTTGAAGCGCGAGCGGTAGAACACCGGCTTGAATTTGGTCAGCGTCTTGAATCCCCACTCGCCGTGATAGGCGCCCGTGCCGGAGGCGCCGACGCCGCCCATCGGTTGATAGGCCTGCGCGAAGTGGAACAGGCAGTCATTGACGGTGACGCCGCCGGACACCGTGCGCGCCAGCACCGCATCGCGGGCGGCGCTGTCGGTGCCGAACCAGTATAGCGCCAGCGGGCGTTCGCGGCTGTTGACGAAGGCGATCGCCTCCGCCGCATCGCGCACGCCGATGACCGGCAACAGCGGCCCGAAGATCTCCTCCTGCATCACCGTCATGTCCGGCGTCGCGTCAACGATCACGGTCGGCGGAAATTTGCGCCTCGCCTTCCACTCGCGGTCGTTCGGCGCTGCCGGCTGCATGATGGTCGCGCCTTTCGCGGCGGCGTCGGCGACCAGCCCCTCGAGGCGTGCATAGTGCCGATCCGAGACGATCGACGTGTAATCGGCGTTATCGGGATCGGTACCGAACATGTGCTGCATGTGACCCTGTAGCCGCATCGCGAAGGGTTGCACCGAGGCCTGCGGCACCAGCGCGTAATCGGGCGCGATGCAGGTTTGGCCGGCATTGAGCAGCTTGCCATAGGCGATGCGCTGCGCGGCTTCGTCGATGTCGGCGGAGCCGTCGACGATCACGGGCGACTTGCCGCCGAGCTCCAGCGTCACCGGCGTCAAATTGCGGCCACAGGCTTCGGCCACCAGCTGGCCGACCCGCGTCGAACCGGTGAAAATCAGATGATCGAACGGCAGCGCGGCAAACGCCCTTGCGATTTCGTCGTCGATATCGGTGACCGCGAGCTCGGTGACATCGAATTTTTTTGCGATCGTCTCCATCAGCAACCCGGCAAAGCGCGGCACCAGCTCGCTCGGCTTGATGATGGCGCGGTTGCCGGCCGCGATCGCGGCGACCGCGGGCGCCAGGGTCAGCTGCAGCGGATAATTCCACGGCGCGATGATGCCGACCACGCCGAGCGGCTGCGGCATCAGCCGGTTCTTGGCCGGCGCGAACTGGACCGTGGTCGGGACCTTCCGCGGCGCCATCCAGCCTTTGAGGTGCTTGGCCGCGTGCCTGATCTCGCCGAGCACCAGCATGGTCTCGGCGATCGCGGTCTCGACGGTGCAGCGGTGGCCGAAATCGGCCGAGATCGCCGCCTCGAATCGCGCCTCATTCTCGGTCAGCGCGGCGCGCAGGCGGCGCAGCCGGTCGAGCCGTGCCTGCAATGTCGGCGCCGGCTCGCTGCGCGACAGCTCGAACTGGCGATGAAAGGCCTCCTCAAGCGCATGCAGCCCCGGGCTCTTCAATGGCCGGTCCATGGCATTTCCCCCTCGGATGACGTTTTCTTGACGATTTTGTTGCGCGCCAAGCTCCGCTTTTGCGCGCGGTCTGGCAAGGCCCGGTTCCCCGGCGGTAAATCCTGCCGGCAAAGCCGGCGATTTCGGCGTCACAAAATCCTCAAAAACCCGCATCCGGGGCTTTCCAAACCGGGCTCACGTTGATACATACGCCCCGCACCCGATGGCCTCGGCCCGGGTCGCCTTCTCAGGAAGCTCCCGGACGGATCGATCGGCGCCGTTGAAAAGCGTTGGCCGGCCGGCTCAGGCACCCTTTCTGCAAGGCACGCAACGGTTTAACGCGGGGTGGAGCAGCCCGGTAGCTCGTCAGGCTCATAACCTGAAGGTCATAGGTTCAAATCCTATCCCCGCAACCAAGTCCGGACCAACCGGTTCCGACAAAATGGCCCGCATTTCGCGGGCCATTTTTGCTTTGGGAGGACAATCGGGCCTCGTGTCGTCGACCGATTGGGCGCAGATCACGGCGTTTCCGCAACGCGGGCCGCTCCCTAGACGATGAAATGGAATTCGTGCCACGCACTCCAGCTGATGCCATCGCTGGCGCGAACCCAAAGGTCGTCAGGCACGGTACCGCCCTGGAATGACGTGCTCGCAATTTGGGCCGCGCTGACGTTGATGGCGGTGCCGGTGGGCTGCGCATTCCCGCCAATGCTCCAGTGGCCGCTGCTTGCCGACGGCGTCGAATCCCAGAGTTGATATTGTGCGATACTGTCGCCGTCGGCATCCGCGACTGAAAACAGAGTTAGTGCGGCCACGCTCTGGTTAGCCGTCGCGTGGAAGTCGGACGCGGTCACCAACGGAGCGCTGTCAACCGGCGCGGTGACGTGAAATTCCTTCCACGCCCCCCAGGCAAAGCCGTCGTAAGCCCTCACCCAGAGATCGTCCGAACCCGAGCCGCTTTGAAAGCTTGTGCTCGAAAGTTGAGCTGCCGTGACATTGATGGCGGCATTGGTGCCTTGGGCGACTCCCCCGACCACCCAGTGCCCGCTGCTCGCATCCGCCGTCGAATCCCACACCTGATAGTTTGTGATGGTGTCGGCATGCAAACGATGACCCAGTACGCGTTCTGGGACACCGGCGGCAATGGCCATTGGGTGGTGAATGGCGTCGCGCAAGCAGCCGGCACCAACATCGAGGTGTCGGCGGCGAACCTGTCGCAGGTGAGT
>NZ_JBUYWT010000134.1:0-4517 GCF_055264925.1 Bradyrhizobium sp. KZN70725
ATTGCTCCCGAGTGATCTTGGTCCAGGGCATCGTGCTCTCCCTCGAATCTTTGCAAATCCGATGGAATCACACCCCACTGAGATCACTCACCCATTTTTCAGTCAGGCTCTCAGGATGACGGGACAAAGGGGGCCTAATCGTCGACGTCGTCCTGCGGCCGGCCGAACAGATGGATGATGCCCGGCGTCGAGATGGTGACGAACAGGAAGCGCGACAGATGATGCGCGCCGACGAAGATCGGGTCGATGTGCAGCGTCAACGCCAGCGCCAGCATCGCGTCCATCGCGCCCGGCGCGAAGGCGACCACGACGTCCGCGAGCCGCACATGGGTGGTGAAGCCGATCACCGCGACGAACACGGCCGAGATCAGGATGGCAATCGCAAACGAGCCGAGCCCGGCATTGACGTGACTGAGCAGCGTCGAGGTCTTCATCCGCGCGAAGCGGGTGCCGATGATGGCGCCGATGCCGACCAGCGCGACGTTGCGGAGCCAGGGCGGCAGGCCGCCATCGACCAGCCCGGAGCCGTGCAGCAGGCTGGAGGCGAGCATCGCGCCGAACATCCAGCTGGCGGGGAATTTGATCCAGCGCAGCAGCAGCGAGACGCCGATCGATAAGGCGACCAGCGCGACGAGGCCGAACGGCGAGGCGACTGAGGTTGGCAATGGCGGCGGCGCTGCATGCGTCACCCCGGTCAGCGCCAGCACCAGCGGCAGCGCCGCGGTCAAGATGATCACGCGCATGGTCTGCACCACCGCGATCGCCGCGACGTCGGCGCCCTTTTCCGCGGCGAGGATCGTGATCTGCGACAGCGCGCCCGGGCTGCCGGCAAGGAAAGCCGAGGTCTGGTCCCAGCCATGGATGCGTTGCAGATAGAGGCTCGAGCCGAAGGTCGAGCAGAACGTCGCCAGGGCCAGCAGGCCGATGGTGAGCGGATAGGAGCTCATGTGCTGCAGCAATTGCTGCGACATCAGCGAGCCGAGGGAGATGCCGAGCAACAGCAGCACCGATTGCGTCAGCACCGCCGGCACCGCGAGCGGCCGTCCGGCCAATGCGGCGATCCCGACCGCGACCATCGCCCCCGAGATCAGGCCGCCCGGCAATTCCGCCCACAGAAACAGCAAGCCGCCGACGGTGCCGATGACGAGGGTCTCGAGCCCGTTCAGGACTTTGCTGCGGTCGGGAATGGCCGTTGCCATCGAAGCGCGGATCAGGGTCACGCCGCCTTATGGCAAATTCGCGTGAACGCGACAAATGCATCTCGCGATTGCAGCATTGCGCCGCGGCTCGCCCGGCGCACAGATTTTCACCCTTCGAAATGGGCCGGGGATTGCGATCAGTATCGCCACAAATTCGTCATGACGGGGCAGAGCGCGAAGCGCGTCTTCGCGCAGGTGTCCCGGCCATCCACGCCTTTCCCGCGCGCAATCCAACACGTAGGTGCCCGGCACAAGGCCGGGCACCACGGGTTCGTCGAGGGATCGAGCGCAGTTGCGACTGCCCTCCCCGATGGGGAGAGCGAATCGCATCAAGCCTGTCCGGACGTTACTTCGTCGCCGCGGGCGCAGCGGCGGCGCCGTCCGACTTCTCCTTTTTGCACTCGGAGCGGAATTTCTTGCGCTCCTTGCCGTGCAGCCCCTTGGCGTCGGCTTCCTTCGAGCATTCCAGCGACTGGGCGGTGCGCGGCTTCTTCTCGGCCGGCGCCTTGGTCTCGGCCTTCGGAGCGGCGTCCTTGGCGGCGGGCGCGGCCGTTTGCGCGAAAGCTCCGCCCATCAGCAGCAGGGAGGCCAGGGCGGTTGCGGACGCGAGCGTGGAAATCGTCTTCATGGGGCACCTCGTGAGGGAAAGAGGGCCGAAACGTCGCGCGACGATGCTGAACCGTGGATGAACATGCAGCGGTCCCGCCGCCACAATATTTTAACGCACAGGCGCGCTGGCGCGTTGTCGCAAGTCGGGGTTGAGCTAGGATAATGGTCTTACGCCAATGCTCCCCACGGGAAACCAACGGGAAACCAGGGATGACGGGAGACCAGGGATGACCATTCAGACCAGATTGTTGTGCGTGCTTGCGGTGTCAGGCTTTGCAGCCTTTGCGGCGAGCGCGCCGGCGCAGGCCCTGACCGCGCAGGAATGCAGCGCCAAGTACCAGGCGGCCAAGTCGGCCGGCACCCTCGGCGGCCAGAAGTGGAATGATTTCCGCAAGGCGCAGTGCGGCGCCGACGCGACCCCGGCTGCGGCGCCCGCCGCTCCGCCGCCGGCAGCCGCCGCGCCCGCTCCGGCCGCGCCGAAAGAAGCCAAGCAGGCGCCCGCCGCGGCACCGGCGGCGCCGGCAGGACCCGCCGTATTTCCGAACGCCATCGATCCCAAATACGCCAAGGAGTCCGAAGGCAAGGGACGCATGCACACCTGCGTCGACCAGTACAACGCCAACAAGGCCACCGGCGGCAATGGCGGCCTGAAGTGGATCCAGAAGGGCGGCGGCTATTACAGCGAATGCAACAAGCGCCTGAAGGGCGCCTGAGCGAGCCGACCGAGTTTGGCGAGCGGCCGGCGTAAGCCGGCCGCTTTCTGTTTGCACCGGCTCTATTGGCTGCAACTCTCTCTCTCTACGGGTTTTCCGTCAGCAGCTTGTCCGCCGACTGCGCCAGCAATTGCGCGCGCTTGCGCGGGCCGCGCTCGAGAAACAGCAGGCTCTGGCCGAAGATGAAGCAGTAGAACAGGAAGGCCTGCGCAACGGCCTCTTCAGTCGGCAGCCCGGTGGCGCGATAGAGCTGGGCGACATTCTTCAGCCGCGCGGCATCGACGCTCGCGGCGGCGGCGGCAGCGGCCTCATCGGTGCGCGCCCATTGCCGGATCGCGAGCTCGACCGCCATCGCCTCGGTGTTCATGCGCTCCGAATACAGCGTGATGATCGCCTTCAGCCGCTCGCGCGCGCTGGCGCCGTCGAGCGCGGTGTGCTTCTCGATCGATGCGATGCGGCGGTCGCGCCAGCGCGTCAGCATGGCCTCGAGGAGCGCGGCGCGATCCCTGAAGCGGCGGTAGAAGCCGCCCTTGGTGACGCCGAGATTCTTCGCCAGCACCTCGACCCGCACGCCGTCGACGCCGCTATGCGCGAGTTCGGCGAAGCCGGCCGCGACCCAGACGTCGCCTTTGCTTTCAGTCATGCGATCTCCGCGCATCCTAATGCGCGATGGGATCGTCATCGCGCATTAATCGCTTGTTTGTGCATGATCTCCGCGCAAACGCGTTGCGTTTGTCGCGAGGGAAAACCGCTTCGCACTTTTCCGGATCATGCTTTGATACGGTACCGTATTGCTAGCCTGCTTCGTCCCTGATACGCTACCGTATCAAAAATCGAAGGAGGGATCCGATGGAGGGCGAGGCGACCTATCGCGGCACGGTCTACCCCTGGCACTGCGACCATATCGGCCACATGAACGTCATGTGGTATGTCGGCAAGTTCGACGAGGCGGGCTGGAACATGTTCGCGCGGCTCGGCCTGACGCCGAGCTATCTGCGCGAGTCCGGCCGCGGCATGGCCGCCGTGCAGCAGAACATCTCCTACAAGCGCGAGCTGCTCGCCGGCGACCTCGTCGAGGTCAAGAGCCGGCTGGTCGAGTTCCGCGACAAGTCGATGCGTATCCTGCACGAGATGCGCAATGCGGAGACCGGCGAGATCGCAGCGACCTGCGAGATCGCGGCCGTGCATATCGACCGTGCCGCGCGCAGATCGACGCCGTTTGCGCCGGCGATCCGCTACGCGGCGATGCCGCATCTTGTGCCGTCCGAGCCCGCAATCGCGTAACCGCCATGCCCCGCTTTGAGCCGAAGAATCCCGATTACCGTGCGGTCGCGACCGATACATTCGCACGCCAGCGCGCGATGCAGACGCTTGGTATCTCAATCGCGCGGATGGAGCCCGGCGAGGTCGATCTCGCGATGCCCTACGCGCCGGAATTCTGCCAGCAGAACGGCTTCGTGCATGCCGGAATCATCACCGCGGGCCTCGACAATGCCTGCGGCATCGCCGCCTTCACGCTGATGCCCGAAGGCTCCGACATCCTCACCGTGGAGTTCAAGACCAACCTGCTGGCGCCGGCGCGCGGCGAGCGGTTCGTGTTCCGCGGCGTCGTGGTCAAGCCCGGCCGCACGCTGACCGTCTGCGACGGCCGCGCCTATGCGATCCAGGACGGCGCCGAGACGTTGGTCGCGACCATGAGCGGCACGCTGATGGCGCTGGCACGGCGGGAGTCGTAGAAGGCTAACTCTCTCCCCGTCACCCTGAGGTGCGAGCCTTGCGGCGCAAGGCACACACCTCGGGAGGACGGAGCTGGTCGAAGCGCGTGTTGCTTTCGCAGGGACGACGATTGTGGATGCAGGCCGCGCCACACACCCCGTGTCGTCCTGGCGAAAGCCCATAGGCGCTAAAATAGTTTGATCATAGTCTGATAGTGGCGCTTATGTCTGGGTGGCTCGCGTAGATGTCGCCGGAGAGCGTGACTGGCTCTGCAGAGTAG
>NZ_JBUYWT010000135.1:0-4064 GCF_055264925.1 Bradyrhizobium sp. KZN70725
TGCTCGGCCCTCTGTGTCTCGACAACCAGAAAAGACCGATTTGCCTCGGTCCTGCCGAGCATGCACCGCGACACAGTGAATCATTCCCCGGACACCCCTGCGCTTGCGGGGGAGGGCAATTGCATATGGAATGAACCGATTCTTCCGCGCCGTCATGGCCGGGCTAAACAACAAGCCCGGCCATGACGAGTTTGTGGGAACTCCGATCGCCTCAAACGGCCATATGCGATTGCCCTGTCCTTGCGGGAAAAGGCGAGGGGAGCTTGCACGATTTCGGAATAATGGAATTATGCCGGTGAGTTGCCCGACGTGTCAAGTCGCCTGGTCGAACGCCTGCCACCGCCACCTGCTTTGCATGGGGTTGTTTTCGATATTTTGGCAGCGCGCCTCCCTCGCAAGCGGAAGAGGCGAAGAGGATCACAGCAACAGATCGATCAGATGCGGCAGCAGCGGGATGTCTGCGGGCGGCATCGGGTAGTCGCGCAGCTTGCTTGCGCGGACCCAGGCGAGGTTCTGGCCCTCGCGCGCCGCCGCGATGCCCTCCCAGCGCCGGCAGATGTAGAGCGGCATCAGCAGATGGAAGGTCTCGTAGGCATGGCTGGCGAAGGTCAGCGGCGCGAGGCACGGCTCGCTCACGGTGATGCCGATCTCCTCATGCAGCTCGCGGATCAGGGTCTGCTCCGGCCACTCGCCGGGCTCGATCTTGCCGCCGGGGAATTCCCACAGGCCGGCCAGCGCCTTGCCTGCGGGGCGCTGCGCCAGCAGCACGCGCTTGTCGGCATCGACAAGCGCGCAGGCGACGACGAGGGTCAGCTTGATGTCAGCCATGCGGCGGGGGATTCCTTCCAGTCTGCAAGCTTTCATTAACCAGCAACGCGCTGTCAGCCAAACGATTTATGCCCGCGCGGCTTTCCGCGATCGCGATAAGCCGGCCTTAATTCGTATCCGGCAGGGTGAAGGTTCTCATTTATCTGCCCATCATATTCTTTGCCGACATAACCCATGAGCACCTTGATCCGGACCATCAGCCGTTTCCGTCGCGATCGCTCCGGCAACATCGCAATGACCTTTGGCCTCGCTGTGCTGCCGCTCGTCGTCGCGGTCGGATGCGCGGTCGACTATTCCCGCGCCAACCAGATCCGCAGCAAGCTGATATCGGCCGCCGACGCCGCGAGCGTCGGATCGATCGCCAAGGCGTCGCCCGGCTTCATCGCCGCCGGCGCCATGACCTCGGACGGCGAGATCCAGGCGGGCGAAGCCGATGCGGCCAAGATCTTCAACGGCAACATCTTGAACCAGAACAGCTTCACGCTGACCAGCGTGACGCCGACCATGACCAAGACCGGCGGCGTCATCACCTCGACGGTCAAGTTCACCGCCGATGTCCCGACCATGTTCCTCGGCGTGATCGGACAAAGCAAGATGACGGTGACCGGCGCGTCGACCTCGACCGCGAACATGCCGCTCTATATCGATTTCTATCTCCTGCTCGACAACTCGCCGTCGATGGGGGTTGCGGCGACGCCCGCCGACGTGACCAAGATGGTCAACAACACGTCCGACAAGTGCGCCTTCGCCTGTCACGACTACAACGACGCCAACAACTACTACAATCTCGCCAAGACGCTCGGCGTGACGACGCGGATCGACGTGCTGCGCAGCGCGACCCAGCAATTGATGGACACGGCCGCGAACACTGCGACCTATGCCAGCCAGTACCGGATGGCGATCTACGATTTCGGCGCCTCGTCGAAGACGATCGGCCTGCGCGCGCTGTTCTCGCTGTCGACCAGCCTGTCGAGCGCCAAGACCGCTGCCGGCAAGATCGACCTGATGGGCGTCTACGGCAACAACGATACCTACACCGCCGACAAGGACAGCCAGTTCTCGACGGTGCTTCCGGCCATCAGCAACGCGATCAGCGCGCCGGGCCCGGGCACGGCGGCAGCGCCGATGAAATACCTGTTCTTCGTATCCGACGGCGTGGCCGACGAGCCGAATTCAAGCTGCCTGAAGCCGATCAGCGGCGGCAATCGCTGCCAGTCGCCGATCAATCCGGCGCTGTGGACGGCGATCAAGAACCGCGGCATCAAGATCGCGGTGCTCTACACGACTTACCTGCAGCTGCCGACCAACGGCTGGTACATGACCTGGATCGATCCGTTCAACCAGGGCCCGTTCGGCCCGTCGCCGAACAGCCAGATCGCGCAGAACATGCAGGCCTGCGCGTCGCCGGGCTTCTATTTCGAGGTCAGCCCGACGCAAGGCATCGCCGACGCGATGAACGCGTTGTTCAAGAAGGCCGTCGCCGACGCGCGGATCAGCAGCTAGCGAAGCGCACACGCTCTATCACCGTCACCCTGAGGAGGCCGCAAAGCGGCCGTCTCGAAGGGGCGACGGCCAGGGTTTCTCTATGCGGCGCTCTCGTGGCGTGCATCCTTCGAGACGCGCTACGCGCTCCTCAGGATGACGGGACTCACGCCGTCATTGCGAACGAAGCGAAGCAATCCATCTGTCCGCATGCATGGACGGATGGATTGCTTCGTCGCTTCGCTCCTTGCAATGACGGAGGTGGCGACGCTATGTCGGCTACTACGACCTGTAGTCCCCGTTGATCGCGACGTATTCCTTGGTGAGGTCGCAGGTCAGCACGCGGTCTTTGGCCTTGCCGAGGCCAAGCGCGACCTTGATCTGGATCTTCGGCGCCTTCATCGCCTCCGACACCTCCTTCTCGTTGTAGGAAGGATCGCGCGCGCCGCTCTTGGCGACGCGGATGCCGTTGAAGGAGATCGAGAGCTTGTCGCGGTTGGCAGGTTCGCCGGCCTTGCCGACCGCCATCACCACGCGGCCCCAATTGGCGTCCTCGCCGGCGATCGCGGTCTTCACCAGCGGCGAATTGGCGATCGACATCGCGATTCTGCGCGCCGACGGTTTGGTGGTGGCGCCCTCGACCACGACCTCGACCAGCTTGCGGGCGCCTTCGCCGTCGCGCGCCACCTGCTCGGACAGATCGGCGAGGATCTGCTGGAACGCCTTGGTGAAGGCCTTCAGCCGCGGGTCGCCGGCGCGCGAGATCTTCGGCGCGCCGTTGGCAGCGGCTGCGCCGGTTGCAAATGCCAGCAGCGTGTCCGAGGTCGAGGTGTCGCCGTCGATGGTCAGCGCATTGAAGGTGTCCTCGACGCCGGCCTTGAGCAGGGATTGCAGCACCGAGGCCGACAGCGGCGCGTCGGTGAAGATGAACGACAGCATGGTCGCCATGTCGGGCATGATCATGCCGGCGCCCTTGGCCATGCCGTTGATCGTCACCTTGGCCTTGCCGAGCTTGACGGTCGCGGTGGCGACTTTCGGGAAGGTGTCGGTGGTCATGATCGCCCTGGCCGCGTCCATCCAGCGATCGGGGGTCGCGGTCTGTGCGAGCTGCGCCAGCACGCCGTCGAACTTGGTGGCGTCGAGCGGCTCGCCGATCACGCCGGTAGAGGCGAGGAACACGTCCGATGTCGCGCAGCCGACCGCCTTCGCCGCGATCTGCGCGGTCAGCGCGGTCGACGCCTTGCCGGTCTTGCCGGTGAAGGCGTTGGCATTGCCGGAATTGACCACCAGCGCGCGCGCAGCGCCGCCCTTCAGCTTGGCGCGGCACCATTCGACCGGCGCCGACGGGCACTTCGACTTGGTGAAGACGCCGGCCACCGTGGTGCCCTTGTCGAGCAGCGCAAGCAGCACGTCGGTGCGCCCCTTGTAGCGGATGCCGGCGGCAGCGGTCGCAAGCCGCACACCCGCGATCACGGGCATCTCTGGAACGTCGGGCGGGGCGAGGGGGGAGACGGCGGTGGACATCGGCAAGCTTCCGGCTACGGGGAGGGAAGCGCTCCATAACATCTCGCCACGAGAAGCGGGAGAGGGCTGCGATGCGAACGCGCTGTCATGAATCGTTCAAGGAAGCAGCAGCGCGACGAATGCGTAGATGGGGTAACGGGCCGGCCGCCCGCTCGCTACGGCGCAATTTGGAAGCGCGCTCGCGAGCGGCCTGTTGGTTGGAAGGCGGTCGTCCCTCAAACTGATGGTGT
>NZ_JBUYWT010000136.1:0-3833 GCF_055264925.1 Bradyrhizobium sp. KZN70725
ACCAACCTCCCGCAACTGTCCGCGATTTAGCGGAATCCCTGTCCCGGAATTACTGAAATCGCTGTCCGCGAATTACCGAAATTGCTGTCCGGAAATTGCCGAAACACGCATTCATCGCGCCCGCGCTGGCGTCGCCTATCGACAAGGTGCCGCGCGGCACCCGATGGGTCCATGAGATCAAGTTCGACGGCTACCGCGTGCAAGTGCACCTCGCCAACGAGGAGGTGAAGATCTTCACCCGCCGCGGCCACGACTGGACCAAGCGCTTCAAGAAAGTCGCTGACGACGCCTGGCACATCTCTGCCGCCTCGGCGATCATCGACGGCGAGATCGTGGTGCCGGCTGCAGATGGCACCACCGATTTCTCGGTGTTGCAGAACGAGCTCCGCGGCCACTCGACCAGGATCGTACTGGTAGCCTTCGATCTGCTCTATCTCAACGGCCGCGATCTCCGGAAGCTGCCGCTGAAGGAACGCAAGGCCGTGCTGAAGAAGCTCGTCGCCGGCACCGCCATCCAGTTCAGTGAGAGCTTCGAAGTCGACGGCCCCGAGATGTTCGCCCATGCCTGCAAGCTCGGCTATGAGGGCGTGGTGTCGAAGATAGCGGATAGCGTCTATCCGACCGGCATCCGGAGCCGCGACTGGGTCAAGAAGACCTGCGCTCAGCACGAGACACTGACCATCGCGGGCTTTGCTGTCGACGGCAATGATTGGGACGGCATCTATGTTGGTCGGCGCGAAGGCGACGCCCTGATCTACGCCGGCAAGGTCGACCACGGCTTTGACAAAGCCTCGGCCGCGGATCTCCGGAAGCGCCTGACGCCGCTAATCCGAAAGAAGCAACCCTATTCCAAGCGCATCAGGCACAAGGGAATTTGGGTTGAGCCGAAGCTGCTCGCCGAGATCGAGCACCGCGCGAAATCAGCCGAGGGGATAGTGCGGCATCCCTTCTTCCGTGGCGTGCGTGAGGACCTATGAGTGAGCCGCCAGTTGAACTGCCGCGCTTTATCTCCCCGCGCCCCTCTCACTGAACGTCGCATGAACGCACAGTTCAGCCATCGTTGTGGTAACTGAACGGAAGATCATTGATGGCTGCAATCAAGGGAGGGAGCTCTATGTCGAAGAAGATTTTGATTAGCGGACTTTCCGCCTGCGTTCTTGTGCTGGCACCGGTCATGTCAGCATCTGCGCTACCCGTTGCGACACCAAATTCGCTGACCGGCGACGACAGTGCCGTCATTCAAGTGAAGGGCGGACATGGGCACGGGCACGGACATGGTTGGGGCCATCATGGCGGCCGAGGCCATCACTACGGCTGGGGCCACGGTCACCACCGCGGGTGGCACCGAGGGCATCATTATGGATGGGGACATCACCACCACTATCGCCGCTGATTGGACCATAGGAACTTTGCTCTACCTGTGATGTTACACGGCGGTTCAATGACCAGGAGGAGCACCATGAAAACGTTGTTGCTGACAGGCGTGTTGGCGGTTGCCGGGTTTGCTGTAGTCGCGCCAATCACCGCCACACCTGCATCGGCTCAAGTTGCAGTTGAGACCCCGTTTGGTGGAGTGGCGGTGGGCCCGCAGCGAGGGTATTACCGCGACTACGATCGGCCGGCTTATCGTGCCTACGGATACGATCGCGGCTATCGCGGTTGCCGCACCGTCACGATCGAACGTGACGACGGATCAGTACGCAGGATCCGCCGTTGCGACTAGCCGCTTTTAACTATCCAAGGCCGCCACGTTGGCGGCCTTTCTCATCTTCGATCTGGTGCCCATTCTTTTTTTGGCATGCATGACCTCCGCTGGAGCCACATTGCTTAACGACGCGCTCGCTCCCAGCGTTTGCGGGGCAGGCTCGAATGTTGGGATCGCGAAGACATGAAATGGATTTTAGTCGTATTGGTTGGTGGCGTAGCGCCGGTTCAGACCGATCTTGTGTTCGAGAAGCTCTCCGATTGCTTGATCGCCGAGGAGCAGCTGCAACAGACTTATGCGAACGCCTACAGCGCCTTGAGTCAACGCTCGATAATGGCTAACGACGAATTCGAGGGGCGCCGTAGCCGCCACCGCCGCCGAGCTCGACAGGACGACATCGGAAACTTCGCGAATGCCGGAACCTGCATTCCGCATAATGGCACTGATCAGCCAATCACCTCTCTGGATCAACCAGCGCCGGCGCCTCAGCCACCCTCGCCCACACCTTCACCAAGCCCAAAGCCATAGAGCCAACTCTTAGCTGACGCACTTCCGCTGCCGCCACTCAAGCCGCGGCAACGCTCTCGCGCGCCGAAGCGACCCGTCCATTCAGGACGAGCCGCTTCTAATCGAATAGCATCAGTGCATGTGAACTAACCAGTATCCAGCACCGCCAACAACGATAAGGGTGGGGATCCCCCACAACAGGATTACGGGCATTCCCATGTCTCCACTACGGGCGAGAAGGGTTTACTGCGGTATGCGCTGCTCCCTTGTTCGAGAAAGGCGGGAGCGCTAACCGGCGTTCTCATCACAGATAGTGGCCAGGTCCGGGCTGTGATGGTTGGAGCGGGCGGCCGACCCGGTCGCCGCGCAAGGAGTATCTTTCGCGACCTTACTGGAACTCTTAGGAATGGCTCAAACGGCGTAAACGGCTCAAACTGAGATTACGCGTGGACGTAGCGAGCAAGACATCGTGTGGACGGTCAGCCGGCCCCTTTTTGTTTGTGAACGACTTGGCCCCATATTAGCCTTGTGTGTAACCTTCCAAGGCGAGTTCTATGAATCTCGAAGACCTGTACCGACTTCTGCGCAGCGAGCATGTCCAGGCGCAAGGAATAGTGGACACCTTGGAGGAACCCCTCCTGGTGCTCGACCCGACAAGCTCTGTCCTTAGCGCAAACCGCGGGTTTTATGAGACCTTCAAGGTGGGACGCGACGACACCGTCGGGCGAAGCCTGTTCGCCCTTGGGGGCGGCGAGTGGGACATACCCGAACTCAGGCGACTGGTGAGCGAGATCGTTCCCAAGTCTGCCGCCATTGTTGGGTATGAGGTAGCAGCCGAGTTTCCCTCAATCGGCCAGCGAACCATGCTCGTGAGCGCCCGTCGGCTGGTGCACCCCGACAATAACAGCACCAGCATTCTGATCTTGTTCGAGGATGTAACCGAAAGACGTCAGAGCGAAGCGCAAAAAGACATCCTCCTCGCCGAGACGCGATACAGGATGAAAAACCTCCTCGGGATCATTCGCGCTCTTGCTAATCAGGGCGATGTCGAAGGCCGGTCGGCCAAAGGATTACCGGGACGCCTTCATTGGTCGACTCCAAGCTGTGACCGAAGCGGAGACCGTCGCACTCGACGGCAGCGGTGAGGCGGATCTGGGTGCCCTGGTGGAGCAATTGTTGAAGGCCGCGGGCCCGGATCGATACCGGGTGAGCGCCGGGCCGGCAGTTCGCCTCAGCCCACGCCAAGTCGTGCCGATGACCCTCATTCTGCATGAACTGGTCACCAACGCCTGGAAATACGGTGCGTTCTCCAAGGCCGGAGGGCTGGTACACCTTGGCTGGCGCACATCGGAGGAGAACGGCAAGGTCGTCCTTCACATCGATTGGCGAGAGGAAAACGGCCCGCCCATCACCCCGCCAACTCGCTCCGGCTTTGGCTCCAGGCTAATCGATCTCAGCGCGGCGCAGGGCCTGAAGGGCTCTGTGGAACTGAATTACGAGCCCACTGGTTTAGGCGGTGTGGACAGTTATCGCAGCCATAGGACGATGGCTGCGAGAGTGATGACGGCAAGGTAATTTCGGGCGGTCTTTTCGAAGCGGGTTGCGACGCGGCGGAATTGCT
>NZ_JBUYWT010000137.1:0-3830 GCF_055264925.1 Bradyrhizobium sp. KZN70725
CGAGCCGATATCCCCAGAAGCATCGAAATCCTCGTGCCGCCAGAGAACTTGCCGATCCTAAGCTGGCTCGGTATCAAACCGTCAAAATCACTGTGACGAGCCACTAGTTCCGCCGATCATTTTTCATGTTCCCGCTCGTTGAGCGTTTCGCGTTTGATACCGGGTATTCGGAGATGCCCTGGAGGAGCATCAAATTTCCGGCGTAGCGGTCGATCACGCTGGACAGATTGATGATCGCCGCTTGGTTGATGGTGATCAGTAAAGATCATTGAGCTTTACCTCGTGGAACAGTCAGGTGTCCGCCCCGTTACACCGGCTCATGCTCAAGGGAGGACATCCATATGCTGAAAATCGGTTTTGCCCTGACGGCCGCCGCAGCGGCGCTAACAACCACATTGCTTGCCACTCCAGCCAAAGCCGAGGGCGTCAAAATGGCGCAAGGCGTTGATGTCCAGATCGGACGGGATCGCGAGGATCGCTATTACAGAGACCACGACTACAGGGACCGCGACCGCTACGATCGCGACACCACGGTTGGCATCGGCCCGGGAGGCGTTACGGTCGGCCCAAGACAGCGCTGTCACACAGAGGCTGTCACGGTCGAACGTGATGATGGCCGTCGGGTTACGCGCAGGGAACGCCGCTGCGACTAGCGCCAATTCCTCTTTCGGAAACATTTGGCAGGTTCGGCCCGGCCAGGCCGGGCGTCGGCTTGCCGTAGGCAAGGCAGGGAGCAAGACAGCGCCTTAGGGCCGATCGGGCCTTCGCCCAGGGGGTCTTGAACCGAACCGCGCCGCTTAGGTTTCCTCTTCGAGCACGGGAGGGTCCCTCAGGTTTCACGACCGAACGTTCCGCACAGCGTGCGTAAGATTTGGTTCAGGCGTGGATGGGTCGGTGCGCGCCGGAAGTTTACGGAACCTAGTGAGGTCCGGAACGGCAAAGCTTGCTCAACGTTCATAGGCGGGCCGCCGGACGGAGGTTCTTGTCCAATGAATGAAGCAACTTTGTTCATGGTGAGCTTAGTGGTTTTGGCGCTATGGGCCCGCTATCGTCGCGGTCCCTGACATCGTGGCGGCATGAAGCGAAAGCGGCTAAGGCTTCGCCGTTAGTTGCTAGGTGGGCCCCCGAGCCCTCGGACATTGCCTCAACTCGTTTCCCGAGCGTTGCATTCGCTCGCTCGATTTGTGCAGACAGCGCTGGGGCCTTTTTGGTTGGGAACTAATCCCATGCAGCGGCACTCGTGGCCCTGCTCGGTGTCGCGTCGCTACCGGCACCGGGAGCCCAGATTACACTTGTCCTCAGCTTCATAGCTGAGGCCGTTTCTTTCGGGAAAAAAATTGGGCAACCGCTTGGTTTGAGTGGTTTCCTTGGCCCCAGCTTGTACCCCTCGCTGGGGCCTCTTTGTGCGCATCAGACAGGCCGTTCGAACCGAAATAGGAGGCCCCGACAACCTTGGGGGCCTGCGGAGGCCGATGTCGGGGCCACTTGCCAGTCCCGCGTCGGGATTTGGCGTCAGAATGATTCTACAAGTTTGTAGACCTCGCAAGCAGGATCCCCGCTGTCTCTGCGAAGAGGTCTTCGCCTGGCTGCAGCATCCTCACGAAGGTTCGGATTCGTGGTACTCGAGGAACTGTCCTAGTTGGGACGCTCGCTGCCCCAAACGTGCTGAGCCTTTCCTATAGCGGCGTAGGAACGGACGTGGCCGAGTCGCTGATCGGATGTTCTGGCCTTAGCAATCGTTATGGTCCGCCAAGTGTTCTCCCTCTATAGGGGAGAAGTGTTACCGGGGTTCTCCGTGGGAGAACGGGAGTTCCGGCGCGATCCAGGAACGGCGCATCTGTCGATCCGTTAACGGACCATCACCGCGCGGTCATGGGTACCCATCGGCAATTCGTTAGGCTGTGGAATGCGAAGCCTTGCTCAGCGCTGGATCGAACATCACCTTGAGGCTGCTTCATCGGTAGCTGAAGAGAATGGTGATGAGCAGGCCCGCGTCATCATAGACCGCGCTCTGCGCAATATCTCTGAGCGCGCTAGTTTATCAGGCCGTCCCATGGACTGCAGAACGCAACTCTTCAGGCTTAGGATGGCAGAGCGCCACGTCGTTGAAGGCGAGCGACGCGTTAATCGGCAGGAACGCATAGTTGCCGAGCTTGATCGAGACGGCCACAATGCGACAGAGGCCAGAAGGCTGCTTGGAAACTTCTACGACGCCCAGAGGCTCCATCTTGAGCATCGGAGCCGCATGTTGAGAGAGTTGCAGTAAGGCCGCCTCAATTGGCGGCCTCTTTCATTGTGGACCTGCGATCAAATCAGCTTGTCGGCTTAGCACAGGCTGGTGCTGCCCTAGTTAGGTTCGCAGTCGGGAATTAGGACACAAAGTGCCTACGCACTTCGCCGGCGGCCATATTGAGCGCCGGGATGTGCTCGGCGGCAAGCTGTCGCTGGATGAGGCTAACAGCCCACCCTTCCGGGATTTCGTCCAGCACTCGATCAACCGCTTCTTCGCGCGAGGTCGCAGCGAGCCAGATTTGGACCTCGCCGTCATCGGTCGTCACGCGAACCAGATGAATTTCGGTAGCGGGCTGCATAACCGTAAAGCGATGCCTGAGCGGATTGTTTCTAGTCAGAGAACCAAGGCGGATTTTTGGAACAGGCCGGCGCTGAGGCAGTTACCGGGGGTGTCCAGATGCCACCCCCCATGGCATTGGACAACACCAACGGAAGATCAGGCCCCGGCGACGTGCCCGCCTCGCTGGGGCCGTTTCTTTGGGATAATGAGGTCCCCATGGAACTGGTGGAAGGAATCGTCGCAATCGTCGGAGTGCTCAGCGCGGCCGCTGCGGTTGGGACCGGATATTGGTACGTCATGTCAGAACGGCGAAGGCGATAGGCACAACGCCAATAGCTCTCGGTCAGGCGAACAGGTCTTTGCCCGGCTGAAGCATTCTCACGAACGTCCCGCTCTCATGGTACTCGAGCCAGCCCTGATCTTTGGCGTATTCTAAGCCGGCCCAATACTCGGCCGGCGTCGCTTTGTCCTGGTAGATCATAGGATAGTTGATCTTCTCGATGTAGGTCCGGCCGTCCTGCACGGGCTCGAATGCCCGGGCGTGCTCCATGATCCTGCGGGCGGCTTTCTCAGGGTCGGAGTAGGGACGATCACCCACGTATTTCATTTCTCATCTTGGGTTGCTTGGTCGGCAGGGAAACGATTCTCCATTCGTTATAGTCGTAGAGCCCGGCCCAGTGGTGAACAAGCATTCCACATTGCCGGCAATCGAAGCTCCCAGAAGTATTCGTATGGATTGCGCTGCGTTCCTGGATCGCCGAATAGACGATGCGGCAGCCGGGACAGGTGAAATGAACGTAAGCGCGAATTTCTCCGCACCTTTTGCTTTTGAGTGCTCTGATGCATGAGGTGTCCACCAAAATAGGTGGACACCTTGTGATGGCAGCGGACGATCAGAAACTGCGGGTCAGACTTGTTGGCCGGAACGGTCGCCGGCGCTACGAGGCGGCATCGAAAGAGCGTCTTGTCACGGCCTGCCTTGAGCCTGGGGTTTCGGTATCGAGGCTTGCACTCGAACATGGGGTCAACGCGAACCTGCTTCGGAAGTGGATCAAGAAGCACACCGCGACCAGGTCGCTGCCGCCGTCCTCACGCCCGGCGTTCATCCCGGTTCAGCTTGAGGGGGCCGCCGATCGAGCCCTGTCGCGGCAAGACAGCGTGGCGACGGTGGATTTGCCGGCGACTTGCGATGAAGTGCGTGGTTCGGAACCCAAAGGGACTCCAGCTTTTTGTTCTCCGGCCAAAGTGAGCGTGTCGC
>NZ_JBUYWT010000138.1:0-3686 GCF_055264925.1 Bradyrhizobium sp. KZN70725
TAAAACGCAAGAAAGCGAGGTCCAATACCCCGCTTTCCTGCAAAATCGAATACTACATCAAGACCAATTCTGCTTATTTCTCAAGTCAATCCGCATTCTTCACGGACGACTGTGGATCGTACGGCGCTTTTACCGGGGGGGCTCGATCGGCTCATGGATGAAGCCGTGGCTGCGCATCGAGGCGATATCAGGCACGTCGGCCGGCGCCAAGTCTGCATTGAACGCCTTCTGGCGGCGGGTCGCTGACTCAGCACGGTTCAGTTCTATACGGCGAAGCCCGTTGGACGTCATCCTCGGTCGCTGGACCCTTGATACGTCGCCCTTCTATCTCGCCTTCGATCTGGCGAGCCGCGTGTTCTCGCCCTACAACCTGAATCCTTCCGGCACAAACCCTCTGCATCAGGTCCTCGCCGAGTCGGTCGATTTTCGACTGGTCGCGAGCTCCCCAATCCGTTTGTTCGTGACGGCGACCAACGTTCGTACCGGCCGCGGGCGTGTGTTTCGCAACGCCGAGCTCACACCCGACGTTCTGCTCGCTTCCGCCTGCTTGCCGACCCTGTTCCGTGCGATAGAGATCGATGGCGAGCCCTATTGGGATGGCGGCTACCCCGGAAATCCGACGATCACGCCGCTCGTACGCGAGTGTGACTCGCACGACACCATTCTCGTCGCGGTCAACCCGGTCGAGCGACCCGGGACACCGCGTTCCGCGCGCGAGATCCTCGATCGGTTAACCGAGCAGCGCCTTACGACCATAACGATCTTCCTTTGCGTCCTCCGGGACCTGGCGGATGCGAAAATCGGGCAGGCGATCCATAACTACATCTGCCAGACCGGCGACCCGATCATGGAAACTGCCGCGTCTTTAGCTTAAAGCCCAGGGAGCGCGATGCTGAGTTCTTCCGCTCGACGATCCAGATCGCATCGCAAACGCGGAGCCTGCCCGATCCCCGGCTGCTTGTGAGGTCACATCCTGGCTGAACCATTGTCGATGTGTCGGTTTTACGTGCTTCGAACGAAAGCTGATGTCGTGGAAAGTCATACCCTGCGCACAGTCGGTCTGGATCAAGCGCGTGGTTTGATAGCGGAGGGCATAGATTGTCGCCGCAACAATTGTTTCTTGGCGACGTCAGTTGAGAGAAACAGAGAAACCGCAGGCGGTCATTCCGAAACAGAATTGCAATTTGTGCCGGCCGTCATGGATAGCGGGGGCCGGCGCCCCCGCTATCAATGCCGGCACACTCGCCAGCCGGCACGCAGCCGGCTATCCGCCGCAGATTTGGCCCCCGACACCACGACCGCCGGCCGACGAATCCGAGCCTTCACAGAAGGCGCCAATCACCACCGGCAAGAAGGCCCAACTCACTGCATCCTTTGCGTCGTGATTGTCGATAAATGCTGCCCGTTGGGATTCCTGTAACGATTGGCGAGGCTTTCTAACAATGAAGCCATCTGGTCCGGATCTGATCGAACAGTAAATTCTCCGTAGTTTGGGTCGAAAACCGTGGTCCTTCCATTCGAGGCCGACGTCGCGATCGTGTGTGCGCCGCCTTCGGCGAAATACAAGCTGAGCAAATGGTTCGATCCATCTTCGTTGATTTCGTTCACCATGCGCTTGACGTTCGAAGACTTGCCGAATGCGAATCTCTTCTCTTCTCCAGCCGGTTCCAAGCCTGCGTCCTCCAAAATGGTATTTTGTGCCTGAAGGTCGGCCTGAGAAGATCCTGCTCCCCTGCTGCGCAACTGATCCTTGAGATTTTGATATTGCTGCTGCCGTTCAGCCGCTGAGGCGTGCGTTTGCGATCCGGGTGTGAGCGCACTCATTCGGGTTGATGGGCTGTTGTTAAGATTGCGGAACCACTCCGCAGTCAGCCCAACGCAGATGCCGTCCACATTCGCATCACGCAAGTCGGCCGTTCTGTATTCAAACAAGGAGGTGGCCGGACTCTCTGGAGAGGATGTACTGGGGTCGGAGGCGCTAGAAGTTTGAACGTTTGCATCCGAGGTATGTGGCTTGCTGCAGCAGGCCCCCATCTTGTCAGGCAACTCCCCCGGTTGTGAGCTCCACTGAGGCGCGAGACCTGCAAGTGTTTCCGTAAAGCTGCCGCTATCCACCGACTGACTCGGTTCGTCAGCTTGTCTAGTGCATGTGGATGAGCCACTGATTCGATCATACATGACGATTTACCTTCTGTGCTGCGCTAGTCTCTACGCATCAATTCGGGCTGCTTAGGCCCTGCTGCGAGGATACCTAGACAAGCTGATGGCAAGCTGACGGGCAGCTGTTGTCCGGCTTAGAAAGCGTTCCTTTGTCGGACTTCTGACAATGTCTGATGCGGCGCGGCGTAGCGCTGTGTCGGATCCTCCCGCGCGTCGGCTGCCGGATTCCGGAACGACATTGACAGGCTATCGCTGCGATGCCCTCGCAGCACGCCGCCGAGCGCCCACGGGGCTTTCTGCAAGCCCTCGGCCAGAGCGACGAAGCTTTCGCCGCCGAGCACGACATGGGCATGCTCGAAGCTGGAGAACGCCAGCCGGAAGTGACAGAGCCGATGATCGAGCGGCCTCATACGCGCATGCTGCACCGGGTAATGGCGGAAGAACTTTCTCGCGCCTGCGGGCCGTGATCGAGGCCTTGGCGGCCATCCGCGCGCAGTACTATCAGATCTCGACCAGGCGCTACCGCAGCGACGCTGCGGGGGGAGGCCAGCGTGCGCAGACCTGAACGCGCGGGAGCCCGCGGCGTGCGCGCGCTGCCGTCGGTCCGATCCGATGCAATGCCGCAGCCTGATTCGACGGGTGAAGCAAGCATGAGCGACGCCGCCCTGAGCCGGCGCAAGGACGACCATCTAGACATCGTGCCGGTTGGCGACGGAACCATCGCCGATGGTGGCATAATCTCTCATCCGGCTTAACCATCCAATGAAACTACTCCGATGAATTCCTTTCAGATCTCGATGATGAGGCGCTCGTTGAACTTCGGGTTGTCCCAGGTGCGCTCGCGCGGTGGCCATGGTCCATAACCCTTGGCGTTCGAGACCAGTCGGGTCTCGCCGACCGTAACGTCGATGGACTAGAAATGGAGCCATCCTGCCTCGATGTGATGAGCAACAAATGGCTCCATGAGGCGCCGATGGATCTGGACCTTGCGTGCCCCGCCGGCGGCTGGATGTCGTACGTGAAAGAGCGACGTGATTTCGATCCCCCGGAGGGCATGAATGTCGAGTCCATCGGGGATGGAATCCTGATGTCCGTGACGTCCGAGATTTTCTCAGATGCCCGGCCGGAGTACGTCGACGCAGCAAATCGGCTGAACGGGGCTCTTGTTTCAGTGCGGACGGCCGAGAATGAATTAACCTCCCAACGGGACAGCCTGCGGGTCAGTTCTATCCGATGACAACGGGCGTCGGCACCGGTCGAGTTTGTGGAACCTGCCCATCCTTGTAAGGGGCCAAAAAGGGCCAAAACCGCGAAATTTTAACCTAATAGGCCTCCAGTGGTCGACTAATCGAGAGGAAAGTCTATATTTTGTCGATGGCTTACGTAGCAACCGAGGGGCACAAGACCAATACGGCCGGGGGCATCTCGGCCGTCGACAAGCTTGTTTTGGCCACGGTCAACGCACCATTCAAGCGGGATATCAGCGCGGCAACGCTCCAGCACTGCATTGCGCGGGCGGAGCTTGG
>NZ_JBUYWT010000139.1:0-3134 GCF_055264925.1 Bradyrhizobium sp. KZN70725
CGTGAGCGTCATGCAGAGACCACACGCTGAGGGTTGATCTGGTCGGCTAGGAAGATCTCGCGGAATGGTTTGTCGCGAGGTCACAATGTCCAAGGATAGTCGTAAGGATAGCGATAAGGATAGGCATATGCCTATCCTCGAACACGGCGCCGACACGCTGCAGCGTGTCGAGATCATCACCGGGACGGGCCGGCGTCGGCGCTGGTCGACCGATGCAAAGGCGACGATTGTCGCGGAGAGTTTTGCGCCGGGTGCAAGCGTGTCGGCGGTGGCGCGGCGACACGACATCAGTCCAAGCCTGTTGTTTCTCTGGCGTCGCCAGAGCACGCCGGCGCAGGTCGCGGAGCACGGGGACAGAGGCATGCCACCTGGCTTTGTCCCGGTCGCGATCACCAGCTGTGGCGGCCAGAGGGAGGAGCCGGCGACGATCGAGATTGAGGTCGGCGCGGTTCGTATCCGTGTCAGAGGGACAGTCGACCGGCAGGTACTGTGCGAGGTGCTGGCGGCGGTTGGGACGGTTGGTCGATGATCGGGCTTCGAGCTGGGTTGTCGATCTGGATTGCGACGCAGCCGGTCGATTTCCGCCGCGGCATGGACTCGCTGGCGATGCTGGTGAGCGAGGCCTTTGGAGCCAATCCGTTCGACGGCGGACTTTATGTCTTCCGCTCCAAGCGCCGAGATCGCGTGAAGATCCTGACCTGGGATGGAAGCGGCCTTGTCCTTTACTACAAAAGAATCGAGGGGCAGTTCACCTGGCCGCCGATCAAGGAAGGCGTCATGTCGCTATCTCATGCTCAGCTCTCGGTCCTGCTCGATGGCTCGGACTGGAAGCATGTGCCGATGCGAGCTGTGGATCAGCCGGTACGAGCAGGTTGATCATTATCAAGAGGCGTTCGTCACTCATGCAGAGTTGTTGTAGAATCACTCTGCATGAGTGATTTGCCTTCCGATCCAGCATTGCTCCGACAAACCGTGATGGCGCTTTCGTCACGGCTTGCGGCGTTGTCGGAGGAATGCAGCACGCTGGCGACCGCGCGTGATGCAGCGATCGCCCAACGCGACGCTGCGATCCAGGAGAACGACAAGCTCCTGATGATCCTGTCCCAGTACAAGCGCACGATCTTCGGTCCGCGCTCCGAGACACTGGATATCGGACAGCTATCTCTCTTCAGCATCAGGGCACAGGCGGCTCATGCCGCCGCCAACGACGACGTGACCGGAGGCAGGCTGCCTGACGGAGCGGAGGGCCGTGGAAAGCGACCGGCACGACGCAACCGGGGGAAGCTTCCGGAGCATTTGCCGCGCATCGATGTCGTGATCGATATCGAGGGCCACATCTGCCCCTGCTGCGGCGAGCAGCTGCACAAGATCGGGGAGACCGTCAAGGAAGCCTTCGACATCATTCCGATGCAGTACCGGGTCAAGCGCACCGTGCGTCCGCGGTACGGCTGCCGGGGCTGCCGCCAGGGTGTGGTACAGGCACCCGCGCCGGCCCAGGCGATCGACGGTGGAATGGTGACGGAAGCCTTGCTGGCCCACGTCGCGGTCATGAAATACGGCTACCAGCTGCCGCTGTATCGCCAGGAACAGATGTTTGCCGCCCAAGGCATCACGCTCGACCGGCAAACGCTAGCCTCGTGGATGGGCCGCGTCGCCTGGTGGCTGAAGCCGCTTCACACGCTGTTGCGCCACTCGGTGATGTCCTACCCGCGGCTGTTTGCCGACGAGACGCCGCTGCCAGTTCTCGATCCCGGCCGTGGCAGAACCAAAGTCTGCCAGTTCTGGGCGATCGCCACCGATGACCGCCCATGGGGCGGCCCTGCGCCGCCAGCGGTGGTCTACGTGTTCGCCGAGGATCGCAAGGCGATCCGCGCCAAGCAGCTGTTTAGAGATATAACGGCATCCTGCAGGTTGACGGTTACGCCGCTTACAAGGGGCTGATCAAGAACGGTGGCCGTCTGGTACAACTAGCGTTCTGCTTCGCGCATGCGCGGCGGAAGTTCTGGGACGTCCACGTCGCGACGAAATCGCCGATTGCCGCGGAAGCGCTGCAGCGGATCGCGATGTTTTACGCCGTTGAGGATCGCATTCGCGGTTTGCCGGCGACGCGGCGAGCTGCGGTGCGACAATCCGACACCAGACCGCTGATCGAGGACTTCAAGCCCTGGCTCGAGGCGCGGCTGTTGGAAGTCTCGAAGAAGTCCGGTTTGGGCAAAGCCATCCGCTACACCCTCAACCATTGGGACGGCCTGACGCGCTTTATCGATGACGGACGCATTGAAATAGACAACAATACGGTCGAGCGCAGCATCAAGCCGATAGGGCTTGGAAAGAAGAACTATTTGTTCGCGGGCAGCGAAGGCGGCGCCGAGACATGGGCCATTCTCGCGTCGCTCATCAACTCGGCAAAGCTACAAGATATCGACCCACGGCACTATCTGACCGACGTTCTCGAGCGCATCGCCTCTGGACGCACCAAGATCAATCAGCTGCACACGCTGCTGCCGTGGAATTGGAAGGCCGAGCGCGATGGTTCGGAAGCAAAGCTCGCCGCCTGATCAGTTCGACGGCAGAGCGTCTGGAACTTCCTGCGCGTCGCTGGTGTCGTCATAAATCTCTTCGCGGATCACGCGCAGCGTCACCTCGTGCAGATAGACTTGCAGCGCCCTCTCCAGCTCGGTGAACTCCGGCAACAGGATCTTGTCGACGAAGCCCCGCGACGCGCGGACCATCACCGTGTTGCGTCGCTGGCGGCGATAACGAAACGGCCGCAGCCCATACCGGCGGCAAAGCGCCAGAAACAGATGCCGCGACCACTGGTCGGGAAGTGAGAATTGCTGTTCGATCGGTGGATCGTGGCGAGCGAGTTCCTCGACTCGGGCCCGCACCCGCCGCAGCGCCGCTTCCGCCGCAAGGCGCTCACCAGCAGTTCCGGCACCCACGAACAACGCCTCGATCTTCCGAAGCTTCTCGCGCAGCTGCGACTCGCCGGTCATTCTGATCCCCCGTTGCCCGCTCCGAACCGAGATCACCCCATCACCGCGCAACGGCAGCGTCAATCATCCCAACCGCGCTATCCAGAGCATTCCGCGCAAGTCAAGCCCGGGCACCGGTGATCCCTTCGTGACGCTCAC
>NZ_JBUYWT010000140.1:0-3093 GCF_055264925.1 Bradyrhizobium sp. KZN70725
GTGATCTTGGTCCAGGGCATCGTGCTCTCCCTCGAATCTTTGCAAATCCGATGGAATCACACCCCACTGAGATCACTCACCCATTTTTCAGTCAGGCTCTGAGGAGCCGCGCAGCGGCGTCTCGAAGGATGGCCGCGAGGACGCTGCCCGACAGATTTTTCTATATGCGATTCCCCCGCAAGCGGGAGAGGGGGCGCAGTCCCTTCGGGGGCCTACAGCGTCTTGATGAACTCGATCAGGGCGCGGCGTTCGTCTTCCTTCAGCTCCGGCCCGATCACGCCGGTGCGCTTCTCGTTGGAGAATTCGTGTCCGGAATTGCTGTTGCCGCGCTTGGTGGTGTCGAGCATGAAGGCGTTCTTGATCTTGTCCTTCCAGACGTAGCCGAGATCCTTGGGATCATACTCCCGGCCGCCGAGATAGAAGGTCGCGGGACGGTCCTTCACCGGCGACAGCAGTGCGTAGATGGTCGGGACCGAGCCGTTGTGCAGATACGGCGGGGTCGCCCAGATGCCGTTGAGCGGCCGGACCTTGTAGGCGAGCGGCGCCTGGATCTCGTTCGGCCGGTAGCCGTTGATGCGCTTGCGATCTTCCGGCGGGGTCTTGTTCTGGTCGTACCAATAGTCGACGGTCTTCTCGACGAGATCGCCGAGCGCCGGACCGAAACTGCTGTCCTTGATGTTCAGATTGGCCGGCGTCTCGACGGTGCGGTGCGCGAGGCCCTCGGCCTGCGCGCTGTCGGTGCCGATATGGCTGATCGGAATCATCTCGACATCGAGCAGCGGCTGGCCGGCCTCGTTCCTGGTCCAGCGCTTCTTGTCCTTGAACAGCGCAAAGGCTTCGCTCGCCGGCAGCGCCTTGCTGTCAATCGCCGGGCCGTGACAGCCCTGGCAATGCGCCTTGTAGAGCTCGCCGCCCTTCTTCGCGAGATCCGTGTTGATCGGCGGCAGGATGTTCTCCGGCCATTTCGGCGACGCCAGTCCGCCAAAACCCCTGTCCTCGCTGGGCGGCTCGCCGGCGATCATCCGCTCCATCTCGTGCAGCACGTCGATCCGCGCGCTCGATTTGTAAAGCCCCTTGGACTCGTCGAGTAGGTTGAGCTCGGCGCTGACGCCGAGCGCCTCGCCGGCGTTGCGCACCATCGGCTGCATGATCGAGCCGTCATATTGCACCCAGCTGAACCACGGTGCGTTCCAGATCCGCGGGAAATGCACCGGCGCCGAATGCGAGGCGTAGTTGTTCGGGTTGTTCAGGTCGATCGAGAACACCTGGTTGCCGATCCGGTTCAGCGCGTCGAGCCGCGCATAGCCTTCCTCGACGCTGTTGGCGGCGACCTTGTTCTCCAGCGAATTGATGTTGGCGTATTGCTTCAGCACGAGGTCGAGCTGGCCGCGCAGCGCCATGCGCTCGTCGAGGCTGGCATCCTTGCCGAGGATCTCGTCGGCAAAGCGCGAGAAGCGCCCCGGCCAGAACCGCGTCAGCAGCAGCGAGACGCCGACGCTCTTCTGGAATTCGAACAGATTGGTGTTGGCCGGCCCACCGTCGATCACGATCTCGGTGCCGCGATAGCTGAAGCTGCCGGTGTGGCAGGCGGCGCAGGTCAGGCCGACGCCGGTCATATCCGCCTTGCTGTGCGGATTGCGCCACGGCGCGCCGTTGGCATCGGCCATCGGGCCGCCCTGCGAAAAGCCGATCGGCAGCGCATCGGGTTTGCCCGGAATCACCGTGTCGGGAATAAAGCCGAAGCGGCCGAGATAATTGGTCTCGCTGAGTCGCGGCGCCGCGGTGAACAGCGGCCAGACCGTCGGCTGCTCCAGCGCCATGAACCATTCATGGGGAATGCCGAAGGTCCGTGTGCCCTGGTCGGCGTGATAGAACCAGCGCAGCCGCTCCGCGCTGACATTCTGATCCAGCCACACCGTCTTTGCCGGCGGCTGGTAGTCGACGACCTTGACGCGGAAGCCGCTCGCCACCGTCTCGATATCGTCCTTGAAATAGAGCACGCCGGCGACAATCAACAGTCCGATGACGAATATCGTCTTGCGAGGCATGCCCCGTTCCCCCAATTCGCGGTATCCGCGCGTGATATGGATGAGATGTTAAAATTCGCCGAAAAACGAGTTCGCGTTAAGCGTGTGATGCGGTGTGCGCCATCCTACAGTGGCGGCGCTTGGTCTAACAACGGAAATGTTGATTGGCTGTGAGCCAGTTCACTTGCGGCGTTCCCTCCGCGGCGGCATTTGCGCGCATCGAGGCCTGCGGCTAGAAACAACGGCGCAACAATTCTTCGAGATGTCATCTTGAACACGTCAGGCGTGCAGCCGCTCACGATCACGGTCTCGGACGACAGCACGGTGTCCGCGCTGCTGCTGCGGCCGGCGCAGGCCCGTAGCGCCTATGTGTTTGCCCATGGCGCCGGCGCCGGCATGACGCATCCCTCGATGGTCGCGATTGCGGAGGGCCTGGCGGAGCGCGGCATCGCGACATTGCGCTATCAGTTTCCCTACATGGAGAAGGGCAGCAAGCGGCCCGATCCGCCCGCCGTCGCGCAGGCAACGGTGCGTGCCGCCGTGGCGGAAGCTGCGCGTCATTGCGGCGAACTGCCGCTGTTCGCCGGCGGCAAGTCGTTCGGCGGACGCATGACCTCGCAGGCACAGGCCAAGGCGCCGCTCGCCGGCGTGCGCGGGCTGCTGTTTCTCGGCTTTCCGCTGCATCCCGCCGGCAAGCCGTCGAGCGAGCGGGCCAGGCATCTCGCCGAGGTCAAGGTCCCGATGCTGTTCCTGCAGGGCACCCGCGACGCGCTGGCCGAGCTCGACCTGCTCGAGCCCGTGGTGAAGGGGTTGGGTCATCGCGCGACGCTGCATCCGGTGCAGGAGGCCGACCACTCCTTCCATGTCCTCAAGCGCTCCGGCCGCAACGACCGCGAGGTGATGGCCGACGTGCTCGATGCCTTCGCGGGCTGGGTGGCGAAGCATGCATAGGTGTGTAGATGGGGTAACGGGCCGGCCGCCCGCTCGCTACGGCGCAATTTGGAAGCGCGCTCGCGAGCGGCCTGTTGGTTGGAAGGCGGTCGTCCCTCAAACTGATGGTGTTCAA
>NZ_JBUYWT010000141.1:0-2937 GCF_055264925.1 Bradyrhizobium sp. KZN70725
GACTTCAACAACCAGGCAACCAAAAGCCAGCGCCGCCACGCTGTCCGCGATTTAGCGAAACTGCTGTCCGTCAGTTAGCGAAACCGCTGTCCCGTTTTTGCGAAATACGCAATCTAGATCCGGCCGCCCTGGATCGGCTCGAATGCGTGAGCGTGCTCCATGATCCTGCGGGCGGCTTTCTCGGGACTGGCGTAAAGGACGATCTGCGGTCAGTTTCATCGGCGGTTTGGAGATTAGCTACTTTTCTGCGGGGCGCCGTTCCGTGTGCATTCATTGGAAAATATGGCGCTCTCACGGCAATCGAAGCGAAAGACTTGAGATCGACGAAGCTACAGTATTGGTTCGATCGATCGATGCATGGCCGACGTCGACTATACCAGTCACCGAGTCCTACAGCCTCAGCGATGAAGAGAAAGTCAGCCTCTCTTAATTTGAAGGTCAAAGATAATTTGAAGGTCAAAGACCTACCGCTGTTCAACCCTGGTGCGCCACAGGGCATCGAAGGTATTCTGGCGAGATGGCGTCCATTCTTCTGAACCGATCGGATCGCTGGGCTTCTCTATGAGTGCACTTGCAAGCTCCTCGGTGGGACGTGCCTGCGTCGAAATCCGCACGGGCCACTCCAATAATGATTTTGAAAGCATGGGCTTGCCTTCGTACCAGCATTTTCGTCCGTCGATGAGGCGCCAAGACCAATACTCGCGCGGATTTGGGGGCATCACCGCACTGCATTGCTGTTTTGCCTGCGCGGTCGGCATTCCAATCAATAGAAAAGTAGCGATGCGAGCGGCCAAAGGAATAAATGAAAATTGCCTCTTCATCGGAACACTTAGAGACTACTTCGTTGCCGCAGTCGACTTACAGCAACGACCAAGTCGGGCCGCTCAAGAACCTCAACTAACTTGTCGAGTATGCGTTCACTGTCGTGGGGGCGGGGCAGAAGATACTCGTCCAATATGCACAGGGCTTCGCTGACGGCATGAAGAGCCAGCTGTTGATCGGTCATCGCTTCTTACCCATTCGAATTGGCGGAGCGTCGCGATTTCAAGGAAGCTTAAAGATCAAGTCAGCTTTTGGACTTATCCCATCAAATTTTATTTCAATCGAGGGTGAATTTAGGTCAGCGCTTCTGTCTCAGGATTGCGATTTGGCTATCGCCTCACCGCCGCTCCGCGCAACGCCACGTGCACTTCGATTGGCGTATCGCTACACAAACGAAGAGTCCGACAAGGCGCTGCGCCTCCACGCCCGGATCAGCGCGACGGATCACGCGATGGGAGCGCGAGGATCTGCTCGACGCTTTGCAGCAGCGGCTCGATGCGAACCCGCTTGCTATGCGCCTTCGTCGCGAGACGGTCGAGCATCCGTTCAGCGTCACCTCATCAAGCCGTGCGAAATGAGCCTTCAAATTTCTCCAGTCAGTGAATTTCTTGCATAGCGCCAGCAACTACCACCGTTGCCCGATCTTCTTGACTCCCGATCTCGGAAGAACGGCGCGGGCGCGGGAGTTAAGGCTCAATAGATTGGGGCCAAAAAAGCGAAGTGTGGCAGGATCACTGGCTTGTAGCAGCCACCAGTCGGCGCATAGTCAAGCAATGATAGAGCAGCGCCCAGCCTTCATGGCTTGCAAAAACCCCGGCACCGGCTGGAGAATCGATATTCTGTGGGCCGATGGCGAAACCGAAGTCATCAAAGGTTTTGTTACGGAGCACGACGCAACGAAGTGGATTTCCGAGCATTCGGCGGCGTGCCAAGAAAGCGCTAGCCCACCGCGCTAGCATGGCTTCTAGTTCGGAGGAGCGGCGACGATGGATCGCGAGACGGAAGAACTGGCAAGTAAAATCGCAGAATGCGCGAGACAGGCGCGCCATCAAGCCGCGCTTCTGCCGGAAGGTCCAGTCCGCGACGCACTGATAGAAAAAGCCAAGCATTACGAAGCACAAATCCCCGCCGACTCTACGTATACGACTGTTACGTAGCGCTAATGGGCAGGTGACTGCATTGCTTCGGCGCTCCGACTCATCCGGCAGGCTTCCACCCGAGGTTTGCCTTTGAGTTAAGTGTTCTTCCTTCGTCTTCATCGTCGAATTGCGTCGTTTTTAGATGTGCCCGCGGTGTGTGCAACTCTCGGCCGGTGGTGGCTATCGACGTTGCGCCGCAGGGACAGCGCATCAGTGACACGGCCTCCCTGAAGGCAGCTTTTCGCCGCATGCCCCATGGCGCTGCTTCGACCGCGCTCGGAAACTCTGCCAAGAACCCGTCTCCGGTGTTCTTCACGATACGGCCGCCGTGACTGGCAATAGCAGGCTCACTTCTCTTGCGAGAAGTTCGCTCAGCTTGGCGTGCGTGGCCTCTTCGTCATCGTGCATGAGCCGTGAATAGCCGGCGACATCGGCGGCCATTATGGCCGACAGCCTGCGCTCTATCCGACCTGGCCGCTCTTGCACTATGGACCCGCGATCCAAGCGATGCCCGATTGTACGACGGACAAGCCGCGCCCCCAACGGCCTTGACGAAGATGCCCGAGAGGCCGCCGATCAGCTATCGGCCCGAACGGCACAACCTAGGAACAGTCGATATTCGCCGGACGTTAGCGCTCATGCAACAAGTCCGTTTGGTAGGCGACCGGCGCGAGGAGACTTACATGGCTGACGAAAGCTCAGTTGCACCTACTGCCACGCCCGAGCAGCGAATAGACCGAGCTTCAGAAGCAATCCGGCGGATGGCTGAAGACGACGCGTTGCAACATTTGCCACAACATGATCGGTGGCTGCATCATTTGAGTGAAGCGACCCGGGCAGCTCCATTTCAGTCCCTTGCCGTTGCTATAGCGCGACAATCTGGCTGGGAAGCGCGCGACAATCAGGATGGCGAGTCGGTGTCGCGGCGAGGTGATGATTGCCGCGATGATTGTCGCGCGCAAGAGTTTTGTTGGCG
>NZ_JBUYWT010000142.1:0-2892 GCF_055264925.1 Bradyrhizobium sp. KZN70725
GTAAGCATGCGGCGTAGGCCGCGGGCGGGCTGGTTTGTCCGGTTAGCGGCTAAACCTCGGGCTTTTCGGCCTTCGGCTTAACGATCGCCGCGAGTACCTGGCGGCGTTCTTCAATAATCCAAGGAGCGTCCTTGTGGATTGCGATCAGCTCTTTGAGGTTCTCGATCCCGTCATCGGTGAACGCCATCACGCCGTCTTCACCGACGCCGACGACCCATAGCTGGCCATCCTCGGTGTCCATTTCTTCGGCGACCTCGAACAACCATTCCTCGTCTTCGCCGAGCATCTCAGCGACATGGCTGAGAGTGAACACGTGACTGACCTTGTTGACGTGTCCCATCAAGCCGCCTGTGCCGCAAGGCCGTGCTGTTGCGCAGTCTTCCAGTTCCAGGGCAGCAGCTCATCGAGCCTGTGGGCGGGGTGGGTGGCGATGCGAGCGAGTACATCAGCGAGCCAGGCCTGAGGGTCGACGTCGTTCATCTTGGCAGAGACGATGAGGCTATACATGGCGGCGGCTCGGCGCCCTCCGCGGTCGGACCCACAGAATAACCACGACTTTCTGCCCAATGCGATGCCGCGCAGCGCTCTCTCGGCTGCATTGTTCGAGAGGCAGACGCGACCATCGTCGAGGAAGCGTGTGAAGGAGGCCCAGCGCTTGAACATGTAGTTCATGGCCTTGGCCAGATCGTGGCCGCGGGTGAGCTTGGCGCACTGCTCGCGCATATAGGCTTCCAGATCGGCGACGAGCGGTGCGCTCTGCGCCTGGCGAACAGCCTTTCGTTGGTCGGCGCTTTGGCCATTGATAGAGCGCTCTATCTCGAACAGAGCGTCGATGCGGCGCACGATCTCCATGGCGACGGGCGAGATGACGATCTCCTGCTTTCCGGCCGCTTTGCGCCGCGCGTTCTCCTCAAGATCCGCCATGGCGAAGAACGGCCGCCGGGCATGGACCCAACAGGCCGCTTCCCTGATAGGCCCAGGACTTCGCTGGGGCTCGTAGAGTTTGGTGTATCCACCGAAGGCGTCGGCCTGCAGGATGCCGCTATAGTTGGTCAGATGCGCCTGCGGATGCTCGCCCCTTCGATCGCGCGAGTAATAAAACATTGCTGCCGGCGGATCTGAGCCGCCGAAGGGGCGGTCGTCCTTCACATAGACCCAGCATCGAGCGACATCGCACTTGCCCAAGGCCAACACGGGTACGGTGGTGTCGTCGCCGTGGAGGCGTTCAGCTGCCATGACGTGGGCTTCCAACAGGCGCGATAGCGGCTCCAATACCATGCAGCAAGCCCCAACAGCGTCGGCTGCGGTCGACAGACTGACGGGCACGCCCTCAAGCGCGTAACGCTCAGTCTGCCGGTTCAGAGGCTGATGCTGGCCGAACTTCTCATAGAGGAGCATGGCCAGCAGGCTCGGCCCCGCCCATCCTCGCGGAATCACATGGAATGGCGCCGGTGCCTGACTGATTTTCTCGCAGTCCCGGCAGGTGAACTTTTCCCGCACCGTCTCGACCACTTTCCACTGGCGCGGTATTGATTCCAGGGTCCGGGTCACATCCTCACCAAGCTTGCGCAGGCGATTGCCGCCGCAGCATTCACACGTCGTTGGCGAATCGATCACCACGCGCTCGCGGGGAAGATGATCAGGGAAGGTATTGCGTTCGGGACGCGTGCGCGTAAATCCGCGCACAGTCGTTGTCCTGGCGACAGCTCTCTCGGCCGCAAGCTCGTCTTCGGTAGCGCTGGATTCCAGCTCTTCAAACGTAAGCGCTAACTGGTCGATCAGACGAGACGAGCGTTCTGATCTTTGCCCGTGGACCTGGCGCTCAAGCTTGGCGATCCGCAGTTTCTGGCGGGCAATCAGCGCACTGTCTTCCGACGCCTTGGCACGGGCGACCGCAAGCTCCGCTGCAATATCCAGAGCCTTCGCGCGTTCGCTCGCCAACGCCTCTTTCAGAGCGGCTATGTCTTCGGGAAGAGCGTCGCGAGGCGTGTCCATGCAACCAGAGAATCACAAATTCAGTGCTTTGTGGTCCCCCAAAATGCGCATGATCTCATATTTTATTTCGCTCAGCCGGCGCTCTGCGGTCGCCATGTTAGTTGCGGATTTCTCCAGTCGATCCCTTCCAGCATATAAGCCATCTGAGCCGCTGAGATCGATACCGCATCTCCCGACGTCGCAGGCCAGATAAACTTGCCGCGGTCCAAGCGTTTGGCATACAGCGACATGCCTAACCCGTCATGCCAAAGAATCTTGAGCAGATCACCGCGGCGGCCGCGGAAGATGTAGAGATCACCCGCATGCGGGTCACGCTTCAAACTCTCCTGGACCGCGAGCGCCAGGCTTTGCATGCCGCGGCGCATGTCTGTGTGACCGGTGGCAATCCAGACCCTGACGTTGCTTGGGATCGGAATCATCACCGCCTCAGAAGCTCGAGGACCCGCTGCAGTGCTTCAGTGTCCACGTCACGGTCAACGCGGACCCGACAGCCGCTAAGCTCGATCTCGATTATGCCTACCTTCGCGCGCTCTTTAGCCGGCGATGGCCTTGTCCGCGCGACCACGGCCGATGCCGGAGTTGGTGTCGAAGTGATCTCCACAGGAACAAGCAATGGCGCTGCATCCCCGCCCAGCCGACCCTCGCGCGCCAACCGTCGCCACGTGAACAACTGGCTCGTGGACAACCCGTTGCGCCGCGCCGTCGCCGACACCAACCGGGAACCATCATAACTCTCAGCAACGATCCGCTGCTTCTCGTCCACTGTCCAACGACGGCGGGCGCCAGTCGAAACTACTTCCAATCGGGAGACCTTCGAAATAGGCGTATGGTCAGTCATACGCCTATGTCTTCATCCTCCGTCCTCAGCGCGCAAGGCGGCCCTCGCCGGAGCGATAC
>NZ_JBUYWT010000143.1:0-2882 GCF_055264925.1 Bradyrhizobium sp. KZN70725
GGCCATGCCAGTCTGGCCAGCACGGCGCGCTATACCCAAGTCGCCACTAAGACCATCAGCAATACGCCAAGTCCGCTTGACCGGCTTCGCCTGGAGGTCGTGCCGCCCGGCGCGGTCTCGTTGCCGGGCTTGCCGGTCGCGGCCTGAAGGTCGACTACCACTCGGTATGGGACTTCGCGCATGCCGAGAAGCGCAGCTTCAAAAAAAGCGTGGCGGCTGGCGAGCGCGATCGACCCGAGGTCGCGCGGCGGCGAGCCCAGTGGACAAAGTATCAAGGTCGCGTCGAAGCTGAGCGGCTGGTTTTCATCGACGAGAGTGTGCTGCAGACGGCGCAAGGAGTTCAACATGAACTAAGACCGATGGTGAAGCTGCGGGAAAGATGGGGGCTGGCCCCCGAGATTGGCTTTCAGGAGTGGGTCTCAAACCAGTCCGAGCTGCTGCGGTAAAGAGCCGTGGTGGTGAGCGTCGGATCAAGAGTTCAGATTAAACCGAGCAGGTGAGTGTCCGAAAGACGAACGAAAGTGAACCCTCCGAGGACGCGTCGTTATGAATCCAAGCGTCGTCAAAACCAGGACCGTCTCCTCATCCTGGGACAAGTCCGCCAGATGCCTGACGACCGGGCGGGCGGCGACCGGCGTAGAGGGGCGTGAGTTGGACACAGGCTTTCGCGCGGAACTGCAGGAACCAGGCTCTTGATGCCAAGGGAGAAGCGCAAGCGGCGACAACCGTGAGGCGAGAGTACCGATGCAAGAGACTGGGGCGGACCGATCTGTAGGAGCGTTGAGGGCCCTGTAATGGGGTCGGAGCAAAGGGATCGGGTCAGGTCGTCGTACTCTAGAACCAACTGGAAACAGGATGACTTCGAACGGTGCGACAAACAAGCCGTTCTCGATAGAGAAGCGGCGAGTGTACGAGGCGTACAAGGCGGTCAAATCCAATCGTGGTGCGGCCGGGGTGGACGGACAGACCTTGGAGATGTTCGAGACAGATCTGGAATCGCATGTCGTCAGGGACCTACTTTCCACCTCCGGTGCGCGCCGTCTCCATTCCAAAGAAGACGGGCGGCGAAAGGAGTTTAGGTGTGCCCACTATCGGCGATCGGATCACGCAGATGGTGGTCAAACAGATGATTGAGCCGGAAATGGAATCCATCTTCCTGCAGGACTCTTACGGATACAGGCCAGGAAAATCGGCTCTGGACGCCGTGGGCGTCACGCGTCAGCGGTGCTGGAATATGATTGGGTTCTGGAGTTCGACATCAAAGGGCTGTTTGAAACTCTTCCGCATGACCTTCTGCTGAAGGCGGTCCGGAAACACGTGCAATGCAAATGGGCGCTGCTCTACATCGAAAGGTGGTTGACGGCGTCAATTGAAAAGGACGGGAAGCTTGTTGAGCGGAGCCGCGGGACCCCGCAAGGTGACGACGGACTGGTGCACTGCCGGACGGAGCGAGAAGCAGAGGCCATTAGGACGGAGCTTCAAGCGAGGTTGGAGGTGTGCGGACTGACAAAGACGCAGATCGTCTAATTGCAAGGACAACAGGCGTCGGCGAACGTATCCGAGGGTCAAGTTTGACTTTCTCGGATATTAGTTCAGGCCGCGGCAGGTGGTAACGTCACAGCGGAAGGAATTCTTTTGTGGATACACCCCGGCGGTCAGTCCGACAGCTTTGAAGGCCATGCGAGCAACGATCCGAAGCTTGCACATTCCCCGGCAAACGCCGGGGACGCTGGCTGAGATTGCCCAACAGATCAATCCGCTCCTCCGGGGGTGGATAGGTTATTATGATCGGTTCAGCCGTTCAGCGCTGTTCTCGCTGGTCGACTAAGTCAATCAGAAGCTGAAGGCTTGGATCATGCGAAAGTACAAGCGCTTCCGGCTCCACAAAACCGGTGCTTCGTTGTTCTTGCGAAAGCTGGCTCGGGATAATGCGGAGCTGTTCGTACACTGGCAGTTGTTCGGAACGACCACGTTCACCTGACGGGAGCGGTGTGAACCGAGAGGTTCGCGCACCGTTCTGCGAGAGGCCGGGGTGAAAATCCCCCGGCCTACTCACCCCTGGATCAGGACCGATATGGCACCCTTGCGGGGATGGGCGCCGCGCGGGGGCGCAGACTTCACGCCAAGGTCCCCACGGGCGTTGGAAGACCATGATCTTCCTGGCGGCTCTGCGCCACGACCGGATCGATGGGCCATGGTTCATCGAGGGGCCGATCGATGGCGTGAGCTTCCGCACCTATGTCGAGAAGGTTCTTCTGCCGTCCTTCGCCCCGGCGATATCGTCGTCTTGGATAACCTCGGCAGCCACAGGAGCAAAGCACTGCGCCAGCTCATCCGTTCGGTCGGCGCCAAAACTCTTCTTCCTGCCAAAATACTCGCCCGACCTGAACCCGATCGAACAGGTCTTTGCCAAGCTCAAGCACTTGCTCCGCAAAGCTGCCGCGCAGACCGTCGAGGCGGTCTGCGCCGCAATTGGCCACGCACTCGATGCCTTCACCCCCGAGGAGTGCGCAAACTATCTCAAAAACTCAGGCTATCGAACTTAACGCCATCACGCTTTAGGGGTAATCCTAGGAGAAGCGCGATGACGATTTCGCGGGCAGAGGTGATCACATCGGTCGAGCGGCGGCGTCGGCGGTCGCGAGATGAGAAGAAACGGCTAGTCGCAGCATCGAAACAGTATCGGCGGACTTGGGCGGTTATGGCCGATGATGGTCGGAGGCGATCGCCCAGAAGTGGCCTTTCTTCGTCTCGCCACGCCCGGGATCAAGTGTAAGCGGCAAGCTAAGGCCGTCAAGCGGCGTGGTTCCATGGCATAAGCGCGTCGATTTCGCTGCTCGGCCAGCCGTTGGCGATACGCCGAAGTGTCAGGGCGAGCCAAG
>NZ_JBUYWT010000144.1:0-2812 GCF_055264925.1 Bradyrhizobium sp. KZN70725
GTCGAGCCGATATCCCCAGAAGCATCGAAATCCTCGTGCCGCCAGAGAACTTGCCGATCCTAAGCTGGCTCGGTATCAAACCGTCAAAATCACTGTGACGAGCCACTAGTTGATGCCGCGCCGGCGCGGCTGTCGCCGCAACCGGCGGGAAGTCGGAGCTCAGACGACTTTGAAGATCGCGAGCGCCAGCACCGCCTGGGCGAGGAAGCCGACCGTAAAGGCCAGGGTGCGGAACACCGGCAGGCCGAGCGTGTACACGATCAGGTGGGCGAGGCGGGCCCAGAAATAGACGGCGCAGGCGAGCACGGTCCATTTGGTGGAATAGTCGGCCGCGTTGAGGATCAGGACCAGCGGCGCGAAGATCACGAGGTTCTCGACCGCGTTGTCATGGGCGAACATCAGCCGGTTGGCCCATTCCGCGTGCGGCTTGTCGTTGCGCGAGGGGTTGCCCATGGCGGCGGAGAGGCCGCGCACCTGGCAGCGGTTGATGATGTAGGGGATCCACAACAGCCCGGTCAGGATCACCGTCAGTGACAGCCAGAACAGTTCGCGCGTCATCGTCTCCCCCTCACGTGAATTCGATTCCCGACCGTCGGGACCGTCTGTTTATAGCTGAGCGGGAGACTTGGCGCTACGCGCGGACGCGGACATAGCTGCCCGGGGCGTCCTCGAGCACCTGCGTGCCGTTGGAGCCGACCATGCGCGCCGGGACCGTCTCCGGATCATGGCTTTCCAGCCAGCCGCGCCAGTCGGGCCACCACGAGCCCTTGTGCTCCTCGGCTCCCTTCAGCCAGTCGGCGAGCTTCATGTCCTTGATGTTGTCGTTGGTCCAGTACTGGTACTTGTTCGACGCGGGCGGATTGACCACACCGGCGATATGGCCGGAGCCGGACAGCACATATCTCACCGGGCCGCCGAAGAACTGCGAACCGTAGAGCACCGATTCCGCCGGCGCGATGTGATCCTCGCGGGCGGCGAGGTTGTAGACCGGCACCTTCACCTTCGACAGATCGAGCAGCGTGTTGTCCAGCACCATGGTGCCGGTCGACAGCCGGTTCTCCAGATAGCAGTTGCGCAGGTAGTAGGAGTGGTTCGACGACGGCATCCGCGTCGCATCCGAATTCCAGTGCAGCAGGTCGAACGAGGACGGCGTCTGGCCTTTCAGATAATTGTTCACGACATACGACCAGATCAGGTCGTTCGAGCGCAGCATGTTGAAGGCCATCGCCATCTTGCTGCCCTCGAGCACGCCGGATTCCTGCATGTCGCGTTCGAGCGCCGAGATCTGGTCCTCGTCGACGAACACCAGGAGATCGCCGGCATGGGTGAAGTCGACCTGCGCGGCAAAGAACGTCGCCGACGTCACGCGCTGGCGGCGCTTCTCGGCGAGATAGGCGAGCGTCGAGGCGAGCAGGGTGCCGCCGACGCAATAGCCGGCGGTATGCACCTTCATCTCGCCGGTGACCTTCTCGATGACGTCCATCGCCGTCAGCGGGCCTTCGGTCATGTAGTCGGCCCAGGTCTTCTTGCCGAGCTCCTTGTCCGGATTGACCCAGGAGATCACGAACACCGTGATGCCCTGGTCGACGCACCATTTGATGTAGGATTTCTCGGGGCGCAGATCGAGGATGTAGAACTTGTTGATCCAGGGCGGCACGATCAGCAGCGGCGTGCGCAGCACGTTCTCGGTCGCCGGCGAATACTGGATCAGCTGCATCAGCTCGTTCTGGAAGATCACCTTGCCCGGCGTCGTCGCCATGTTGACGCCGACCTCGAGATTGCTCGAGTCGGACTGGCGGATCCGCAGCGTGCCGTGGCCGGCCTCGATATCCTCGGCCAGCATCTTCATGCCGCGCACCAGATTGTCGCCATTGGTCTCGACGGTGGCGCGCAGCACCTCCGGATTGGTCAGCACGAAATTCGACGGCGCCAGCGCGTTGGTGATCTGCTGGACGTAGAATTCGGCCTTCTTGCGCGTGTGAGGATCGATCCCGTCGGCGTCATGGACCAGCTGCTGCGCCCATTTCGAGGTCAGCAAATAGAGCTGCAGGATGAAGTCGAAGAACTGGTTCGACTTCCATTCCGGATCTTGGAAGCGCTTGTCGCGCGGGGCCGGGGCGATCGCCGGCTTGGCATCGGCCTCGCCGGCCATGCGGCGCACCGCCGAGCCCCAGAGATCGAGATAGTCCTTGCCGAGCTGCATCTGCAGCGACGAGGCGCGCTCCTTGTCGGACAGCCAGTATTCGGCGATCACGCTGAAGGTCTTGATGACCTCACCGAGCTCATTCGGCGGCTTGTCGCGGACTTCTCCGGTCTGGCGCGGCTTGAGATAGGCTGCCAGCGCCTGGCCGCTGCTCTCCATCGCCCGCGCGATGTTCATGGCGAAGGCTTCGGCGTTGAATTTCGGGGTGGCCTGGGTGTCGGTACTAACGTTGCTCATCTGAGGTACAATATCGCGTCGTTTGGAGGGCGTCATCGCGCGGTGCGGCAACGCAAATCAGTCAAAATCCAGCATTTCGCTCTGTTGCGGTGCGAGAAAAAATCTTTGTTCCGTCATATTGAAGCCTCAGGGGTCGCTTTTGGTGTTCCCGCTTTAAGCGTTTCGGGCGACAATGGTTTGAAACGCTAAAGTCGAAATTAACGCAGCGGGGACGCTGCAAGGCTCGTACCAGTGCGACCCGTGTCGGCAACGTGCGACGTGCGCGCTAGAGCCTGTCCTCAGTTGAGCAAGATGAAAGCTGAGGCCAAGTGGATGCCGGCGAGAAAGTTTCTGGCGAGTTTGTCGTAGCGGGTCGCGATAGCGCGAAAGTGC
>NZ_JBUYWT010000145.1:0-2716 GCF_055264925.1 Bradyrhizobium sp. KZN70725
GCTTGGCTCGCCCTGACACTTCGGCGTATCGCCAACGGCTGGCCGAGCAGCGAAATCGACGCGCTTATGCCATGGAACCACGCCGCTTGACGGCCTTAGCTTGCCGCTTACATTGCTTATTCAACCAACTGCCGAATACTACATCATCGCGGCCCGACGGACTGCCCTGAGCACGATCACGAGACCGCGAAAGAGATTTGCCGACGGTCATGCTGAGAAGGTGCCAAGCGGCATTGCCCGAAATCATTGCCAGCGAACCGCGCCCGCCGGCGCGCTGCGTGCCATCATAAGATGGCGCCCCCAACAGCATGCGCTGTCCGGCCTACGGCCGATCGCGGGGTCCGCCACTTGGGCGACGATCTATGGTTGCACCCATGCGCCAGTCTGCTGGTGATTGTTCAATGGAATGATCTATTTTTGCGATTGAAAAGAGGTCACGTCTATTTCGGACGTCCCCATCATTCACTCTTTGCGCCAACCCCGGCGCAGCAGGTCGCGATAGCCGTGACGCGCCACCCACTTAGCGCGAGCCAGATGACTTTCGAAGGCCCGGCGCGCGCGGTCCGGGTCGAGGCTCGGATCAATACAAAGCACAACGCGGGCCACTTCGCGCCAATCAGCATTGTCGGCTTCGGCATCAAGAAGCCGCATATAGGTGACGGCGTGTTGCTCGTCGTATGGCGTGACGTCGGGCGCGCTGGGCGCCAAATCGGCGATATTGGGATCCGGCGGCACGGCCTGAAACTCGCTACAAACTGAAAATTGGATAAATCCGGGCGATGGTAGCGGTATTCAGAGCATCATGGTAGCGATCTAATTGTCGCGATCTGCGAGACAATTGCAGGCGGAAATCTGGCGGGGCTAGCACGCGATGAGGCCAAACACGTGCCTGCTCACTAATCGATGTTCTGATTGCGCGGTCCGGCGAGGCGGGGAGCACTGTTCTCACGTGCAAATTCCACACGAACGACGTTGCCAATTGGCCTGCGCCGCCGCGAAGTAAGGGCCGGTAACCGTGACCGGCCATCCATCTTGTGCGCGCCAGAGGCTACCGAGCGCCTCGCGAGGCCGCTCAGGACCGCGGTAGTACCGCGCGATCCGAGCGCCATCTTTGCAGTCGGCGGTGTCGAATTCCGAATCAAGAAGTCGCCGATACGTCATTAGATGACGACCGATATAGGTCGTGAGGGCCACCTCAATTGGCGCGGTAGCGGCGATATCTGATTTTGATGGCGGCTTGGTCATTGAACCTTCACGCTCGGTTCCGCTCGTTTGCATCCTGACCAACTTACCGCAATGGGAGGGCTATAGCCAGTGGTTTGCTGACCAGCCGAATGGCTGCTTTAGCGCCATGAAAGCTCGTGCGCTTGTCGCTTGGAACGTGCGCCGAATCCGCGTGGATCGCGGCGTTCCGCAAGAGCAATTGGCTTACGATGCAGGCATTGACCGCTCGTACATGAGCGGCCTTGAGCGGCAATCAGCGAACCCGACGATTGATCTCCTAGACCGTATCGCCAAAACGCTGGGTGTTCATTTGTCTGAATTATTTGTCCAGCCACCCAAAGGCACGGCTACTCCCAAGACCTTGCCTAAAGGTCGTAAGCCGAAGTCTGCGCGTCGCAAGAAGAAATAGCATACCTCACGGGAATGGCCAATTTATGCACGCGTGCGTGTAACGGCATTGCGCGACAGCTCTGTTTGAAGTTGAGCCGAGCGCAAGTTGTAGGATCATAACAGAACAAACCCGGGCCGATCGCTTTCCTCAACGACGTTATGAGCAATTTGGAAGATCGTGGTCGGCGTATCCCCCGTGTTTACGCGATCGATTTGCTCGGGCGGAGCTCGCGAAATGGCAAGTGTCATTTCCCAATATGGATATCTTCTTCGGTTAGGGTACTGGCGCCCGGTTCACCTTCCGCGGCGCTGATGTTGTGGCGGCACGGTAGCGGCTTCGCATGGAAGTGGGCTTCCTGGCTACGATCTGCGTCGATCAAGGCGGAGAGTTCGTGTCGCGTGATCTTGACCTGTGGGCTTACCAGCGCGGCGTTACGCTGGACTTCTCACGGCCTGGCAAGCCGACCGACAATGCGTTCATCGAAGCCTTGAATGGCGCTTCCACGCCGAATGCCTCAACTCCTATTTTTTTCTGTTCCTTCCGGACGCCCAGCAAAAGTGGAGGAATTCCAAGCCTGAAGAAGCTATATCCGCACCTGACGTACAGAGCCCGCGCGTCACTTTCGTCCGAAACCTACGAACCCCTTGATCCGTTCTATTGGACGGCATTGTTCCCGCTTCTAGTTCGCGCTAGGTGGAAACAAGCCGAGGCTGGAACTCCTGAGCAACCTAACCAACTGACTACCCGGCGGGCTGCCGACCGAAGCAGCCTTTGCACGCGTGATCGTCTCCAAGCTCGGCGACCATACGCCGTTTTCCCGTCGGGCCGAGATCTATGCGCGACAAGGGATCTGCTCGACCGGGCGACACGGGGCAACTGGTCAGGCCGCGCCTACTTCCATCTCCAGCGCGTCGGGGATCACATGCGGCCGGCATCTGGCCTCGGCGAATTGCCTGTTCATGGACGAGACCACCGCACCAGCACTTGATCGTAAGCGGCAAAGAGACCCCGTCTGGCGCATGGGGTGAGCAATCAGCTATCGGCTGTTGAGTTTGTGAGCCGATGTGAGCTTCTATGTCTGCGCCTAGTTCTGGAACTAGA
>NZ_JBUYWT010000146.1:0-2685 GCF_055264925.1 Bradyrhizobium sp. KZN70725
TATAGCGCGACAATCAGGATGAGAGCGGCCCGTCAATCAAGATGAGACGAGGCGGCCGAGTCAGGAGATAATTGACGCTGGCCGTCGACTTGGCAAGCGTTGATTGACGCTGCGCGACAATCAAGCGGCGCTGCCAGCGTCAATCAAAGTCTTGTCGAGTTCGTTTGGGGTAGTGTGAACAGGCGGCCGGCCTGGACCGCGCTTGCGATCGAGGGCAACTTTTCGACGGTAACTTTCGACGTTCATCTCGAGGATCGTGGCGTGGTGGACCAAACGATCGATGGCAGCCAACGTCATTGCTTGGTCCGGGAAGATACGCCCCCATTCGCCAAATGGCTGATTGGCCGTGATCAGCAGCGAGCGTCGTTCGTAGCGGGCGGCGATCAACTCGAACAACACACTGGTTTCCGCCTGATCCTTGCTCACATATGTGATGTCGTCGAGGATCAGGAGGTCATAGCGATCGAGTTTGGCGATCGCGGACTCCAGCGCCAGCTCGCGCCGCGCGACCTGCAGCCGTTGCACCAGATCAGTGGTTCGCGCGAAGAGAACGCGCCAACCGTTCTCGACGAGAGCCAGGCCGATCGCCGCGCCGAGATGGGTCTTGCCGCCGCCCGGTGGACCGAACAAGAGCAAATTGGCGCCGGCCTTCAACCAGGCGTCGCCGGCGGCGAGCGCCATCGCCTGTGCCTTTGATAGCATCGGCACGCTTTCGAAGTCGAAGGTTGCGAGCGTCTTGCCGGCGGGCAAACGCGCTTCCACCATGTGTCGCTCGATCCGACGGCGGGTGCGATCGGCGGCCTCGTGCTCGGCAAGGGCGGCGAGGAAGCGGGCGGCAGGCCACCCTTCCTTGTCCGACTGTGCGGCGAGCTTCGGCCAGATCGCCTTGACGCCCGGCAGGCGGAGCTCATTGAGAAGCAGCTCGACACGGGCAGCATCGACGGAGGTAGCGATACCGGTCATGCTGCCTCTCCCAGGTTCGAGCGGCCCGACATGACGCTGACGGAGGCGAGTTCATCGTAGACGTCGAGCGGCGCCAGCTTGACGGCGACACGCGGGATCGAGGCCGCCTCGGGCCGGAAGCGGTCGCGCAGCGCGGCAAGATCGGGTAACTGTCCGGCGTCCAGATCCATCGCGATCGCCTCGGCGAGGTCTGCTTCGCAGGCGCGCTCGTGAGCCAGCGCCAGAAGCTCGACCGTCACCTTGCAGGCGCGCCGGTCATCACCATGCTCCCGCAAGGTCTCGAACAGACGTTTGTAAGCTGCACGCGGGAAGAGTTGGTCGCGATAAACGAGATTGAGGAGCGCCATCGGCTTGCGCCGCAGGGCATGGATGACATGCCGGTAATCCACGACATGACCGCCCTGGCTCTCGGACACAGGCCGACCGCGCCGCAGCGTCACGACCGGTGTGACGCCAAGGAAGCATTCGAGCCGGTCGTCGAAGATGCGCACACGCAGGCGATGGCCGATCAATCTTGAAGGCACGGTGTAGAACACGCGCCGCAGGATGAAGCCGCCTGACGACGTCACCGGGATCACTTTCTCCTCGAAGTCGGTCGTGCGGCCTTTTGGCAGCGGCGCCAATGCCTCCTTCTCGAGCGCGATCGGCTTGGCGAGGTTGGCGTTGCGCCGGCCGACAATCTCGTCGACAAAAGCCCGGTACGCATCGAGACTGGCGAAGTCGCGCGTCCCCCGCAGCAACAGCGCATCTTCCAGTGCCCGCTTGAGATGGCCGTGCGCGCTCTCGATCGAGCCGTTCTCATGTGCGATGCCCGCATTGTTGCGCGTTGGCGCCATGCCATAGTGGCCCATCAGCCCGGCGTAGCGCTGCGTCAGATCCTCCCGTGCGTCGGCGGCCAGATTGCGGAACGCTGCCGACAGGCTGTCGCTGCGATGCTCCCGCGGCACGCCGCCAAGCGCCCACAGCGCGTTCTGCAAGCCCTCCGCCAGGGCGACGAAGCTTTCGCCGCCGAGCACGACATGGGCATGCTCGAAGCCGGAGAACGCCAACCGGAAGTGATAGAGCCGGTGACCGAGCGGCTCACCCGCGATGGTAATACCGAGCGCGCTCACGTCGGTGAAGTCGGACAGACCCAGGCGGCCGGGCTCGTGCTGCTGGCGGAAGATCACGTCCTGTTCGGGGCCGTTGAGCGCCCGCCAGGCGTTGATGCGCCGCTCCAGCGTGCGGCGGATGTTCGGGTTCAGGTCATGATGCCGTCGGCGCAGCTCGTCCAGCACGCCGATCACGCGGATGCCGGGCGCAGCCTTCAGGATCGGAACGATCTCGGCCTCCCAATACTGCGCGAGCGGATCGGACCGGCGCCGGCCCCTCGGCGTCTTCTTCTGCGATGGCGGGCGACAATCGCCCTCGATTCGATACGCGCTTGCCTTCGAGAACCCCGCCTTGGCCGCGGCGGCCTCGGGGGACAGTGTCTGTCGGTAGGTCATGTACAGCCTCATCTGGTGGTCGGTGATGTGGAGGCCAGGCAAGGCATCGATTCCCTCTTGTCGAGACGAATCAACAGCTTGCACCAGCCGCACCCGGCCGCCAGACGGGTCCAAAAACGCGCGACGCCGATGGGGACGGTCCTCCGGTCGGGCTACGCCCTCCCTTCGGTCCGCCCCCATCGGCGCAGTCTCACCTTGATTGTCGCTGAAGTCTCACCCTGATCGCCGCCGCGCA
>NZ_JBUYWT010000147.1:0-2655 GCF_055264925.1 Bradyrhizobium sp. KZN70725
CGATGTCGAGGCAACCTGGCGCAAGGTCGGCGAACTCCTCGACCTCTTTTCTGCACAAGAGTGCGCCAACTATCTCAAAAACTCAGGCTATGTTTCCGTATAAAAACAGCGTGCTCTAGTTCAGGTACCTGCGCGGCGGCGATCAGGGTGAGACCCCAGTGACAATCAGGATGAGACTGCGCCGATGGGGACGGACCGAAGGGAGAACGTAGCCCGACCGGAGGGCCGTTCCCATCGGCGTCGCTGTACATGAACTACCGACTGACATTGTCCCCCGAGGCGGCTGCGGCCAAGGCGGGGTTCTCGAAAGCAAGCGCGTATCGGATCGAGGGTGACTTGCGTCTGCCATCGCAGAAGAAGACGCCGAGGGGCCGGCGACGATCCGATCCGCTTGCGCTCTATTGGGAGGCCGAGATCATCCCGATCCTGAAGGGTGCGCCCGGTATCCGCGTGATCGGCGTCCTGAACGAGTTGCGCCGACGGCATCCCGACCTTAACTCCAACATCCGACCCACGCTGGAGCGGCGCATCAACGCCTGGCGGGCGCTCAACGACCCCGAACAGGACGTGATCTTCCGCCAGGAGCACGAGCCCGGCCGTCTGGGTCTATCCGACTTTACCGATACAAGCGCGCTCGGCACTGCCATCGCGGGTGAGGCGCTCGATCACCGACTCTATCACTTGCGGCTGGCGTTCTCCGGCTTCGAGCAGCCCATGTCGTGCTCGGCGGCGAAAGCTTCGCCGCCCTGGCCGATGGCTTGCAGAACGCCCTGTGGGCGCTCGGCGGCGTGCCGCGGGAGCATCGCAACGACAGCCTATTCGGTCGCGTTCCACAATCTGGCGGCGGATGCGCGTGAGGATCTGACAGAGCGATACGCCGCGCTGATGGGCCACTACGGCATGGCACCAACGCGCGACAATGCGGGCATCGCACACGAGAACGGCTCGATCGAGAGTGCGCACGGTCACCTCAAACGAACCCTGGAGGATGCGCTGTTGCTGCAGGGCACGTGCAACTTCATCAGTCTCAGTGCCTATCGGGCTTTTGTCGACGAGATTGTCGGCCGCCGCAACGCCAACCTTGCCAAGAGGATCGCGCTCGAGAAGGAAGCGCTGGTGCCACTGCCGAAAGGCCGCACGACCGACTTCGAGGAGAAGGTGATCCCGGTGACGTCGTCAGGCGGCTTCATCCTGCGGCGCGTGTTTTATAACCCTGCTTTCAAGACTGATTGGCCATCGCCTGCGCGTGCGCATCTTCGACGATCGGCTCGAATGCTTCCTCGCCGTCACGCCGGTCGGGACGCTTCGGCGCGTCCGGCCTGTGTCGGAGAACCACGGCGGGCATGTCGTTGATTATCGGCACGTCATCCATGCCCTGCGGCGCAAGCCGATGGCGCTCGTCAATCTCGTCTATCGCGACCAGCTCTTCCCACGCGCGGCTTATAAGCGCCTCTTCGAGACCTTGCGGGAACGCGGTGACGACCGGCGCGCCTGCAAGGTGACGGTCGAGCTTCTGGCGCTGGCCCTGAACGGGCCTAACGAAGCCGAGCTCGCCAAGGCGATCGCGATCGACCTCGATGCCAGACGGTTACCCGACCTTGCCGCACTGCGCGATCGCTTCCGACCCGAGGCGACCGCGATCCAGAGTGTCGCCGTCAAAGTGGCGCCGCTCGACGTCTACGATGAGCTGGCCTCCGTCAGCATCGTCTCGGCCCACTCCAGCCTGGGGGACGCGGCATGACCAGCGGAGCTACCTTCATCGATCCCGCCCGCGTCGGGCTGCCGCTCAATGAGCTGCGCCTGCAACTGCCGGTGTCAAGGCGATCTGGCCGAAATTCGCTGCGCAATCGGACAAGGAAGGCTGGCCCCGCCGCCCCGCGCCGGGATCTGGCGCTGCGCTATGCCGAAAGCTCCGCGCCCCCCCTCGCTTCTACCGCAGAACCGGGCAAATCCAATGGCAAGGACGAACTCAGAATTGGATAAAATTGGGGGCAAGGTCACTTCAAGCCGATAACGGCTTCGAGCCGCGGTTCGACCCGCGGAAGAAGGGCTGCCGATCACGCCGGCGTTTTGCTTTGCCCATGCGCGGCGGGGCTTCTTCGAGCTGGCTGACATCGCGAAAAATGCTCGGGAAGGTAACAAGGGCAAACCGGTCTCCCCGGTCGCACTGGAGACGGTCAGGCGCCTCGATGCGTTGTTCGAGGTCGAGCGCGCCATCAACGGCTGCGGCGCCGACGAGCGGCGCGTCGCGCGCCAGGAAGAGAGCAAGCCGCTTCTCGAGGACATGGACGCCTGGTTGCTGCGTGAGTGCGAAACCCTCTCGCGCTCTTCCGAGGTCCTGAAGCCGATCAACTATATGCTCAGGCGCTGGGACGACTTCGCCCGCTTCCTCGACGATGACAGGATTTGCCTGACCAAAATTGCGCCGAGCGCGCATTGAGAGGCATCGCCTTGGGACGACGGAACTGGACCTTCGCCGGCAGCCAGCGTGGCGCCGACCGTTCCGCCATCATGATGACGATGATCATGACCTGCCGCTTCAACGTGAGCGTCACGAAGGGATCACCGGTGCCCGGGCTTGACTTGCGCGGAATGCTCTGGATAGCGCGGTTGGGATGATTGACGCTGCCGTTGCGCGGTGATGGGGTGATCTCG
>NZ_JBUYWT010000148.1:0-2649 GCF_055264925.1 Bradyrhizobium sp. KZN70725
TGCCGCGCGGCAATCAGGATGGAAGCAGAGCGTCAATCAGGATGAGAGAGCGTCGCCGAGCTCGTGACGCAGGGAGGGCGTAGCCCGACCGGAGTTACGAGCTCGGCGACGGCGCGATCCACAAGGGACCGCGCCGTCTGGTGATCGCGGCCGGCTGGTTATGCAAGTGGTTCTTCCGCCAAGAGGAATCACTCGCTTGCCAGGCCGACACATTACCGATCACCAGATGAGGCTCTACATGAAGTACCGTCAGACCGATACCCCGCCCGTGGCCGCCGCCAAGGCGTCGTTCAGCACGTCAACCGCCTATCGGATTGAGAAGGATCCCCGCCTGCCATCGCGGAAGAAGGGAGCCCGCGGCAGTCGCCGGCCGGATCCCTTGGCCAGCGTGTTTGAGGCCGAGGTGGTGCCGATGCTGAAGGCCGCCCCCGGCGTGCGGCCGATCGCGATCTTCGAGGAGATCTTGCGACGCCACCCTGAACTCGGGACCAGAATCCGCCGCACGCTGGAGCGCCGGATCCGCGCCTGGCGGGCGATCCACGGCGAGGAGCAGGAGGTGATCTTCCGCCAGACCCACGAGCCCGGCCAACTCGGCCTCTCCGACTTCACCGACATGGGTGAGCTGGGGGTGAGCATCGCTGGCATGCCGCTCGATCATCGCCTCTATCACTTCCGGTTGGCCTATTGCGGGTTCGAGCACGCCCATGTCGTGCTCGGTGGCGAGAGCTTCGTCGCCTTGGCCGAAGGGCTGCAGAATGCCCTGTGGTCGCTCGGCGGCGCACCGCGGGAGCATCGGACCGACAGTCTGTCGGCCGCCTTCTGCAATCTCGATCGGAACGCGAGGGATGATCTGACGCACCGGTACGAGGATCTTTGTGCCCATTACGGCATGCGGCCCTCCCGCAACAATCGCGGCATCGCCCACGAGAACGGGGCGATCGAGAGCTCGCACGGCCATCTCAAGCGGACGATCGCCGATGCGCTGCTGTTGCGCGGCACTGCCGACTTCGATGATCTCGCCGCCTACCGCGGCTTCATCGACGAGATCGTCAGCCGCCGCAATGCCCGCAACGCCAAGCGGATCGACCACGAGCGCACCACCCTGCAGGCGTTGCCAGATCGCCGCACCTCGGACTACGAGGAGGTGATTGTCCGCGTGACGTCAAGTGGCGGCTTCACCTTGCGCAAGGTGTTCTACACCGTGCCGTCACGCCTGATCGGCCACCAGCTGCGGGTGCGCCTTTACGACGATCGTCTCGACGTGTTCGTCGGCGGCACCCATCTCGTCACCCTGTCGCGTGGACGGCCGCATCCCAACGGCAAGCACGACCAGGTCGTCGATTATCGGCATGTGATCCATTCCTTACGGCGCAAGCCGATGGCGCTGCTCAATCTCGTCTACCGTGATCGACTGTTCCCGCGCGAGGCCTATCGCCGAACCTTCGATCGCCTGCGCGAACGGCTGTCGGACAGGAAAGCCTGCCGGCTCATGGTCGATCTGCTTGCGCTGGCGCACGAGCGCGGCTGCGAGGCCGAACTCGCCGGTCAGCTCGCCGCCAACCTGGACGCCGGCCGACTGCCCGACCTCGGACAGCTGCGCGCCCACTTCGCGCCCGATCCTGCCTGCGTGCCGCAAGTCATGGTGCAGCTTGCCCCGCTCGCCAGCTATGAGTGCCTCATCGGCGCCAGCCAGATCGGAGACGCCGCATGAACACGGCCAACACAGTCGACACCGCGCGCCTCAATCTGTTGCTCAACGAGCTGCGCCTGCCCGCCATCAAGGTGCTGTGGCCACAGTTCGCCGAACAGTCCGACAAGGAAGGTTGGCCGGCGGCCCGCTTCCTCGCCATCATCGCCGAGCACGAGATCGCCGAACGCGGCCGCCGTCGCATCGAGCGCCATCTCGTCGAGGCGCGGCTGCCGGCCGGAAAGACCTTCGATAGCTTCGACTTCGAGGCCGTGCCGATGATCTCCAAAGCGCAGGTGACCGCGCTTGCCGCTGGCGATGGTTGGGTCGGCAAGGGCGCCAATTTGTTGCTGTTTGGGCCGCCTGGCGGTGGCAAGAGCCACTTGGCGGCAGCGATCGGCTTGGCCCTGATCGAGAACGGTTGGCGGGTCCTGTTCACCCGCACCACCGATCTCGTGCAGAAGCTCCAGGTGGCGCGGCGCGAGCTCAACCTCGAGGCCGCCATCAACCGCCTCGATCGCTTCGACCTCCTGATCCTCGATGACCTCGCCTACGTCACCAAGGATCAGGCCGAGACCAGCGTGCTGTTCGAGCTCATCAGCGCACGCTACGAGCGGCGCTCGATGTTGATCACCGCCAATCAGCCCTTCGGCGAATGGAACAGGGTCTTCCCGGACCCCGCCATGACGCTCGCCGCCATCGATCGCCTCGTTCACCACGCCACCATCATCGAAATGAACGTCGAGAGCTATCGCAGGCGCACCGCGCTCGAGCGAAAACGCGGCCCAGGACGGCCACCGTCGCACGCGACACCAAAAACAATCGCTGATTGACGCTCCGCGACAATCAGCGCCAACAAAACTCTTGCGCGCGACAATCATCGCGGCAATCATCACCTCGCCGCGACACCGACTCGCCATCCTGATTGTCGCGCGCTTCCCAGCCAGATTGTCGCGCTATAA
>NZ_JBUYWT010000149.1:0-2630 GCF_055264925.1 Bradyrhizobium sp. KZN70725
AATCACGAGAAAGAATAGCCTCTTCGCTGGCAGCGACGGCGGCGGACGAACCTGGGCGACCATCGCAACGCTGCTGCAGACGGCGAAAATGAACAACGTCGATCCGTTCGCTTGGCTCGCCCTGACACTTCGGCGTATCGCCAACGGCTGGCCGAGCAGCGAAATCGACGCGCTTATGCCATGGAACCACGCCGCTTGACGGCCTTAGCTTGCCGCTTACCGAGGTTCTGGTAGAGCGAACCAATTGCCGTTGTATCGGCCGGGGCAGATCCACGCCCGTCAGAGCATCGTGCTGGATCGTTCGACGCTGCGGATTGGGTCGGTCATGCCGCCTGGCACCTGCGCCCGCTGCAATGAGCGTCTGCTGCTGGCCAAGCTCCGGCAACGGCCGAAACTGTTTGCCGATGTTGCCAACGATGCCGGTGCTCGATCCTGGCCGGGGCGCACAGAAACCGGCCAGCTCTGGCCTTTGCTGTGGACGACAGTCCTAGCGCAATGAGGGCAGTCCTCCTTCACGGAGATCTGCTTGCATCTGCTTGCGCGTACCGATTAAGCGGTCGCTTGAGACCAAGGTTCTCTCTCAGAGTCTGCCCCGCATACTGGGATCTAAATTTTCCCCTCCGGCGCAACTCGGGCACAACGAACTCAACAAAATCCTTGAATCCGCCGGGAACGATCGCCGGAATTATGTTAAATCCATCAGCCGCATGCCGCTCAAATGCGTCCACCATGGTATCGGCGATTTGGTTCGGTGTACCGATAACCATTAGATGGCCATGGCTATCCGATATCAAACGGATCAGTTGTCTCCAAGTGAAATTCTGGCGTGCGGCCTCTTCCAGGAGCACCTTTTGACGGCTCTGCATGAAATTCGTCTGCGGCAAAGCCTCGGGGACCAATGAGTCGAGGTCGGTGGAACGCAAGTCAGTGACAAACCCAAGCCAACGATCGGCCGTCGCGATTAGCACCTCGGTTGGTGTATACGATTGTAGTCTCTCAAGCTTGTCAGACGCTTCTTCCTTCGTTCTCCCGACGATGGGGATAATGCCCGGCATGACTAGGATCTGATCGTCGTGCCGCCCACATGCGCGCGCCTTCTCTTTAAGAGTCGCATAGTATCGTATGCCATTTTCCAAAGAAGGTTCTGCAGTGAATACTACCTCACCGACTTCTGCTCCAAATAGTATTCCCGACTCGGATGCACCAGCCTGAACAAGGACGGGATGCCCTTGCGGCGGTCTGGCTATATTCAATGGACCTCTGACTGAGAAGTAGTTCCCTTTGTGGTTGAGAATATGCAGCTTTGTTGTATCGGCGAAAATGCCACTTTCCTTGTTACGTATGAAAGCGTCGTCTTCCCACGAGTCCCAGAGACCTTTGACGACGCCTACAAATTCTCTCGCCCGATCGTAGCGCGTGCTATGGTCAGGAAGTTCTTTCTCGCCGAAATTCGCTGACTCGAACTTAGCTGCTGACGTGACAATGTTCCAGCCCGCACGTCCCCGCGAAAGATGGTCAAGTGAGGCGAACATACGTGCAAGATGATAAGGTTGATGATACGTCGTGGTCGCTGTCGCGACTAGGCCTAGTTTCTGCGTTCTCGAGGAAAGCGCCGACATCAGCGTGATTGGCTCGAACTCATCGTTTGCGCTTACGCGAGCTATAGCTGCGTTATCTTGCTGTGCTACACTTGGGCTATCGGCAAGGAAGACGAAGTGAAACGCCGCGCCTTCAGCAAGTGCTGCAAGATGAGCATAGTGGCTGATATCAACTCCGCCACCAGTGGGCACGCTCGGGTCACGCCATGCACCTTTGTTATATCCCGCCTGAACGAGGAATAGTCCGAGCTTCATTTCGCCATTGCGCCGCATGCTGTGTTTCCCTTTGAGTTTGACCATCCTCGCGTACTGCGTTCATCTGGCGGATTGCTCCGCCGCGACAGCTCATCATTCGATTCCACCTCGAATGAAAAGCTATGTTAGATGCAGAACTCCTTGCAGGTGGCGTTTGACCGACCGACGCTCATCTGACGGACCGAGGCTCATCAATCGATAGGTGACATGCTTCTTTTACCTAGATCAATTGCTAGCACTGGTAGTTGACCGTAGAGCCGCGGAGGGACCGATCCTTGTGCGGTCATCCATGACATGCGCCGGGAACTGGCGGATGCGCGGGTGATGTCGTTCGGGATCGAGCTCCGGCATCGGCGTCTCCCACGCCGGCCAGGACTGCACCCGCCGGCAGCAGCAGATAGCAGGCAAACTCCGAGACCACCACATGTCTCACGAGTGCCGTCGAGGCCATCGCGAAGAGAGGCCGTCGGGTGCACCTCGCTTCCAGCGATCGGACCTGTGTTGCGACGTGGGTCTGCACTCATTACTGTCCATCAGGACTGTTACACAGCACTCGATATAACCCGACAAGGCGCGTCACCTGGGGGACACTCCAGTGATCACCTCGACGCGTAGTGCGAATCAATTTCCTGCCGGACATCAAGCACGGCACAAGCTGCCTAACATCGTGAGCGTCATGCAGAGACCACACGCTGAGGGTTGATCTGGTCGGCTAGGAAGATCTCGCGGAATGGTTTGTCGCGAGGTCACAATGTCCAAGGATAGTCGTAAGGATAG
>NZ_JBUYWT010000150.1:0-2627 GCF_055264925.1 Bradyrhizobium sp. KZN70725
TGCGGATTCCGATTTATTCCGGCCGGGTATTCCGATTTGAAGCCGGCCACCGTTCCGAAATGAAGCCGGCCACCGTTCCGAAATAAAACCGGCCGGCATTCCGATCTGAAGCCGGCCGGCTTTTCGGGAAGGCAGCGTTTTCGTTTGGGTCAGTCCCTCGGGCATCAAGTCCCTCGTCGATCAACGGGGGAAGCGGATGCCTGCGAAGAGAGAACTGACCATGCGACAGATACGACAAATGCTGCGGCTTGCCCGTGACGGGGTGAGCGCCCGGGAGATCGGCCGCACGCTCGGGGTGGCGCGCAGCACGATCCAGGACAATCTCAAGCGCGCCTCAACTGCCGGGCTTGCGTGGCCTTTGGCCGGCGATCTGACCGATGCTGTTCTTGAACAGCGCCTATTTGCCCACGCAGGCGTCAGGCGCGGCTTCCGTCGGCGCATCGAGCCAGATTGGGCCTCGCTTGCCTGCGAGCTGAAGCGGCCTGGCGTCAATCTGATGGTGCTTTGGGAAGAGTACCGCGCGGTTCACCCGGAAGGATATGGCTACAGCCGGTTCTGCGATTTGTTCCGGGAGTTCGAGCGGCGCCTGTCTCCGACGATGCGGCAGGATCATCCGGCCGGCGACAAGGTCTTTGTTGATTACTCCGGCAAGAAAATCATGATCGTCGATTACAACACCGGGGTTGTGCGTGAAGCGGAAATCTTCGTCGCCGTGCTTGGCGCCTCGAATTACACCTACGCCGAGGCGACCTGGACGCAGACACTTCCGGACTGGATCGAGGCCCATGTTCGCATGTTCCGGTTCTTTGGCGGGGTGCCACGGCTTGTCGTTCCGGACAATTTGAAGTCCGGCGTCCACCGGGCCTCGTTCTACGATCCTGAAATCAATCGCAGCTACGGGATGATGGCGTCCCATTATGGCGTCGGCATCCTTCCGGCACGGCCACGAAAACCCCGGGATAAGGCAAAAGTGGAAGCCGGGGTGCGTTTTGCCCAGACCTACATCCTGGGGCGGCTTCGCCGGCAGACCTTCTTCTCGCTGGTCGAGGCGAACGCGGCCATCGCCGCCGCGCTGGAGCGGATCAACGCGCACGTCATGCGCCGGCTCGGGGTTAGTCGTCGACAATTGTTCGAGACGGTCGAGATGCCTGTCCTGGCGCCGCTGCCGGACGCCGATTATCAGTTCGCGGAATGGCGCGTGGCCCGCGTGTCGCTCGATTATCACGTCGAGATCGATGGGTTCTTTTACTCTGTTCCCCACGGGCTGATCCGGGAGCAGGTCGACGTTCGCGCCACCACCCGGACCATCGAGTTGTTCCATCGGGGGGCGCGTGTTGCAGCTCACCAGCGCCGTTACGGCGGCCGCCGGCACGGCACCGATCCCGACCACATGCCCAGCGCGCATCGGCGTTACGCCGAGTGGACTCCCGAGCGGTTCCGTCGCTGGGGACGATCGATCGGACAAAACACCGAAGGTCTCGTCCTCGCCATCCTGGCCAATCGGCCTCATCCCGAACAGGGATTCCGGACCTGTCTGGGTGTGCTTCGGCTGTTCAAGGATCTCGATCCGGAACGCGCCGAGCTGATCGCTGCCCGCGCCATCGCGGTCCGCGCGCTGACCTACAAGAGCATTGCTTCGATCATCGCCAACAAACTCGACCGCAGCGCTCGCGCCACTGATGACGCGGTCGTCGACCATCCCAATCTCCGCGGCCCCGGCTACTTCCATTGAAAGGAAAATCCAGCATGCTGACCCACCCCACGCTTGACCTGCTGCAAAATCTCGGTCTCCACGGCATGGCCAAAGGCTTCAAGGAGCTTGATGCCCAGCCCGAAGCGCGCAGCCTCGAACATGCCGAATGGCTGGCCCTGCTCCTGGAGCAGGAGAAAACGCAGCGTCAGCAAAAGCGGTTTGAAAGCAGAGCTCGCGCCGCCAAACTGCGTCATGCCGCTTGCGTCGAGGATGTCGACTACCGCGCTATCCGCGGGCTCGACCGCACGCTCTTTCTAAAACTCGCCGCCGGCGACTGGATCCGGGCAAGACATAATCTTCTCGTCACCGGGCCGTGCGGCGTTGGCAAAAGTTGGCTTGCGTGCGCGCTCGGCCACAAGGCTTGTCGGGATGACTTCGCCGTTGCCTACCATCGTGTCCCGCGTCTGTTCGCCGCTCTCGCACTCGGCCGCGCCGATGGACGGTATACCAAGATGCTGCGGGCGATCGCACGGCTCGACTTGCTGATCCTTGACGACTGGGGACCAGAACCCCTCGACGCAGAACAACGCCGTGATTTGCTCGAAATCGTCGAGGATCGATATGAAGCTCGTTCGATCATCGTCACCAGCCAGCTGCCCGTCGACCGCTGGTACGAAATCATCGGAAACCCCACCATCGCCGACGCCATCCTGGATCGCCTCGTTCACAATGCCTATCGCATCGAACTCAAGGGAGAGAGCCTCAGGAAGCAGAAGCAACCCGCTCAAGGCCAACCGGTCTCTTGACCTTCCCAGCCCTCAACGACATCATGAATTTGACCCATGCGAACGACGCCACGGGTGGCCGGCTTCAGATCGGAATACCCGGCCGGCTTCGAATTGGAATGCATGGCCGGCTTCGTCGGAATCCGCAG
>NZ_JBUYWT010000151.1:0-2500 GCF_055264925.1 Bradyrhizobium sp. KZN70725
CCGAGCATGATGCAGCCGCCCGTCGGCTGAATAAGGCGGGCGATCAGGCCCAACAGCGTAGACTTGCCGGAACCGCTGGGCCCCAATATGAAAGAAACTCGCCTTCGGCTACAGTGAGATTGATTCGGCGACGGCACAAACATCCCTGCCGAATTGCTTTCTGAGCCCTGAAACCTCGATCGCAGCTGGACGTTTGACGGACGACGTTTGCGGACCTCTCCGGCGGTGGAGGAACTAAACCCCATTGTACCTCCCGTTGGCAAGTTAAGCTTCGGACTTGCGACGATGGTTCACAATGCGACTATCTTCCCTTCCAGACCGGATCGCGCTTTTCGGCGAAGGCCCGGCGACCCTCGAGAGTGTCCTCTGAGTTGGCGAGCGCGTCGCATGTGCCCAGCTGACGGCGATACACCCGGTTCATGGCGTCCTGGAAATTGAGCCCCTCGGCCACGCGCACTGTTTCCTTGATGGCGGCAAAAACAAGCGGTGGGCCACCGGCGAGCAGCCGTGCGATTTCCCAGACACGCGGCTCAAGCCTTTCCTTCGGTAAAACCTCATTTACCAAGCGCAGGCTATGGGCCTCGGTGGCATCCATCCAGCGGCCGGTGAACAGAAGCTCCATGGCGATGTGATAGGGGATTCGTTTCGGCAACTTGATGGTTGCCGCATCGGCCAGTACGCCGGCGCGGATCTCCGGCAGCGCGAAGCAGGAATGGTCGGAGGCGTAGATCAGGTCGCAGGAGAGCGCCAGCTCGAAGCCTCCACCAACGGCCATGCCGTTGACGCAGGCGATCACCGGCTTGTTGAGGTCGCGCAATTCCTGCAAGCCGCCGAATCCTCCGACGCCGTAATCGTTGTTGCCCAAGTCGACAGTAGCCGCCGACTTGAGATCCCAACCGGCACAGAAGAACTTGTCCCCCGCGGTCTTGACTATGGCAACGCGCAGCTCCGGATCGTCGCGGAAAGCCTTGAACGTCTCGCCCATCAGCACTGATGTATTCCGGTCGATGGCGTTGGCCTTAGGCCGGTCGAGCGTAACCTCGATAATGGCACCTTCGCGGCGGGTAGTGATTACGTCAGCCATTCTTCTTCTCCGATTCGAAGGGCGCAAAGATCGAGTTCAGCCATTGATTTGCGGCCGCCAGTCCTTCAGCGAGACGGATTTCCGCATAGCGTTTGAACTCGGATTCCGACGCCTCCATGATCAAGTTGGCTTCCGCACCGTAGCGCAAAGCAGAATCGAACCCTGCCGCGTTCATTGTGTTATTGAGTGCCCGCTTGTGCCACACCAATGTCGGCATGGCGACGCGGGAAATACGCTTCGCGATCCGGATGACTTCTTCCTCGAGCCGGTCCTTGGAGAACACTCGGTTCACGAGTCCCAGCCGATACGCTTCTTGCGCATCGAACATGTCTCCGGTGTAAATCAGCTCGCGGCAACGTTGACCCATGACCCACGGGATCGACATCATCTGAACGCCGAGGCCGTACCGCACCTCAACGGCACCGAAGTGCGCATCGTCGGAGCAGTAGCGAAGGTCGAACATCGAGATGAAATCCAGGGCCCCTCCCAAGCAATAGCCCTCGATCATCGCCACCACAGGCTTGGAGCACTTAAACACGGAATAGTGGAACTGGAAGGAACGATCGAGCATCTTCTTCCAATCGTCGACGGTTCTTTGCTTCTCGCCGCCGGCCTTGACTTCGGTGTCTTCATCGTTGACGTCAAAACCTGCCGAAAAAGCGCGCCCCCCAGCGGCCGACACTACGATCACGCGAACTTCGGGATCACTATCGGCAACCGCAAGTGCATCCTGGAATTCATTGCAGAGCTTGATCGAGAGCGCATTCATTTTTTTCGGCCGATTCAGAGTGATCCGCGCGACGCGATCGTCTGCTTCATAAAGAACGTTGCTGTATGCCATCAGATGCCTTTCACATGCTTGTTGCCAATCCGCTGATCGTGCGCAAGCAGGGCGCTATCGCGGAAAGTACCTCAATTCTCTCTATTGTCTCTGCAGTGGAACTGGCTGCATGAGCAGCCAGCGGTGCTAAACCCTAAAGTGCGCAGTCGCCGGTAAGCAGCAAAATTCGCCTCGACTGGAGGAAATTCTGCAACATATGACGTTTTGGCACCGCAACCCCAGCGCAGAGGCCGGCCGCTTGCCTGTGTTACTCTGGCCTCATCCGTACTTGTCAAGACGTCGCACGGCCGCCTTACCCACACCCGCGTTGGAGCTGTTAGGCGCCCACAGAGCGGCACTATGAAGCGCATCGAGTTGACGTAGCGCTATGAACATCAGGAGGGATCAAGGTGCGTGATCGAGCATGTCGCCGGTTGCAAAGCCATAAATGCAAACCGCGTCGGCCCGCCGGCTACAAAGCGCATCAGCCATCCCTATGGACAACCTACAACCTCCTCTATCGCCGTCGTGACGACACGGCTCTGGATCGAAAATCTGCTCTGATCCAGGCGAGCGGGCGAGGATCGTCATCGGCG
>NZ_JBUYWT010000152.1:0-2235 GCF_055264925.1 Bradyrhizobium sp. KZN70725
CTCAAGCTTCTTCGACGGCTGGCGCTCGACACCAGGCACAATCCCCGCAACGAGCCAGCTCGACAGGCTCATCTCGATCACAGCGATCAGCGTACCGTCCGGTTTGAGGGGTGTGAGGGATCGGCTCAGGTCGTTCAACTTCTGCATGGGGTGCTCCATCGGTTCACATCAGCGCCGATGAATGCCATATCCTCACCGTCCTCACCGCCGCCGCCCGCACCATAGCATCTCCCTTGGAGGCTTTCGGACGCCGGCCGCCGAATGTGCCGCGCCGTCAGTCATGCGGCCGGCATCCGAAACCCTTCACAGAAGCGGAAGAACCAAGATCACATGTTGAGCGCGATCTCTCCTCGCCGGATCTCAACAAAGACCGCGGCCGCCTGGTTCCCTTCATCCAAACTGCAGTCATGAATTCGAGATTTGGTCCTCGCACTAGGGTGGCATACCGTGTCTGAAATTGTTCGGGAAGGATGGAGCGACGAATGCACCGGCGAGCTTTTCTCGTTTCTTCAATCGGAGTTCTGGCAACCAGTTCCTCCGCGACAGCAGATCAGCCCCTCCTTCGCCCTCGACTGATCGGGACTTGGTCGCTTACTGAGGCGGTGACAGTGAAAGGGAACGAGACCATCCCCTGGTTTGGCCGGCGTCCGCCTATCACGGGGATCATTATTTACAGCGAAAATGGCTGGATGAGTGTGCAGATAGTAGGCGCACCGGCAGGCACGATTTCGCGCGCAGATTTCAATAAGCTCTCCACTGCAGATCGTGCGGCTTGGTTTGACGAATACTACGCCTACTATGGCACGTTTGAGGTGGACGAAACGGCGCACGTCGTCACGCACTACGTTGTTAAGTCTCTCATCCCTTACAAACGGCGACCATTCTGAAGCGCAACGTCTCTATAAAGGACGACGTGTTGTCGCTGCTAACCCCGGCTCGGGACGACGGCGGACAAACAACCTTCAACCGGCTGGTTTGGAAGAAGGCTCCCTGAATCTCGATCCATAGGGGTCCTCTTTGGGTCAAAGGCTGCTCCCGGCAGCCAGGATGCCTTGGGCGGGTCACCTCTCAGAATCGGACATCGCCGCGTCCTGCGCTGAGGTGAGCCACGGGCCAACTTCAGACCTTGGCCGTCAACCGTCCGCAGATATCCTACAGGTTGCAACCCGCTGTTAGTCCGATCTTCCTTAAACAATAGGAATTTGTCATGAGCAGACCTAGCTGAACTGCCACAGACATTCGAGCAACCGAGGGGCTTGAAGCACTTTGCAGCTACAAAGCGAAGCAAACCGGAGTGAGTCCGGGGGTCGGATTCGAGGACGGCAATAGGCGCCCCACAGGCTGGCACCTCTCATTATCTCATTGAATTCTAACGAGTAATCTGCAGGCCCTAGACTGCACCGCTTGTGCAAACGGGTTTTAAGCCCATACTGGAGCCATCACGCATCCCGTTTCCTCCTCTGAGGTACGGCCAACGGTTCACGCCTTCCGGCGTGACGGAAGGTCAATCAGAGAGAATTCTAAATGGGTCAATTGGCGACATATCTGACGATCGCGGGACTCGCGCAACGACGGGCAACCGCACTTCGGCAGGAAATTGCTGATGGGACGGACCAATTTCCGGACCACGGTGATCAGCCATTTCAGGCCGCCGAGGTTGCTTGTTGCGAAGCGGCCATTGCTGCCGTTCGAGCAGTTTGCGCCCTGCATTGCCGGCTTCTAGAGTTCACTGCGGAGGGACAGGCTTTCGCTGCTGTCCCTGCGGCATTGCAAGGGTATAGCGACGAACTACCCGAGTCAGAACTCTAGTGTCCACACAGCCCCGCCATTCGGCGGGGCTGTGCCATTCTTATGAAGTCGACCTAAAAGCGCAGTTCTACGAGTACCTGAAAAAGATCGCCATAGACCGACAGGTCATCATCATCGAGAACACTGATCCGCCAGACGATGTGCGGCCGCTGCCCAACGCGCAAAAATTTACTGGCAATCCAGACGAAGAAGGCCGTGCCGGGCTGTTTCCGATCGCCAAGGCAGCGTCGTCGACCTGAAATAATCGTATAGTCGCAATTGCGACAATGCGATTGCCCTCAACGGGTAACCTTTCATTATTAGTTAGCGCTAGTGTGCGTATTTCGCAAAAACGGGACAGCGGTTTCGCTAACTGACGGACAGCAGTTTCGCTAAATCGCGGACAGCGTGGCGGCGCTGGCTTTTGGTTGCCTGGTTGTTGAAGTC
>NZ_JBUYWT010000153.1:0-2178 GCF_055264925.1 Bradyrhizobium sp. KZN70725
GCGACGGTGGCAACCGAAGCTGCCTGGCTGCTGATTGCACACATCAGGCTCCTGACCCGCAGACTCGCGGCTGCAGCTAAGGTTGGGTGATTTATGAGTCAGACTCTCAGGACCGCCGAACGGACGCTTGGAATAAACGACCCATTCGGTCTTGCGCAGCGGTGCGAGGAAGGCGGCGAATGATTGCGCTCCGGCAAGATGAGCGTCGTCGCCGAAGAAGCTCAGGCGCCCCGCCTGATGCAGGGCGACGAGGCGCTCCAGGAACAGTCGCCGGAACAGGCGTGAGAGAACCCGCACTGGCAGGAAGAAGCCCGGCCGGCAGGACACCCAGCGCTGGCCATCGGGCGAGATGCCGCCGCCCGGGACGATCATGTGCACATGCGGGTGGTGGGTCATGGCCGAGCCCCAGGTGTGCAGCACGGAGGTGATGCCGATCCGGGCTCCGAGATGTTTTGGGTCGGCAGCGATCGTCAGCAGGGTCTCGGCCGAGACCTTGAACAGGAGATCGTAGATGATGGCCCTGTTCCGGTAGGCGATGTCGGCGATCCGAGCCGGCAGCGTGAACACGACGTGATAATACGGCACCGGCAGCAGCTCGGCTTCGCGGTCGGCCAGCCACTGCTTTGCCGCGGCGCCCTGGCACTTCGGGCAGTGCCGATTGCGGCAGGAGTTGTAGGCGATGGACGTGTAGGCGCAGTCCTCGCAGCGCGCAACATGGTCGCCGAGGGTTGCCGTGCGGCAGCTCTCGATCGCCGACATGACCTTCAACTGGTCGAGGCTGACGTGGCCGGCATGGGTCTTGCGCCATGCCGGCCCATGGTCGCGGAAGATGTCTGCAACCTCCAGAGCCGGGCGCGCCACACGCGGCCCTAACGTCAGCCGGGTGGCCGGGTCTCCTGGAGCTTGAACCCGACGTGCTCCAGCGGGCTCATGACCTCGCTGATCGTCTTGGTGGCGACGCGGTATAGAGCGCCGTCGTATCGAGCTTGGCGTGACCGAGCAGCACCTGGATGATGCGGACATCGATGTTCTGTTCGAGCAGGTGGGTGGCGAAGCTGTGCCTCAGGGTGTGCAGCGACACGCGCTTGTTGATCTCGGCGATCTGGGCCGCGGCATGACAGGCACGATTGAGCTGGCGCGTCGTCATCGGCTGGGCCGGATCGCGGCCCGGGAACAGCCAGCCCTGTGGCCGGGCCGCCTTCCACCAGGCCCGCAGCAGGTCGAGCAGGTGTGGGGACAGCATGACATTCCGGTCCTTGCCGCCCTTACCCCGCTCAACGCGGATGATCATGCGCTTGCTGTTGATGTCGGAGATCTTGAGCGAAACCACCTCGGCGGCGCGTAGGCCCGCACCGTAGGCCACGCTCAGCGCCGCCTTGTACTTCAGGCCCGGCGCGGCATCGAGCAGCCGCGCCACCTCCTCCACGCTCAACACCACCGGCAGCTTGCGCGGCTCGTGAACGACGTGGGTGTGCTCGACGATCTCGTGACGCCGCAGCGTGACCTTGAAGAAGAACCGCAGGGTCGATACGGTCTGATTGATCGTCGGCACGCCAACGCCGCTCGCCGCCAGATGGAGCTGATAAGCTCCTTATAATCGACAACTGCTAGCTCTTCCCCGCCGTTCGATTCGCCGGGAAAATGACGCCATCCTCCGTCCTACCATAATAGTCTCCCGCCCATGCACATGCCCGACGCTGAGACCGCCCGACTGATGAAGGTGACCGAGGCGCTCGTCCGCGAGCTGGACCGCCAGGGCATCGCTGATACGCTTGTTAAGCTCAGGTTCGATGCGCTCGAGCTGGCGCGCGTCGCGATCCGGGCGGCCGACGGCGATGTGGTGCCGTTGCGCAGGCGTCCACTCTGATGGAACTTCCCCTCCGCCCCCACCGTCATAGCCGGCGACAACTCGAGAACGACTTCGTGGTTATTCGCTAGGGAGAGCACGATGAGATGTTCGATGAGCCTGACGCCAGCAGTCCCCATGGATAAAAGGTACCTGTGCCCGGTTTGCGGTGAGGTTGCGCTGACCGTTTCTGCTCAGGGGGTCGCCGGACGACCGCCTCCTGGCGGCGCGGCCATCGGAACTTGTCCTCGGTCAGCCGCTTCAGGACCAGCACAAAGCCGGACCGGTCGAAGAACAGCAACTTCATCCGGTCGCAACGGCGATTGCAGAAC
>NZ_JBUYWT010000154.1:0-2157 GCF_055264925.1 Bradyrhizobium sp. KZN70725
CGATATCGCATGCTCGGCCCTCTGTGTCTCGACAACCAGAAAAGACCGATTTGCCTCGGTCCTGCCGAGCATGCACCGCGACACAGTGAATCATTCCCCGGACACCCCTGCTTTCAGGGGGAAGGGGAATAAAGACCTGTCCCCGGATATCGCTTCCCTCATCCGGGCTACGTTCTACGACTTGCGGCGTGACTTCCGCGCCTTCTTCTCGCCGATCTTGCCGGCCGCCGCGACCCGCAGCAGGCGGCGGAAGGTCGGGCATTCCATGTGGCTCGGCGCCGGGCAGACGGCGGCGTGGCGCAGGCCGTCGCGCATCGCGTTGAGCCTGCGGATGGTGCGGTCGAGCTCGTCGGCCTTGGCAGAAAGCATTTTCCGGTCGATGCGCGGTCTTCCATCGGGCGCGAACATCCTTGCGATCTCGTCGAGCGAGAAGCCGGAGGCGCGCCGAGCGCGATCAGCGCCAGCCGGTCCAGCACCGCCGGATCGAACAGGCGGCGCAACCCGCGCCGGCCATGCGAGGCGATCAGACCTTTCTCCTCGTAGAAGCGCAAGGTCGAGGCGCGCACGCCCGATAGCTCCGCCACCTCCGCGATATCGATGTCCCGCATGGCTCTTGACCTCAAGTTCACTTGAACTGGCAGTATCCAGCCTATCGCTTGCGTAAGGCAAGCATCAACAAGGACGAGAATCATGGGTGTCGCAGCGCAAGTCGACGACGAGCAGGTCAAACTCTGGAACGGCGCCGCCGGCCGCGCCTGGGTCGAGACGCGCGAGGTGCTGGAAGGGATGTTCAGGCCGCTTGAAGAACTGCTCGTTCAGGCGGTGTCCGATGCCGCGGCAAGCCTGGTGCTCGATATCGGTTGCGGCACGGGCGCCACAACGTTCGCCGTTGCCCAATTGCTCCGCCAGCAGGGGCATTGCACCGGCATCGACGTTTCCGAGCCGATGATCGCGGCGGCGCGCGCCCGCGCGGAGCGGGAAGGGCGGCCGGTCAGCTTCATCTGCGCCGACGCGCAGACGTATCCGTTCGCGCCCGCGAGCTTCGACATGATCATCTCGCGCCTCGGCGTGATGTTCTTTGCCGATCCGGTGCAGGCTTTCGCCAATCTGCGCCGCGCGGCCCGGCCGGATGCTGCGCTCCGCTTCATCGCCTGGCGCGGCGCCGCCGAGAACCCGTTCATGACGACGGCGGAACAGGCAGCGAAGCCGTTGCTGCCGGATCTTCCGCCGCGGCGTCCCGATGCGCCGGGGCAGTTCGGCTTTGCCGACCGGAAGCGGGTCGAAACTATCCTGGAGGATAGCGGCTGGGACGCGATCGCGATCGAACCGGTCGATGTCGCCCTCGGCTTTCCGGCATCACAGCTGGCCCACTATGTGAGCTGGCTCGGCCCGGTCGGGACGATGCTGCAGGCGATGGAGGAGCCGCGCCGCACGCGAGTGATCGAGACCGTGCGCGGTGCGTTCGATCGCTACATCCACGGGACCGAGATTCGCTTCACCGCCGCCTGCTGGATGGTCGCGGCACGAGCGCCGGCGGAGGCCGCGCATGGTTGAAGCCGCGGAATTTGCGGCGAGCGCGGTGCTGACCGGGATCGGTGCGACCGTCGTGATGGACATCTGGGGGATGGTTCGAAAGCGCCTGCTTGGCATCCCGTCGCTGGACTATGCCCTGGTCGGTCGCTGGCTCGGCCATCTCGTATCCGCTCGCCTGCGCCACGACCGCATCGCCGCGTCACCACAGGTCGCGGGCGAACGCGTCATCGGATGGACCGCGCATTATCTGATCGGGATCGGCTTTGCCGGCGTGCTGCTTGCGATCTTCGGCCTCGATTGGGCGCGGCAGCCCACCATCGCTCCGGCTCTGATGGTTGGGATCGGCAGCGTGGCCGCGCCGTTCCTGGTGATGCAGCCCGCGATGGGCGCCGGCATCGCCGCGAGCCGCACGCCCCATCCATGGGGGGCGCGGCTGCAGAGCCTCGTCACGCACACGGTGTTTGGGATTGGGCGCTTTATGCGGCCGGCTGGCTCGCGCACCCGTTCCTGAACTCGTAGATGGGGTAACGGGCCGGCCGCCCGCTCGCTACGGCGCAATTTGGAAGCGCGCTCGCGAGCGGCCTGTTGGTTGGAAGGCGGTCGTCCCTCAAACTGATGGTGTTC
>NZ_JBUYWT010000155.1:0-1990 GCF_055264925.1 Bradyrhizobium sp. KZN70725
GCGATCTGCTCCGGGCTCACCGGCACATGCGGGCTACGCTCCACCGCATTCCCGCCCCCTGTGACCGCACAGGTAATGAACACCTCAGAGATCATCCTCACCTTCTCCTTTAACGCCAGACCGACGACACGTTTCAGTATCGATAAATAGTATCGCGTCCCGGGATCTGAATTGGCTAATATTGACCGTCACGAAGCAGAAATTCGGCGCACGATCGTCACCATGTGACGTTTTATCGCGCCAACTTTAGCTCGGACGCGAGCAAGCCACAAAAATTCATAAGGCCGCGATGCTTTTGTAGGGGCCTTGCGATCTCTTGAGCATGCTCTCTGATTTCGTGAATCTGGTGACCTGCCCCTGAATTTTCATCCAGCGGCAGTTTGAGTCTCGGGGGTTTGTGCGCCTTGCGGCGCGGTGGAAGCAACGGGCGATCGGCTTGTGACCCTTTGTGATATCGTCGACAATGTTGAGGATGCGGAAGAGCCGTCCATTAGCGAACTGGTCGTGGACGAAGTCCAGCGACCAGCGCGCTTCGGCTTCGCTTTCATCAGGATCGGCGCCCGGCCCCCCATGGCCTCGCGGCGAGCCCACCGCTTGCGGGCCGTAAGCGCTTCGTCCCGATAGATCCGGTGAATGCGGTTGAGCCCTGATGGCTCGCCCTCCCCGCCGCAGTAGAATGAACAGGTAGCCGAACCGTCGGCGCTCGCGGGCGAGGTCCCGCAGCCGGGCACGAAGCTCCGTATGGGGAGGGCGGCGAGATCGGTAGCGGATCATCCTCCGATCTGCGTCGACGTCCCGTAGCTCCGACAGGCCCGTCATGGCCTTCAGGTGCGCCACAGCGGCACGTTTGGCGGCGGGATCTGCGCGGCGGCAATCAGGGTGAGACTCGCGCTCTCATCCTGATTGTCGCGCTATAGCGGGATCTACCATTTTTTTGACAAAAGCTCTCGCAGTGCCGCGCCATCGAGCGTCTGCTCGGCTAGCAGCTTCTTCAGCTTCGCGTTCTCTTCCTCGAGCGACTTCAGCCGCTTGGATTCGGAAACTTCTATGCCGCCGAACTTGGCCTTCCAATTGTAGATCGTCGCCTCCCGTGTTTGTGAGCCAGGTCGTCTGTCGTCGCTCCAGCCTCATGCTCCTTCAACACTGCGATAATCTGCTCTCCCGTGAACCTTGCTCGCTTGATCTGTCCGTCCTTGCTCAGGCCGGGCTCTAGCTCCATCTGGAGGAAATACGCAGGGGCAGGTCAGGTTGCCGTCAGTTCGCAGGTCAGGTGCCGTCTGGACATCGAGGTTTCCGGAATGGCGCTCAGGCATTCCTTGTGACGTCGTCACGATATTGAGGATGCGGAAGCGCCGGCCGTTGGTGACTGGTCGTGGAGGAAGTCCAGCGACCAGCGGCCTTGGTCCTCGCCTCGATCAGGAACGGGACACGGGTCCTCATAGCTTTGCGCGAGCCCGCCCCTTGCGGAGGGTGAGCCCTTCCTCGCGATAGAGCCGGTAGATCCGGTTGATCCTTGATGGCTTGCCCTCCCGCCGACAGCAGGACGACCAACCGGCGGTAGCCGAAATGCCACCGCTCGTTGGCGAGATCGCGCAACCGGCCGCCCAGAGCGACCTCCGCAGGGCGGCTGGAGCGCTGGAGCGATAACGGATCATCTTCCGATCCGCGCCCACGATCGAGCAGGCCCGCCGTCCGCTCGGCGGCGGGCCTTACCATTTTTTTTGAAAACAGCTGACGAAGAGCGGCCGTACCGAGCATTGCTCGGCCAGAATCAGCCCCATTGAAAGAAGTGATCGATTCACGATCCCGTCGTTTCCGAGAATCACAATCCCAGCATACGTGCGGATCAATGCGCTGATCCAGAAAGAAAGCAGCACGACCAGGAAAGAAACACGCGATCCCCCGGCGCAAACCTCGGAATCACGTGCTGGCACGACGCGATGACGGTGCCGGTAGGCGGCGCTTGCATCGCGTAGCGGACGATTTCACC
>NZ_JBUYWT010000156.1:0-1891 GCF_055264925.1 Bradyrhizobium sp. KZN70725
ATCCAACGGACAGCCTGTTCCTGATTGGGTGCTTGGAGGCGGTACCGCTCTGATGATTCATAGCGCGCACCGCCTCAGCAAAGACGTCGATGCTTTCATCGACGATCCGCAATACCTCACGTTATTGTCGCTGCGTCTCGGTGGTGAGGATAACCACCCCCTCGTCTATCCTGCTCGGAACCTTCCTTGAGGAGGGCGCCCAAGACCCCTGCCGCGTTCATCCATTGGGATGGTGAGGGTCATCTGTTGACGCTTGCTCCGACGCGGGCGGGCAAGTCTGTTTCTACAATTATCCCGAACCTGCTGCGCTAGCGGGGCAGTGTCGAGGTTCTTGGTCCTAAGGGCAGGCTCTTCCGGGAGACCTCGGTTTGGCGCGCGAAGAACGTCGGGCCCGTTTACCGGATCGCTCCCTTTGACGACGGCACCGACCCGGATAAGGCCGGCTTTCCCAGGCACGGATTCAATCCGCTGGCGCGCATTCGTTCCCGACACCAGGCGCGCGGATTGGCGCAGCCGAGGTTTCCGCGTGACCCGTCATTAATGATGACGCGGTTAGTTTTCTGACCGGCGTCATTCTTTACATTCTGGATTCAGCGCCTGCGCGTCGTCGTAACCTTGGAACGGTCCGCGAGGCGGCGTCGGCGCCGCTCGATCAGTTCAGCGGCTTCGCTATAGCATAAAGTAATATATTATGAGGCAGGTAGGTGCGTATGGCCACGAGTTATACTGTCGGCAAACACTACGAGAGCTTCATCAAGGATCTCGTCGACAGCGGTCGCTATGCAACCGCTAGCGAAGTGATGCGGGAGGGACTGCGCCTTGTTGAAGAACGCGAGGAGCGTCGCAAGGTGAAGCTTGAAGCATTGCGTGCTGCCATACAGGAAGGCCTTGAAAGCGGTCCCGCCGAACCGTTCGAGCCCGGCAAACTGGTCGAACAGATTAAGGCCCGAGGACGTGAACGGCTAAAAGCCGGGAAGCATGGCGGGTAATCTCACAAGGCGGCCCCAGGCCGAGACCGACCTGGACGAGATTTAGCTCTTCATCGCATCTGACAATATCGCTGCTGCAGACCGCTTGCTCGATCGTATCGGCAACGTCCTTCAGATGCTTGCCGAGATCCACTAGCGGGCCGACAGCGGCCCGAGTTGGGTATGAGCATTCGGAGCTTTCCGGTCGGCAACTACGTACTCTTCTACGAAGCGTTTCCCAACGGCGTTGAGATCGTGCGAGTGCTGCACGGTGCTCGCGATATCACGCCGGAGGATCTCGACTGAGAACTTGCTTTCTCAGCCGTCGCAAAATCGCATTTACGATTATGAGGCGCGGGCTGATGTTGCACAGTTGCTATGTGTAGTGACTCGCCCAATTTCAACGGATCGACCCACTCTGTTCCGTTGAGCTGAATGAAGGTGCCTTTAATATCGAGATGGCTAGCCGACGGTAGACGCGGACCTTGGCCGGCGGAGCATCTCCATTGCAGGGCAGTAGCCCTCTCGAAGGCGCGGCGTCGAACGCTTCTTCCGTTGGCCACCATAGGGGGAAATGCATGACAGGGGCGCCTGAACCCATCGGCTGGCGGCTTCGCCCGCACCATCACCGCTTGGCTGCGGCCGAACGTCTGGCATGAGTTCCGCGGCGACCCGCTGACGCAGTTTTCCTCCGACCCGGATTCATTCCGTTCAACTCTAGTCTCGGCGGCAGCTGGGGCGAGCTCAACGCCGGCGTCAGCGGCCAGCTCAACCGCTTCACCACGCTGTTCGCCAACGCCTCCTACCAGCAGCTGCCGCGCGGCAATCAGGATGGAAGCAGAGCGTCAATCAGGATGAGAGAGCGTCGCCGAGCTCGTGACGCAGGGAGGGCGTAGCCCGACCGGAGTTACGAGCTCGGCGAC
>NZ_JBUYWT010000157.1:0-1883 GCF_055264925.1 Bradyrhizobium sp. KZN70725
CCCTGTGTGCGCAACCCCTGCAGCACGGCCACGAGGCAGTCATCGCGTTTCTGCTCGAACTCAGGGATGGTTAGTTTCTCGGCCCGAGCGTCTGACTGCTCAGCGAGCTTGTCCAGGAAGGCGTCGGTATGCTCGGGCACGTCAGTGAACTTCGTCCACGGCTCCTTCAGCTGCACCGGTCCCCATTTCTCCATGCTGTGGCGCATGGCGGCCCCACCGCCGCCAAAGCTGAAGGAGCTGAAGGGCCCGATGACCGCCCGGCGCAGTCCGAAGGAGTAGCGGATCGCATCATCGACCTCCTCCACGGTGGCCAAATCATCGTGCACCAGCCACAGCGCCTCGCGCCACATCGCCTCCTGCAGCCGGTTCGCGATGAATCCGTGCACCTCTTTGCGCACCACGAGGGGGTGCATTCCCACAGCCCGGAAGATCTCCGCCGCCCGCTCGAGCGAGCTGGGTGCCGTGCTCGCGCCGCCGCATAGTTCAACCAGCGGCAGCAGGTACACCGGGTTGAACGGGTGCGCGACGAGCAGGCGCTCGGGATGGTCCACCCCTGCCGCCAGCAACGACGGCCGAAATCCCGACGTCGAGGAGCAGATCGGGGCCCCAGGCGCCGCTGCGCGGCAGGCGGCTGCGAGCAATTGCTGCTTGAGCTCCAAGCGCTCCGGCGCGGACTCCTGCACGAGCTCCACGCCGTGCACCGCGTCCGCGATCGACTCCACCACCGTCAACGCCCCCTCGGCCGGCAGCGGGACCTGCGTCAGCCGCCGATATGCCCGCCGTGCGTTGGCCAACTGCTGCTGCACGCGCTCGACCGCACCAGCGGCGGGGTCATACAGCCGCACGTCCACTCCGTTGAGAATAAACCGTGCGGCCCACCCGCCGCCGATGATCCCGCCCCCCAGCAACCCGACCGCTCGCGGCCGCCTCTCAGACATGACCTCTGATTCCTCGGACATAGAGCTTGATTTCCTCAGACATGAACTTTTAACGCGAGCTTCTCGCGTACCGCATCCGGGCTCATCACCCGCACCCCGATCCGCTCGAGAATCTCTATTGCTCGCTGCACGAGCTCGGCGTTGGTCGCCAGACGACCACGGGAGAGATATAGATTATCCTCTAAGCCCACCCGCACGTTCGCGCCGACCAACGGCGCCAGCGCCACATACGGAAGCTGCATCCGTCCAATCGAGAAAGCCGAGTAGACGGAATGCGGCGGGAGTTGGTGCACCAGCGCCATCAGCGTGGTCGGATCTTCCGGCGCGCCGTAGCGAATCCCCATGCACAACTGGATCAACGGCGGATCGTTAATCAGCCCCTCTTTGATCAACTCGTGCACCTGTACCAGATGCCCGGTATCGAACACCTCGAGCTCAGGACGCACTCCGAGCTTCTGCAAGCGCGCTGCCATCGCGCGCAGCATCCCGGGGGTGTTGGCCATGATGTATTCGCTGTGGGGGCCGAAGTTCATCGATCCGCAATCCAGCGTGCAGATCTCGGGACGCAGCTCCTCCACATGGACCAGCCGCTCGAGCGCGCCCAACATGTCCGTTCCAGCCCCCGGTGGAAACGGAGAGTCTGCCCCACCCAGCACGAGCTCGCCACCCATGCCGCCAGTCAGGTTGATCAGAGGATTCACGTCCGACTTCCGAATGCGCTGCACGACTTTCCGATACAGTGCCGGATCCCGCGAGCCACGCCGAGTTTCGGGATCACGCACGTGGATGTGCACCACTGCCGCCCCCGCCCGCGCCGCCTCGATCGCCGAATCCGCGATCTGCTCCGGGCTCACCGGCACATGCGGGCTACGCTCCACCGCATTCCCGCCCCCTGTGACCGCACAGGTAATGAACACCTCAGAGATCATCCTCACCTTCTCCTTT
>NZ_JBUYWT010000158.1:0-1844 GCF_055264925.1 Bradyrhizobium sp. KZN70725
GGCCATGCCAGTCTGGCCAGCACGGCGCGCTATACCCAAGTCGCCACTAAGACCATCAGCAATACGCCAAGTCCGCTTGACCGGCTTCGCCTGGAGGTCGTGCCGCCCGGCTGAGCGGACCTGATGGCTCCGGTTCTGGAAGTGGCGGATATCTTCCGCCGGCACGGCGAAGCGTTTCGACAAGCCCGTGCCGGGCATCTGGGCCGCGTCGAGCGGCGCGTCATGGGCGCGATCACGGCATGCCGGACGGCTGTGCTCGGTGGCCACGTCGATCAATGCGACGACTGCGGTGCCACTCGCATCGCCTACAACTCCTGTCGCAATCGGCATTGCCCGAAGTGCCAGGGCTCGGCGCGCGCGCAATGGCTTGCCGAGCGACAAGCCGAACTCCTTCCCGTGCCGTACTTCCACGTCGTTTTCACGTTGCCGGCGCCGGCCAGAGAGATTGCTTTCCAGAACAAGGCGGTGGTCTATGCCATTCTGTTCCGCTGCGCGGCCGAGACGCTCACCACCATCGCAGCAGACCCCAAGCATCTCGGCGCGCAGCTCGGTGTGACCGCTGTTCTCCATACCTGGGGCCAGACCCTGCAACACCATCCGCATCTCCACTGCGTCGTGCCCGGCGGTGGACCCTCGCTCGATGGCACGCTCTGGGTCGCTTGCCGGCCCGGCTTCTTCCTGCCGGTGCGCGTCCTCTCCCGGCTGTTCCGCCGCCTGTTCCTGCAAGAGCTGCAAGCTGCCTTCGCGGCCGGCGAGTTGGGCTTCTTTGGCGGTCTCGCCCATCTCGCCAATCCCGCCGCGTTCGCCCAGCGCCTCGATCAATTGCGACGGACCGACTGGGTGGTCTATGCCAAGCCGCCATTCGGCGGGCCCGAACAGGTGCTGGCTTATCTCGGCCGCTATACGCATCGCGTCGCCATCGCCAACAGTCGGCTGATCTCGCTTGCCGATGGCAAGGTGAGCTTTTCCTGGAAGGACTATCGGCAGAATCGTAAAGCCAAAGTGATGACGCTTGATGCCGATGAGTTCATGCGGCGCTTTCTCCTGCACACCCTGCCGGACGGCTTTCATCGCATCCGCCACTATGGCTTCCTCGCCAATGGCGGACGCAACAATAGAATCGCCCTCTGCCGTCAGCTCCTTGACGTTCGCAACGCTCCGACTGATCAAGAAGCCGGCGACACCAAATGTGAGATCCCCGTCTGCCCGCATTGTGGCGGCACCATGCGGCGCGTCGACGTCGTCCCGCGAGCCTGCCCGCGCGACCATCCGTTTCGTTGTGACACGTCATGACCAGCGCCTGCACCATCCACCCGTTCCGGGATCACCTTCTCGGTGGCAACGTTCGATGTCGCCGTGCCCGCCCTCGTCACCGCTCACCCTGTCAGTCATTCGGCCGCGCATCACAGCGCAGCAAATCGCTCGCGGCATCGCGCTCTCGGCCCAAGCAATGGCGCCGCTCACGTCCGATCAATATCGCGCCGACGCGCGGCGACCACAGGCGCGCCTTCTCCGCAGTTGGACCAGCTGCACTATCGCCATAGCGCCCACAACTCCGCAGCTTCGTTCAATCCGGCTTCTATGAGGTCGCACGCGCCACCGCGCGCGCGGCTGGCCTTTGCCCCGCGACCTCACAGAACCCTCAAGATTCCCGAATCAATTTTTCAATGATTCATGGGTGGTCGGCTCTGGGAGGGCTGACCATGCCCGGATGGGAAGACGAACTCGAACGCTGGCTGATGCCGTTCTTGGACCGGCTGGGTCATAAGACCCGGCAGCGGATGTGTCCTCTGTATGTTGCGGGATTGATCGGTCCGGGCGATCGCAAGAGCGTTCAGCCGATG
>NZ_JBUYWT010000159.1:0-1724 GCF_055264925.1 Bradyrhizobium sp. KZN70725
GAAAACCTCCTGTCTAAAGGGTTGGGCTTCGAAAACCCGCAATCCTCTCAGACAGGAGGCAATCCTTGCTATGACTCCCTACATGCCGCGCCAGCGGCTTCGTTCAATCCCGATTCTGCGAAAAAACAACATGCTCTAACACGCGATTCTAGGGAATCTGAAACGGCTCGGCATGTTCCGCGCCGAGGTCTGCCGGGCATGGCTGCGCTGGCTTCGCCGACGCAGGCAGCGCTCCCGCATGACCTAGAATCGATTCCAGCGTCACGATAGGCGATACATCCCGAAAGTCCGCGCCTGTCATCCGCATCCCGATCCGCGGTACACGTCATGACCGAAGGCAGGAGCCGTATGCGGTAGCTCCGCACGTACGGATCTGAGCGGGGGGCGCTGGGAAACCAGCGTCCCTGCCGCGACCGTTCATGGTGAGCTTCTTCCGCCATCTGCAGCAGACTCTCGTCGACGAAGATCAGGCGCCGGGGATCGAGGTTAGTGTGCCGTGAACGTCAGCGCTGGCGTCTGCGCGCGATGTCCGCGCGAGCTCGGTCGAGGGCGAGCGGCATTTTTTTGAACCGCAGCCCTGCGCGTCGCAAAAAACAGCCAAACTGCATTGTGGGAGCCCTTCTTCCCGCGCACCAAGTTCGTCCTCTAGGTGTTTAGTCCCAAGCTTTGATGGTGCATTCTTGTCGCACGATTCGAAGGATGCGCTATGGGACAGGTTTTACACGGCTGCGCAACCACGACGGAGGCAGTCGTCGAGCAATACAAAATAGTCAAGAGAGCCTGTGAGCACTCGCCAAGCGCTACGGGATCAACCAGAAGACTGTCGCGAAGTGCAAGCAGCCGAGACCGTCGCCGATCGTTCGACAGGCGCCAAGGAAGCCAAGTCGACAGTCCTTTCCATCGAGGAGGAGGCGATCATCATCGCTTTCCGGCGGCATACGCTGCTGCCGCTCGACGATTGCCTCTATGCCCTGCAGCCGACCATCCCGCATCTGACGCAGTCATCCCTGCATCGCTGCCTCCAGCGCCACGGCATCAGCCGATTGCCGGAGCTTAAAGGTGGCAAGCCTTCGAAGAAAAAGTTCAAGGCTTATCCGATCGGCTATTTCCACATCGACATCGCTGAGCTCCAGGCTGCCGAAGGCAAGCTCTACCTCTACGTCGCAATCGATTGCACCAGCAAGTTCGCCTTCGTGCAATTGGTCAAGAAGACGGGAAGTACCATTACGATCGACATGACAGATCGTCCGTCCCTCTGCCTCGCCGCGAAGTTTGCGAGGCGCCTTCATATTCCGAAACGAACTAAGAGCCGTTGAGGGCGCGCGAGCTCGTGATTCAGTCTCCCTATGGCGCTGTCGACCTCTACTATCGCGATGACTTGGTCCTTCAAGATCGCGAAGTCACTGGGTCCAAACAACGCAACGGCAGCCAAATGCACGGACCTCGGAGCTGACTTCCTCGACATAGATCAACTCTCTCAGGAGTGCTACCGAACCGAAGCTAGTGCAAGCGGAAGAGGTTACCCGCGGAAGTGACCGATAGGGAAACGAGCTCGGCTGATGGCCGTGCAGGGCAGCAATACGGTTACCCCTTCTATCTGCACTATGCGAGTTTGCGGATTCCGATTTATTCCGGCCGGGTATTCCGATTTGAAGCCGGCCACCGTTCCGAAATGAAGCCGGCCACCGTTCCGAAATAAAACCGGCCGGCATTCCGATCTGAAG
>NZ_JBUYWT010000160.1:0-1710 GCF_055264925.1 Bradyrhizobium sp. KZN70725
GCCGCTCTTCACCGGACCATCGGACGCGCCAGCTCAGTCGCCAGACACCTTCCGCGGTCTTCAGTCTTTCGTTGATCTGCCGTACACACCGCAGCAGATGCGCGACGATGCGCAGTCAGCGCCGGTGGGTGGGGCTGTCGCTAAACCGCCGCTCTTCACCGGACCATCGGACGCGCCAGCTCAGTCGCCAGACATTTTCCGCGGTCTTCAGTCTTTCGTTGATCTGCCGTACACGCCGCAGCAGATGCTTGACGATGCTCAGTCAGCGGCGGTCCTCAGCCCTGCCGGTAAACCCGCGTTCTTCGTCGGGCGGTCGGGCGTACCTCAGGCGCTTGAGGACGTCGGACACCGAGACGACGCGGATTGGCAGGATGGCCGCCCGCCGGTGCCGGATTTCTTACGCGATGTCCGGGATAACATCGGGGTCCTGCCGCCCCAGTCCAGCGGCCCAACCCAGGTCTCCGTCAATGGTGAGACCCGCTCGATCCCATTAGGGCCGCTAGGACGCCGCGGTGCGCAGGTCATCCATCATCCTCGCCCGTCTCCCGTCCCGGGTGCTCAGATCGGCCCCTCGGCTACCGTTGCCTCTTCCGGCCAGCGCAGCGGAGCCGTGCTGGGCCCCACGCAGTGGCTGGGTGACGAGCATATCCAGCGGGACTATGAGCTCCTGGCGCAGGAGTTGCTGCAGAACAATCCGGATCTCGCCGCCCGGACGCGGTTCGTGGATCCCCTGATAGCCCAAATGTTGCGATCCCCCTCCAAGGAGGTAGCCGAACGAGCATTAGGGTGGGTTCGCCATGATACAGCCGACTTCTTGTTCCTGCCGGTAAGCGATGCCAGCAATACGGATAGACATCAGCGCGGCAGTCACTGGTCGCTGCTGCTGGTTGATCGCCGCAATTGGGGCGGGCCGGTCGCCTTTCACTATGACTCCACCCAAGGATACAACGACAGGCCCGCAGCGGTACTCGCAGGACGGCTCGACGCTAACCTGCAACAGGCGCCGATAAGACAGCAGCAGAACGGTTATGACTGCGGCGTCTTTGTCGTGGACGGCACCCGGGAACTTGTAAGACGATTGGCAGCAAGACGGCCGGACCTGAACCTCAACAATCTTGTCATCAGCCGACCGGCACTGCGGGACCGACTAGGCGCTGGTGTCGGCTGAATAGGGCGCGACCCGAGTGAAATGCGCTTCTCGCCGATCGAAGATCTGCAATCGGTGTGTTCGCAAGCATCATCGCGTCTCACGTGAAGAACTGAGTACCCATACGACGAGACCACCTGATCGACGCATGCGCGCGGGCACGGCGAGCTCCATGGATGGCATTGCGTGAAGGTCAGGCGACTTGCTGATCGGCGGGCTTGTCGGCTCGGCGCAGGAGCTTCCATTCCAAGGGCAGCAATGCGCCATGATCAGCAACAAATGCCCGGCAGCACGTCGGGCTACCGAGACACCGCGAGGTCGCATTATCCGGCAAGCTTGAGCCCGGCCTCGCGGCGAGGAAAAAGTCGATCGATAACGCGTCGTCCGTGAAGAATGCAGATCGGCCTGGGAGACGGGTAGAAGTTGCCTCGATAAAGTATTCGATTTTGCAAGAAAGCCGGGTGTTGTGGCGCGCTTTCTTGCGTTTTTGGATTTTGCTTTCGAGCGATTCGTGATTCCCTGACGGCGGGTCATCGGCATTGGGGAAGGCGATGAGCAAACCG
>NZ_JBUYWT010000161.1:0-1633 GCF_055264925.1 Bradyrhizobium sp. KZN70725
AAGCACTTTCGCGCTATCGCGACCCGCTACGACAAACTCGCCAGAAACTTTCTCGCCGGCATCCACTTGGCCTCAGCTTTCATCTTGCTCAACTGAGGACAGGCTCTAGTCTGGCCTTCCGACCAAGAACCAAGAACAACGGAAACGCTCAACGTGCACGACCGGACCGCAGCCCCCTCTCCGCCTCCCGTAACCGTCAACCGCGCTGCACCCGCCGTACCGCGGCATCTGCGGCGCTATCTCACGCTCGACGATTTCGAGCCGCAGGCGCGCCGGCTGCTGCCGAAATTCCTCTACGGCTACATCTCCGGCGGCGCCGAGACCGATATGGCCCGCACCGACAATCGCCGGGCGTTCGAGGAATACGGCTTCGTGCCGCGGGTGCTGCAGGACGTCTCCGGCCGCGACCAGACCGCGACGCTGTTCGGCAAGACCTACGCCTCGCCGTTCGGCATTCCGCCGATGGGCTCGTCCGCGCTGTGCGCCTATCGCGGCGACATCGTGCTGTCGCGCGCCGCGGCCGCCGCCAACGTTCCGATGATCCTGTCGGCCTCCTCGCTGATCACGCTGGAGGACGTTCGCGCCGCCAATCCTTCGGCCTGGTACCAGGCCTATCTCGCCGGCCTTCCCGAGCGGATCGAGCCGCTGGTCGACCGTGTCGCAGCGGCCGGCTACGACACCTTCGTCGTCACCGCCGACGTGCCGGTGCCGCCCAACCGCGAGAACAATATCCGCAACGGCTTCCAGGTGCCGCTCGAGATCACGCCGCGGGTGTTCTGGGACACCATCACCCATCCCGACTGGCTGCTCAACACCTGGGCGCGCACCGTGTTCAACCACGGCATGCCGCATTTCGAGAACATGGACGCCAAGCAGGGCCCGCCGGTGCTGTCCAAGAATTTGATGCGCAACATCGGCAGCCGCGACCAGCTGGCCTGGAAGCATGTCGAGCTGATCCGCAAGCGCTGGCGCGGCAAGCTCGTGGTGAAGGGACTGATCGCGCCGGAAGACGCCCGGCTGGCGCGCGAGCATGGCTGCGACGGCGTGATGGTCTCCAACCATGGCGGCCGCCAGCTCGACTACACCGTCTCCGGCTTGCGCACGCTGCCGGAGATCGCGGCGCAGAAGGGCAACATGACCGTGATGGTCGATGGCGGCATCCGCCGCGGCACCGACGTGATCAAGGCGCTGGCGCTCGGTGCGGACTTCGTCTGGATCGGCCGGCCGTTCCTCTATGCCGCCGTGGTCGCCGGCGAGGCCGGCGTGGCGCGCGCGATCTCGCTGCTGCATGCCGAGATCGACCGCGACCTCGCGCTGCTCGGCATCCGCAGCCTGAAGGAGATCACTCCGGACCTGGTGCGGAAGTTCTAGAGCGTTTTCGAGCGAAGTGGATACCGGTTCGTGTGAAGAAAACGCGTCACAACAAGAGTCCAAAGCATGATCCGGAAAAGTGCGAAGCGGTTTTCCGAAAAGATCATGCTCAAACAAGGAGCTAAAGCGCGATGATGATTCAACCCAATCCCATCGCGCTTTAGTCTTACTGAGTCAGAAAGCCGCGATCTGGAGGGTTGAGAATCGCATATTAAGGGAGATTCAACGTGGTCGAGGAGGCCGAGATGGATCGCCGAGGGAG
>NZ_JBUYWT010000162.1:0-1605 GCF_055264925.1 Bradyrhizobium sp. KZN70725
GGGCTTTGTCAAGGGAGGCGTTTAAATAGGCGATAGGTCGGCGCATCTTTTCCTTCGTCAGTTTCTTTGTTCGATCTGAGGCCGTTTCTTCGTCCCGACCCGCACTTCGCTTGCGCTGGCGCGCGCAGAAGCGGTCAAGGTTGGCCGCCGCACGAATCGTACGACAGGCTCCGCCGTTGCCAGGCCACACCTTGACAGCTTCGAGCACGACGGCATCGCTTGGTGCGATCGGGATGACGATCGGAGGGGAGCCCGCTTGCGGGCGCGATCAATCGCGCCACAACCTTGTATCCGGTGGGTCCAAGGACCCCGAACCATGATGCAGTCATGCGCATCGGCAGCGAAGCTCCGAAGCGGCGGACCCATTCTCCCTTTCGGCATCGAAGCCAAGGAAACACGTCGGGACCCCGCCACCTCGAACCGTCATCGGCGACACCGTCACAGGCGGACGGAAGGCCGAAACTGTTGGGGTGTCCTTCCTCCGTTCATGATGCCGGCCGCAGAACGACGCCGTCCGGCACTACGCCCTCCCGCACGAGTCGCCACAGAGCGATCAGGAGCTTGCGCGCCAAGGCCACGATCATGGTCTTGCGCGTCCCGCGGGCATTCTCGGTACGAGTTCGAAACCACTGCGCCAAGACGCTGTCCTTCTGGAATCTGAGAAATCGCCACGCCAATTCGATCATGCCTCGTCTCACTCGGGCATTGCCGGAACGGGTCAGCCCTCTCTCCCGGCGTTTTCTGCCGCTTTCGTCAGGCGAGCCAGTGAGGCCGGCATAACGCGCTATCGCCCTTCGGTCGCGCATGCTTCGCGATAGTACCTCCTGCACCAGCATGTCGCCGGTCTCGACACCAACCCCGATTACCCGCGCCAACAGGCGCTCCATTGCGTGTGGTCCATCACTGGGCGTTTGCTTGAGACGCTCCAGGCGAGCCTCCTCGATCTGCCGTATCTGATCGCTGACGAGCCGCCGGCGCGCCATGTCGCGACGCAGCTCAGCCAGGGTGTTGGGCGGGATCGGCTCGCCTTCGGGGGTGCGCAAGCCGTCAAGGCGTTCGGCGGCTTTCTTCAGCTTGGGATTGAAGCCGCGGATGCCGAGCCGTACCTGCTTTCATTCGGTTGACGATCCGACTTTGCTCTCCGACAAGGCTCTCGCGCTCACGGGTGGGGCGCTTGGCATCTTCGTCCTTGATTGTCGGGATCGCGACCATCTTGCAGTGATCACGCTCGCCCCGCAACCAGCCGAGAAAAGAGCGTTTCAGCAGTTCGGTGTCGAGACGATCGGTCTTGGCGCGCCGGTGCTCGCGCGATACCGCTATGCTCGATGCGTGAATGACATGCGCCTCGATGTCGCGCACCCTGAGCCAGCGGGCCAGCCAGAAACCGTCACGGCCGGCCTCGAAAGCGACCGCCATGCGTTCGATGCGGTGTCCTGCCTTCCGCGCCTCTTCTCGCCAGCGATTGAGCAGCTTCAGCAAGGCGTTCTCGTCGACCTCAAGCTTCTTCGACGGCTGGCGCTCGACACCAGGCACAATCCCCGCAACGAGCCAGCTCGACAGGCTCATCTCGATCACAGCGATCAGCGTACCGTCCGGTTTGAGGGG
>NZ_JBUYWT010000163.1:0-1527 GCF_055264925.1 Bradyrhizobium sp. KZN70725
CGGCAAGAAGGCCGACATCGACGCCCGCGTTGCCCAGATCAAGGCGCAGATCGAGGAGACCACCTCGGACTACGACCGTGAGAAGCTGCAGGAGCGTCTCGCCAAGCTCGCGGGCGGCGTCGCGGTGATCCGCGTCGGCGGCGCGACTGAGGTCGAGGTGAAGGAGCGCAAGGATCGCGTTGATGACGCGATGCATGCGACCCGCGCGGCTGTCGAGGAAGGCATCCTCCCGGGCGGCGGCGTCGCCCTGCTCCGTGCCTCCGAGCAGCTGAAGGGCCTGCGCACCAAGAACGACGACCAGAAGACCGGCGTCGAGATCGTGCGCAAGGCGCTGTCGGCTCCGGCTCGCCAGATCGCGGTCAACGCCGGCGAGGACGGCTCCGTCATCGTCGGCAAGATCCTGGAGAACAAGACCTACAATTACGGCTTCGACGGCCAGACCGGCGACTATGCCGACCTTGTCAAGAAGGGCATCATCGACCCGACCAAGGTCGTGCGCACCGCGATCCAGAACGCCGCCTCCATCGCGGCACTCCTAATCACCACGGAAGCCATGGTCGCCGAGCTGCCGAAGAAGAGCGCACCCGGCGGCATGCCAGGGGGTGGTGGCATGGGCGGCATGGGTGGTGTGGACTTCTAGGTCCAAAGTTCAGCGTTCAAAGAAAGAGAGGCCCGGCATCGCCGCCCGGCTTTTCTGTACTGGTTATATGTCGGACACGAATCGTGCCGGTCGCTGGGCGAACCACTTCCGGTCTGGCCCGATGACAGAATGACCTCAGAGGTGGTCCGGCCTTCGCGTTACACAGCCAGGGTCAGCAGCGGACGTGCCGACGCTCCCGCCTGACGAAAAGACTTAGTCCGCGCGTGCTCGTCGACAGCGACCTTTGGCACGTATGGCTTCTCGCGCCTTCGCTCCACATCGAACTCTGAGCGGCCCGTGTAATTGATATGCTGGCCATACATGTGCAGTGACATTGAAACGTCTTCTGGCCGAACGTCACAGCAGCTTCTCGGCGCCATGCTCGCTCACGTTGCGGATCAGCGGCGCTTGCGATCAACTACGCATCAGATTCTATGTTCACCAAGACTTCCCCTGCGATAATTTCGGGCGCGCCAAGATGAAGGTCATGCATGCTTGCTTGAACAAACTGCAGGACCTTTTCGTTCGCCGCATTGGCGCTTTCGCGGTCCTCGAATATCATCACAGCGACACCAACGCCTTGGCCCCCATCCAATACATAATAAGATTTAAATCCGGGCGAATCCTTCAGGATCTGGCCGATGCCACTCTTGGCGCGGCGGGCAGCATCCGCAACTGAACGAACCTTGGTGTACTTTCTAACGAACATATACATCTGGCCACCCTTGCATCTCAATTCCGGTCCTGCGCATCAAAGCATATAGGGCCGCTGCAGGACTAGGTGGTGTGGACATTTATCGCATCCATAAGACGATGGCTGCGAGAGTAACGACGGCCAGGTAATTTCGGGCGGTCTTTTCGAAGCGGGTTGCGACGCGGCGGAACTG
>NZ_JBUYWT010000164.1:0-1524 GCF_055264925.1 Bradyrhizobium sp. KZN70725
CACCCCATCAGGCGACGGCCTTCGCGCCGATCCCGTACAGAAGCAAGTGCCCGGCGAGTGGATGACGCGAAAAGGGATTGACTAACCAAGGCCCGTTACAGAAGCCCGGATAAAGCAAAGCGTAGTCCGGCAGGCTTCAGCAGCGCGGATAGAAAGTCCCGGATTTCGCGGAGCCTGTCGTCGGGCACGCGTTCGCGCGACCCGTTGGCTCCATCCGGGCTACGTTCCATGTCCCACGTCAGGTCCGCGTCAGCTTCGCCCGGTATTTTTGCCTGGCCGGGCGAGTTGGGAGACCATCGCGTGAGGATGATGAATGCGGCCGGCCGAGCCATCGCCGCGCTCGGCGTTGGCATCGTCGCCGTGGGGCACTGGGTCTGGACCTACCAGGGCCAGGGTGCCGCGCAGCATCCCCGCCTGCTGGCGATGAATCATGCGGTCGAGCTCTACGCCGGCATCTTCCTGATCGGCGTCGGCGTCCATGCCCTCGCATCCTGGTACTGGTTCAGCGATCCAAATCCGCCGGCGCGCTCCTCGGTCGGGGAGCCGCAGTAGCGTCCGCCTTGGCGGCAATGCTCCGGTTGAGGTGCTGTCCTGGTTAGGGCACTCGTACAGGGGAATTAGGACATCTGATGCCCGGTGGAATCTGGAAATTGGACACAGCCGCTGACTGACATACGCTAAAGCGCCCGCCGATCCGACGTGTAATGCTTTGAACATTATGTTCAGGACCGATTTAGATGGCGTCGAGTTCAGCCTCATAGGCTTGGCGGGGATATCGCTCGTCGCGTTCATCATCAGCTTAGGCTGGCTTCTGATCGGCTGAACTGCCGTAGCTCATTGGAAACGTCAACTTGGCCTTAGCGCTCTCCCGGCGCTGGGGCCGTTTTCTAATCAGGACACTTCCAAAATCAACTTGGGACACGGGGCCTAAATGCGGACAGCACCCCGGTTGAGATGCTGTCCCAGTTAGGACATTCGCTTGGGGAAATCAGGACACTCATTCACATATGCAAATGCCCTTCCGTACCATCGAGGTTCTAGCTCACGCGGGGGGTCCATAATCTTTCCCTACCCCACGGGCGCTCCTCGGCCTCAGCCTCCTTGCCCGAGTGCTGGGGCCGTTTGCTTGAGTGCCGCATCGCATCTGCGATGAAACGCAAGCTGACTTTCCTATGCAAATGCGGGAACAGACCTATTGGGCGCAGGGTCGAGTTCTCATGGGAATGACAATCCCTCTGGCCCCGGCGCTAGCTACGTGCCGGGGCCGCCTTATTCTCAGCGGCGCGGTAAGGCGGCCTCAGCGTTCGTTCCAACGCGCTGGGGCCGTTTCCTTGAGGGCGTCACGGGGAACAGTCTCGCTGGAAGGCCTGATTGATCGCCACTCTCTACGTAGCATCTCGGATTGGTGTGCCATATAGCGCGACAATCAGGATGAGAGCGGCCCGTCAATCAAGATGAGACGAGGCGGCCGAGTCAGGAGATAATTGACGCTGGCCGTCGACTTGGCAAGCGTTGATTGACGCT
>NZ_JBUYWT010000165.1:0-1510 GCF_055264925.1 Bradyrhizobium sp. KZN70725
GTGGATCGGCGGGTCGCGCCCTTTGATGAGCCGGATGCAGCAAGGACACCTTTGCATGCGGCCGAGGAGCGCGACGCTCAAGCGGCGTCGCATTGTTGCGATCGAGTTGGGGATATGACGTTCGGTCCTGAGCGGCAGAACCTCTTGGTCGGTAATTTTCGGGAAGCGGAGATTTTTTGAACGGCCGGGAGGAATGAGATCCTGAGGGGGGAATCGTCTCCCGTTCGGAGATCAGGAATCCGTAGGCGGCGATACATAGCGTGGCGTGATGGTGGAAGCCGCGCCAACCCCGCCCTTCGAAGTGGTCAAGACCAGTCTCCTGCTTGAGTTCCTGGTAGTCGCGTTCGATGCGCCAGCGTAACTTGGCAAGATCAACGAGATGGGCAAAGCCGATGTCGGGCGGGAGGCTCGACAGCCAGTACTTTGTCGGCTCCTTCTCACCTTTCGGCCACTCGATGAGAAGCCATTCTTCCGGCCAAGGCTCGCTGCGATTGAAGTCGCGCCGCGCAATGCGAATGCGCACTCGTGCAAAGCGGGATTTGAGAGGCTCGTTGGTTCCCTCGCGCCAAGCGATCGTCCGCCAGGCCTTGGCCGGAAGGCTCAAGGCAAGCTCCTTGACCTTGATCGGTTGATGCTTCGCATCGCGACGAAGCTGCTTGGTCGGCCGTCCGCGGCCGGGCACGTAGGGCTTGGGTGGCAAAGGCCCCGTGCCGGGCGCCCACACTGTGGTGCTCGAGAGAATGCCGGCGGCATAGGAAAGCTCAAGCGCAGTGAGGGCGGCGCGCAACTCGCTGTGATTGCCGTAGCCGGCGTCAATCAGAACGACGCCACGCGGCAAGCCCGCGGCGCAGGCTGCGCGGATTTGGTCGAGTGCGATCTCGATCTTGGTTTGAAAGACGATCTGGTCGGGCACGCCGGCCTTCTTGCGGCGGGCAGCGTCGGAGGCCCAAACCTCCGGCAGATAGAGCCGATAGGCCACCGGCAAGCTGGCATCATGATTGGCAACCGACAGTGACACCGCGACCTGACAATTGTCCTGTTTGCCGAGTTGACCGCAATACTGGCGTGCCACCCCAACAGAATGCGTCCCTTTCTTGGGGAACGCCGTGTCGTCGATGATCCAGGCTTCGATCGGTCCGTTACGTTCGACCGCAGGCAACACTGTCTCCCGCACCTTGGCCAGGACCTTCTCGTCCGACCACCGTCCTTCACCGATGAAGTGCAGCAGCGATTGGTGTTGCGCCGCAGTCCGCTCCGGCGCCGTCACTGCTGCCATCGGCTCTACGCTCTTGCGTTCACAGGGCATCAACAACCCCGTGCAATAATCCCGAAATGGGCGCTCGCGATCGGCATGCCCGATCACGCTCACAAGGCTATCAACGTAAGCCGAAAATCGCGTCTCGCTGGTTCCTCTCCCTCGGCGATCCATCTCGGCCTCCTCGACCACGTTGAATCTCCCTTAATATGCGATTCTCAACCCTCCAGATCGCGGCTTTCTGACTCAGTAAGA
>NZ_JBUYWT010000166.1:0-1429 GCF_055264925.1 Bradyrhizobium sp. KZN70725
GTAGATGGGGTAACGGGCCGGCCGCCCGCTCGCTACGGCGCAATTTGGAAGCGCGCTCGCGAGCGGCCTGTTGGTTGGAAGGCGGTCGTCCCTCAAACTGATGGTGTTCAACGGAGTCGGGCAAGCCCGCTCCAAGCATCATTAAGGGACGACCATGTACCACTATGCAGGAATTGACGTGTCTTTGGAATGCTCGAGCGTTTGCCTTGTCGATGGGACAGGCAAGATTTTGCGCGAGACGAAGGTTGCGAGCGAGCCGGCGGCGCTGATCGCCTGGTTCCGGTCGCTGGGTCTGGTACTGGAACGGATCGGGCTGGAGGCAGGCCCCTTGTCGCAATGGCTGTATGCGGGTCTGCGAGACGCAGGGCTTGCGGTCGAGCTGCTGGAAACGCGGCACGTTCGCGAAGCCTTCAAGTCGATGCCGGTGAAGACGGACCGCAACGATGCCCGCCGGATCGCGCAGTTGATGCGGCTCGGCTGGTTCCGGCCGGTGCACTGCAAGTCGGTCGCGGCGCAGGAGACCCGCGCCATCCTGACGGCGCGCAAGCTGCTGCAATCCAAGCTTCGCGATGTCGAGAACAGCCTGCGCGGCATACTTCGCGGTTTTGGCCTGAAGGTCGGTGCGACCACCGAGCGCACGTTCGCCGGACGCATCCGCGAGCTCGTGACCGGCCATCCCGGACTGGAGTTGGTCGCGGCGGCGCTGCTCCAAGCCCATGCGGTGCTGCTGCGGGAGTTCAAGAGCCTGGACAAGCACACCCAGAAGCTCGCCAGGACGCATCCATCCGCCAAGCTCCTGATGACAACGCCGTCCGTTGGTCCGATCGTGGCGCTCACCTATGCCGCGGCGATCGACGACCCGAAGCGCTTCCGCTCCTCGAAGGCCACGGGAGCCCACTTTGGGCTCACCCCGAAGAAGTACCAGTCCGGTGAGACCGACTACACCGGCCGCATCAGCAAGATCGGGGATGCCTCCGTGCGCGAGGCACTCTACCAGGCAGCTCACGTCATGCTGACCAAGCCGGTCAAGAATTGCTCGGCATTGAAGAGCTGGGCGATGCGGATCGCCCGGCGCGCAGGCATGCGCAAGGCCAAGGTAGCGCTGGCTCGCAAGCTCGCCGTGATCCTGCATCGCATGCTCGCCGACACCAAACCGTTCAACCCGATGACCAAGGCCATCTAGCCAGGAGCAGCAATCGGTTCCGGGCGGGCCACGACACCAGGCTCTCCCCGAGCGAAGTCCCTCCGCTGGGACGATGGATCCGGTCAGGCCGCCATCCGGGAAGTGGCTCACGACCACGCAATCCGTAGATTGGCCGGCCGGCTCCTCAATGCACCCCATCAGGCGACGGCCTTCGCGCCGATCCCGTACAGAAGCAAGTGCCCGGCGAGTGGATGACGCGAAAAGGGATTGACTAACCAAGGCCCG
>NZ_JBUYWT010000167.1:0-1381 GCF_055264925.1 Bradyrhizobium sp. KZN70725
CTAGTGGCTCGTCACAGTGATTTTGACGGTTTGATACCGAGCCAGCTTAGGATCGGCAAGTTCTCTGGCGGCACGAGGATTTCGATGCTTCTGGGGATATCGGCTCGACGGCGAATGAGGCCGTTACGTTCGAGCGTGACGATCATCTGATGGACTGAGGGCGGGCTAACACCGAAGTGACGCTGCATGTCGGCTTCGGCGGGGGGCCGTCCGAACATGTGCGAGTAGGTATAGATGAAAGCCAGATAATGGCCCTGCTTCTCGGTAAAGCGTGCGCCTGATTTTTGACTCATGGATCGATTCGTCCGGAGCCTCCGACAGGGAGGCGAACGATGAATGTACGGTACCGGGTTGAATTGAGCCAAGCCGAGCGAGAGGAACTGACGGCGATGCTGAGCGGCGGCAAGCATGCCGCTCGCAAACTCAAGCGGGCCCAGATTTTGCTGGCGGCCGACATCGGCAGCCGCGACGAGGAGATTGTCCGGACCGTCAGAGTAAGCGCCTCCACCGTCTATCGGACCAAACGCCGCTTGGTGGAAGGCAATCTCGATCGGGCCTTGAGTGAGGAGCCGCGTCCCGGTGCGGAGCGCAAGCTGACCGGCAAGGAGGAAGCCCTGCTGGTGGCGACCGCATGCGCCAAGCCGCCCGCTGGCCGGAGGCGCTGGACGCTGGCGCTGCTGGCCGACGTGATGGTCAAGCTCACCGATCATGACAGCCTGTCGGGCGAGACCGTGCGCCGCCGGCTGGCCGATAACGACCTCAAGCCGTGGCGCAGGGACATGTGGTGCATTCCCCATGTCGATGGCGAATACGTCGCCCGCATGGAAGATGTGCTCGATCTCTACGCTGAAGCGCCTGATCCCGAGCGGCCGCTGGTCTGCTTCGACGAAACCCCCGTCCAGCTCATCGGCGAAGTGCGCCAGCCGATCCCACCCGAGCCGGGAAAGCGCGAGCGTTACGATTACGAGTACCGCCGCAACGGCACCGTCAATCTCTTTGTCGCCCTCGATCCGCATCGGGCCTGGCGTAACGTCAAAGTCACCGAACGGCGCACCGCCGTGGATTATGCTCACTGCATGCGCGAACTCGTCGATGTCCATTACCCCAAGGCCGCCTGCATCCGTGTCGTGCAGGACAATCTGTCGATCCATGCCCCCGGCGCCCTCTACCAGGCCTTTGCCCCCGCCGAGGCCCGCCGCATCCTGCGCCGCCTCGAGTTCCACTACACCCCGAAACACGCCAGTTGGCTCAATATGGTCGAGATCGAGATCGGCGTGCTCCAAGGGCAGTGTCTCGGCCGCCGGATCGACGATCCAAAACGCCTTAGAAACGAGATCGCAGCATGGGAGCGGCAGCGAAACAAAACTCGCGCCCGTATCAA
>NZ_JBUYWT010000168.1:0-1355 GCF_055264925.1 Bradyrhizobium sp. KZN70725
AGCAGGCCGAAGTTGTAGCCGGCAGCGGCAAGGACGGCGTTGATGCGGTCGCCGAGGCGTCCCTTGAGATAGTTGCGGTCCATGCGGTGTTCGGCCTTGACGTGGCCGATGACGGGCTCGACAGCCGCGCGACGCTTCATCTCGCGACGGATGCAAGCCGTGACGCGGCGGACCTGCCCCGAGATCCAGACCCTGAACCGATGCGGGTGGTTGTGACCGCGATACCCTTTGTCGACGTGGATGCGGCGAGCCTCCACGCCGGTGAGCTTCTCCATGTCGGCAATTACAGGGCCGAGCGTGTGCCCGTCGAAGGGATTGCCGTGCAGTGCCTTGGCATGGAGCACGAACTGTCCGCCCTTCGGGGACGTCACGGGGGTCGCGATACTGACCTTGCAGCCGAACTCGTAAGGCGCGCGGGCCTTGCCCTTGCCGATGCACTCGACCTCGGGGGCATGTAACGCATAGACCTTCGGACCGCGATGATGCTGATCCTGGCTGCGCACCCGCTGCGCTAAACCGAGCAGCGGGCCAAAGCGAGCTTCCAGCACCGCATCGCCACCGATCTTGCGGCGGATGTCGCGGATGATCCGGCCAAGCCGTGTCCGCAGGAACTTGAGCTGGCGCCCGGCGCGTTTGAACTGATGAGCATGGGTATAGCGGCCGACCATGATGGCGGCGCGCTTGGCCAGGCGCAAATAGCTCTGGCGCAGCGCCACGCGGTTATGCTTGGCGAGCCCGACGAGCTTGGTGATGGCCCGATGCATCAGTCGCGCGTCGGTCGGATGCGCAACCGCCTTGGGCTGCACCGTGGTATCGACCACCACGCGCTCCAGGTCCTTCGGGCCGATGGCGCCAGTCTTGTGCGCCACCGACAGGCTTTCCTGGATCAGCGCGACGAGTTGCTCCTCGCCGAGCCGCTGCCGCCAGCGCGTCATCGACGATCGATCGAACGGCAGCCGGTGGCAGAAGCTCAACTCGCCGCAGAAGTATTGGTAGTAGGGGTTCTCGATCCAGCGGGCGCACAGCACCTCATCCGAGAGATTGTGCATGTGCTTCAAAATGAACAGGCCGCCGACAAGCCGCGTCGGCAAGCCAGGCTGTCCCGGACCGGTTTGGCACACCGAACCAAAGCGGTCATCCAGAAACTTCCAGTCGATCAGCGCCGCCAACCGAACCAGCGGGTGACCCATGTCGATGATTTGATCGAGCGCTGGGAGCAACAGGTCCTTCTGGCGATCATCCCGCGGTTTGCTCATCGCCTTCCCCAATGCCGATGACCCGCCGTCAGGGAATCACGAATCGCTCGAAAGCAAAATCCAAAAACGCAAGAAAGCGCGCCACAACACCCGGCTTTC
>NZ_JBUYWT010000169.1:0-1346 GCF_055264925.1 Bradyrhizobium sp. KZN70725
GCCCATAGGCGCTAAAATAGTTTGATCATAGTCTGATAGTGGCGCTTATGTCTGGGTGGCTCGCGTAGATGTCGCCGGAGAGCGTGACTGGCTCTGCAGAGTAGAGCGATTGCGGGCTGTGGAATGATCGCTTGCCGTAGCGAAGCGACGAGCTGGCGCAGCAGACGCCACGTCACTGGGTGGGTCAGGCGGCGTCGGCCAAGCGGGGAGAGTCTTCGAGTTCGTCGACGAGCGGCTCGAGCAATAGAATGATCAGCAGATGAGCGAGGATATGGGGTCTGGCGGACCGCTCGTCGGTTCCGGGAGGTCCCTTCAGGCCAATCAGGCTTTTCAGCCGCTTGAAGCCGAGCTCAATGCGCCATCGCAGCCGATAGAGGGCGAGGATATCTGCAGTCGTGAAGTCCTCTGGCCTGAGTGAGGTCACCAGGATCACCCAATCTGCGGCGTCAAGTGTTTGCCTGGAGAGCTGATGACCTCCCTTTTGTGCAGTCCGGCGCGCCTTGCGTCGCGCAGCCGCAGCAGCTTGCGCCGGCTTCTTCGCGGCAACCAGACGCACTGCGAGCGGCGGCGCACCTGACTTGCGCTTTATCCAAATCGGCCGATCGATCAGGCCACGCGCCGAGGCGTTGCGCAGTTCGGCAGTGAGGTCAACAAGATTACCTTCGGCATCGAGCCAGCGCGCGCTCTTCCAGCCGGCCCGGATCACGAAGTCTGCATCGGCATCGACGAGATGCGCCATGCGCTCCGGTTGCAGATAGGCGCGATCGGCAAGACGGATCTCACCGGCAACCGCCGGTATCCGATCCAGCGTCTCGCCCGCTCGCTGATCGGTCAGTTCGAAGTGACCAAAGCGCTCCTGCGGAAGATCGAACGCGCTATGGATACGCCACACTGCGTTCTTGTTCCTGCCGCTCGTCCCAGCCTTGGGGACCGTCGTGGCGTCAACAATACGGATCAGACGACCGCGGCTCGCCTTCGGCGCCGCGGCGGCAAGCGCCTGCTCGACCAAGATTGCCAGCCAATCTCCGCACTGACGTAAGCGATACAACAGAGCCACGTTGGAGATATCGACAAGCCCAACCGACGTGGCCCATGCCGCCGTCAACCGCAGCCCTTTCTCACCAAGGCAATAAGCCAAGATCAGGCGCAGCAAGTCGACCGCATTGCTGATCTCCCGCGGACGGACAAACGCCTTCGTCTTGCGCGCGCTAATGTTCAGAGCCTCGGCTCCGCCAAGTCGGGCGACAACGCGCGCCCAATCTTTGTTCACAAGCGATTCGTGTGCCATTCCATCTTGGAATCACAAGCGAAGCCAAGGCGCAAATCCTATTTTAGCGCCTATGGGC
>NZ_JBUYWT010000170.1:0-1314 GCF_055264925.1 Bradyrhizobium sp. KZN70725
CGAGCCAATCGCAGAGCCCTTGCGTCCAGGCGGCCTTGGCGTAAGTGAAGCTAGAGGCGCCCATCACCGCGACGAAGATTTGCGCCGGCCGGGTCTCGCCCGAAAGCCGATCGACGATCACCGGCACGGTGTCGCCGGCGTAAGGGGCTGGTCGGCACGCTGCTGCGCAACATCTATGAGGTGCGCGGCGAGCAGGAATATTTCGATCAAGAGGCGAAGCTGACGAAGGACATGCTCGACCTCTCCAGGCAGATCGTGAACAAGGCGGTCCGGTTCGAGCCGGAGAAGTTCGAGAACCACTACGAGACCGCTTTGATCGACCTCATCAACTAGAGCGCGCCGGCAAGCCGATCACGCAACGTCGTGGACCTGATGGAAGCGCTACTACGAAGCGTCTGCCAGGGGGCCTCGTCGGCGAAGGCGGGCAAGCCCGCCAAGAAGCCGCGCAAGGCAACCAGCGGCCAGAAAGAGATGCTGATGCCGATCGAGGGGAAGGAGCCGGCGAAGGAAGCTCGAAGAAGCCTGCGGCCAGGCCGGACAGGAAGTCGGCCTAGCTAGCGTGTGTTAAGGGCGCTGATGCAGTGCGACGATCGTCGGCACGTCGGTCGTCGGGGTGGGCGTGAAAGTCGCCTTTATGGGCTCGACCGCTGCTCGGCCGCGGACCACCTGAATTCGCATTGACGCCGGCGAGTCCCGAGCGTTGAATGGGTCTTTGAACTGCGGCCGGAGGAGTAGCGGCGTTTGTCGCCCTCAAACGCTCGGGCAGCCGCTCCTGATCTTTGCCTTCGGAAACAACAGTCTGGCTTCACCGACGCGCGCGGGGGCGAGAGCCATGAGATTTTCGACTGCGCTTTTGGTGTTTTCGTTCGCTTCGCTCGCTGCGGCAGGAGCGCGTGCGCAAAGCCAGGACGGCCCACCGGCATGGGCCTATCCAGTGAACCCTCCCAATTTTCAGCGCGCGCCTGACGATGGCACGATCAGGCGGGTTCCGGACAGCGCCGCCGGTTTTACGCTCACGCAAGTGCGCGATCTGTTCGCCGCGCCCGACTGGCATCCAGACGATCATCCGCCAATGCCTGAAATCGTCGCAACGGGGAGAAAGCCAGATGTGTTCGCGTGCGGAGTCTGTCACCGGGCAGACGGACCCGGCGGTCCAGAGAATGCCAGTCTATTTGGCCTTTCCGCGGAATACATCATTCAGCAGACGGCGGAATTCAAGGCGGGTCTGCGCACGAACTCGGTGCCTCGGGTCGCCACCGATCTGATGATCAAGTTGTCTAAAGCGGTGACCGATCAGGAGCTCAGAGAGGCTGG
>NZ_JBUYWT010000171.1:0-1276 GCF_055264925.1 Bradyrhizobium sp. KZN70725
TGCTCGAGGGTCGGGTGGGTCAGCATCGCGATGTTCCTTTCCTTCATTGATAATAGCCCCCACCACGGATGTTGGCGTGCGAGGGGGTGGCTTTGACGGGTGCGGCAGCAGGGCTCGCGCGGTCGAGCCCGGATTTGAGGATCGCGCTCACCGAGGAGTAGCTGATCGCGTTGATGACGAGTGCCCGCTCGCAGGCCGCTTCGAGCCGATCGCGCTCGTAGCGCCGTGCCAGGGCGATGATCCCCATGGCGGAGCGATAACCCTGCTCGGGATGCGGGCGCTCACGCATCATCCGCTCGACCAGAGTGGCGGTGTTGACGCCGATCCGCGCTGCCATCTTGATCAAGCTCGCCGGCGTCATATTGGCATAACGCTGATGGGCCTTGGGCATGTGCTCGTTCACGGTGACATGGCCGCCGCGCTGAGAGCGGCGCACATGGCTGGCGACACGCGTGTGATCCTGGAAGATCTCGACGGCTCGATAGGTGAGCCGGACGTCCACCCGACGGCCGATCAGCCGGTGCGGCACCGAGTAAAAGGTCTTGTCGACTTCGACGTGATAATCGGGGTGGACCTTCGCCGTTTTCCACTCGGCGTATTCGAACGGCTCGCCCGGCAGCGGCGTCAACGCAGCGCGCTCGATCTCCTCGAACAGCTGCCGGCGGGATTTGCCGATATGGCGCATCGGCCGATGGTTCAGCTCCTCCAGCAGACCGCCGATCGCAGTATTGAGATCGGTCAGGTTGAAGAACCGCCGATGGCGCAGCCGTGCCAGAATCCAGCGCTCAACAATCAGCACCGCGCCTTCAACCTTGCCCTTGTCGCGCGGCTTGCGGCTGCGGGTCGGCAAAATCGTCGTGTCGTAGTGCTCGGCCATGGCGGCAAAGGTTTGGTTGAGCGTCGGCTCGAACCACAACGCCTTGACGACCCCGGCCTTCAGATTGTCGCAGACGATCGCCTTGGGAACTCCGCCGAAGTACGACAAGGCTCGGGTCTGGCCTTCGATCCAATCTGGTAGTCGCTGACCGAAGCTCCCCATAGCGAAGGTCAGCGACGAGGCCCCGAGCACCGCGACAAATATCTGCGCCTGACGGATCTCGCCGGTTTGCGGATCGATCACCTCCACCGTCGGACCGGCATAGTCGGTCTGCATCACTGCACCCGCCGCGTGGCGATGACGGAAGGTCGGGTTCGCCCGGCGCCGATAGGCGTCAAACTTCTCGCAGAACCACGTGTAACCATAGCCGTCGGGATGCGCCGTCCGGTATTCCTGCCA
>NZ_JBUYWT010000172.1:0-1189 GCF_055264925.1 Bradyrhizobium sp. KZN70725
GCTGCTTGAGCGAGTACTCCAGATGGAGTTGACGGGAATGGACGACGACGATCTGCAAGCCCGCGCTGAGCAAGCCCTTGTCGTGGCGACCCTGAGCACCGCAACCCTCATTGCGTGTGTCGGGTTGTTAGTGTCTACGTTGCAGTGATTGGCAAGTCCTTTTGAGACTGCCAGCGCCGGGCCATCATCGCGGCGTCGGAGATCACTAGGCGGCGGTTGAGGAAGTGTGCGAGAATATTTCCGTGTACGAAACCGGCGAAAGAGCGCACGTTGCCTCCAAGATCCTCGAAGCCGCCGCAAGCGGATAGCTCTCGATAGATGATTTGAAGGCAGCGGGTCACAACGCTCTGCATGCGCCTGCGATGTGGCGCTGAATTTCATCGGCAATTGCGGCTTCCAGCTTTGCCAAATGTCACCGCATGGCCGATCCGGCCATGCCAGTGCGGCACGCTGTTCACAGATCCAGCGGCACCGCAGACCGTGCGCCGCCGGCAGGCCGAATGGTTCGTGCCGGAAGGTCTAAAGCGTTGAAATACCCTTCGAGCTCTGCAACTGCTCGGCGCTCCCATTCGTCCGCCTGCGTCAGCAATGAGCATCGTTGATTCGGCCGGAATGCCGCGGCCTGGCGGCACAACGATGCTATTGCGCGGTAGCGGCGCACGTCTTCCATAACGGCCAACCCGGTCATGTCTGGATCTCCCGATTCCCTCCCGGGCGCGAATTAGCAGCAGAACGATTTTCGATCCGTTAGCGGCCAGAGTGGAAAGCGAGAATGGTTGGCAAGACCTTGCGAGTGGATCGCCGGCTTTGGTTAAGAAGCTCGAAACCAATTCCAAATCCGCATCCAGACGTTGAGAACGCGATCAATGTTGGGTTCTTGGAATGGCGGGCCGTGCCCGCCGGCACCTTCATCGATGCATCAATGCAAATACGGCGAACCGGCATCGAGCCGCCCGCGCCACCACAGCCTGTATGGCAGGCTACCTTTCGGACGACACGTGGGGCTATTTGCAGCGCGCCTAGCTATCTGCGGTTTGATAGCCGGCAAATGGCCCGAAAGACCGCCTGCCCGCTCTCTGCAGGGGTGTCCGGGGAAATTCAGGCATAGTGGAGCTCCATCTGGTCAGGTGAGATGGTTGATTTCCGACGGCTGGGGTTGATGGGCGGAGGTTTGTCGATGGCAGCGAGG
>NZ_JBUYWT010000173.1:0-1179 GCF_055264925.1 Bradyrhizobium sp. KZN70725
GTCGTTCGTGAAGAACTGGCGCCGGCGCCCGGCTTAAGCGGTGTTTCGAGCCGGGACGGTCTCGAAGAAGGCTCGGATGATGACACGCAAGAGCTCTGCGAGCCATCGCAGCAGCAGGCCGAAGTTATAGCCGGCAGCGGCGAGAACAGCGTTGATGCGGTCGCCGAGGCGTCCCTTGAGATAATTTCTGTCCATGCGGTGCTCGGCCTTGACGTGGCCGATGACGGGCTCGACAGCCGCGCGACGCTTCATCTCGCGACGGATGGAAGCTGTGACGCGGCGGACCTGACCCGAGATCCAGACCCTGAACCGATGCGGGTGGTTGTGACCGCGATATCCTTTGTCGACGTGGATACCGCGAGCCTCCACCCCGGTGAGCTTCTCCATGTCGGCGATTACGGGACCGAGCGTGTGCCCATCGAAGGGATTGCCATGCAGCGCCTTGGCATGGAGCACGAACTGGCCGCCCTTCGGAGACGTCACAGGGGTGGCGATGCTGACCTTGCAGCCGAACTCGTAGGGCGCGCGGGCTTTACCCTTGCCGATGCACTCAACCTCCGGAGCATGTAACGCATAGACCTTCGGACCGCGCTGATGCTGATCCTGGCTGCGCACCTGCTGCGCTAAACCGAGCAACGGGCCGAAGCGAGCTTCCAGCACCGTATCGCCATCAATCTTGCGGCGGATGTCGCGGATGATCCGGCCAAGCCGTGTCCGCAGGAACTTGAGCTGCCGCCGGGCGCGTTTGAACTGGTGGGCGTGGGTATAGCGGCCGGTCATGATGGCGGCGCGCTTGGCCAGGCGCAGATAGCTCTGGCGTAGCGGCACACGGTTGCGCTTGGCGAGCCCGACCAGCTTGATGATTGCTCGATGCAGGAGCCGCGCGTCGGTCGGATGCGCAACCGCCTTGGGCTGCACCGTGGTATCGACCACCACGCGCTCCAGGTCCTTCGGGCCGAGGGCGCCTGTCTTGTGCGCCACCGACAGACTTTCCTGGATTAGCGCAACGAGCTGCTCCTCGCCGAGCCGCTGCCGCCAGCGCGTCATCGACGATCGATCGAACGGCAGACGGTGGCGGAAGCTCAGCTCGCCGCAGAAGTATTGGTAATAGGGGTTCTCGATCCAGCGAGCGCACAGCACCTCATCTGACAGGTTGTGCATGTGCTTCAAAATGAACAG
>NZ_JBUYWT010000174.1:0-1154 GCF_055264925.1 Bradyrhizobium sp. KZN70725
CGCGACAGATAGGCCAGTACCGCCTCCGGCCCGCCGAACGGCCGTTTTGCGTAGACGACCCACTCGGCCTTGCGCAGTGGCGCGAGATAAGCTGCGAAGGATTGCGCCTCGGCGAGATGGGCGTGATCGCCGAAGAAGCTCAGGCGACCGGCGTGGTGCGTGGCGACGAGCCTCTGAAGGAACAGCCGCCGGAACAGGCGGGAGAGCACGCGCACGGGGAGGAAGAAGCCCGGCCGGCAGGACACCCAGCGCTGGCCGTCCGGCGCGATGCCGCCGCCCGGCACGATCATGTGCACATGCGGGTGGTGGGTCAGGGCCGAGCCCCAGGTGTGCAGGACGGAGGTGATGCCGATCCTTGCCCCGAGATGCTTCGGATCGGCGGCGATCGTCAGCATGGTCTCGGCCGAGACCTTGAACAGCAGATCGTACATCACCGCCTTGTTCTGGTAGGCGATGTCGGCGATGGCCGCCGGCAGCGTGAACACCACGTGATAATACGGCACCGGCAACAGCTCGGCCTCGCGGTCGGCAAGCCAATCCTTGGCGGCGGCGCCCTGGCACTTCGGGCAGTGCCGGTTGCGGCAGGAGTTGTAGGCAATGGTGGTATAGGCGCAGTCCGCGCAGCGCGCGACATGACCGCCGAGCGCCGCCGTGCGGCTGCGCTCGATGGCCGACATCACCTTCAGTTGGTCGAGGCTGACATGACCGGCATTGGCTCTGCGCCATGCCGGACCATGGTCGCGGAAGATGTCTGCAACCTCCAGAGCCGGGCGCGCCACACGCGGCCCTAACGTCAGCCGGGTGGCCGGGTCTCCTGGAGCTTGAACGCGATATGCTCCAGCGGGCTCATGACCTCGCTGATCGTCTTGGTGGCGACGCGGGTATAGAGCGCGGTGGTATCGAGCTTGGCGTGGCCGAGCAGCACCTGGATGATGCGGACATCGATGTTCTGTTCGAGCAGGTGGGTGGCGAAGCTGTGCCGCAGGGTATGCAGCGAGACACGTTTGTTGATCTCCGCCATCTGCGCGGCGGCGTGGCAGGCGCGATTGAGCTGGCGCGTCGTCATCGGCTGGGCCGGATCGCGGCCCGGGAACAGCCAGCCCTGTGGCCGGGCCGCCTTCCACCAGGCCCGCAGCAGGTCGAGCAGGTGTGGG
>NZ_JBUYWT010000175.1:0-1121 GCF_055264925.1 Bradyrhizobium sp. KZN70725
GGAGGTTTGTCGATGGCAGCGAGGGATCGACGCGTGAGCAGGAGCTGGCCGACGAGTTCGGCGAACCTGAGCGGGAGCATTTTGATGCAGTTGGTGTGAGCGGCGATGCGCAGCAGCAGGTAGGCAATCATCGCAGCGAGCACCTGAAGGCGGATCGCGTTGTCGTTGGCGCCGAGGAACTTGCGAATATCGAGATGCTGCTTGATCCAGCGGAACAGCAGCTCGATTTGCCATCGGCTCTTGTAGAGGGCGGCGATCTCGACGGCGCTACGGGCAAGGTCGTTGGTCAGGAGTGTGATCTTGCCGCCTTTCTCGCGTCTGATCTTGATGCGGCGGAGCGGGATTGGAAGGCGCGAATCGCCCTTGCTGGTGAGCTTCACCTCGTCATCGGCAAGGATTTCGAAGCCATCCCCGTTACGCTTGCGGATGGCGCGATGCCTGAGCGAGCGAAGACGGATGCTCGTCTTCGCCCGGGTAACGAAGAAAGCCTTGCTATCATTGATCTTCTGCCACCAGTCGAAACGGCAATAGCCCTTGTCAAACACATAGGTGGTGGCGGGCTGGATTGGGGTCTGTCGGCCGATCTCGATGTCATTGACGTTCGCGGCCGTCATCTCGACGCAGGTCGGGACATCGCTCCTTGGGTCGTAGACGACATGCAGCTTCATGCCGCGGATGCGGCCGTTCCACGTCGCCCAACTGCAGACCTTGCCGAGCGGGATCGGACTGGCGTCGATCAGACGCACCATCTCCATGCCTTCACTCCGCAGCTGGCGACGCGCCATCGCCGACAGCGCCGCAAAGGTTTGCGCGAAAATGCCGATCGGACGGCGGGCATTGGCATCGGACAACGTCGAGCGCGACAGCTTGCCGGTTCCCAAGTGATAGTGATGCTGCGAATTGGCGTTGAAGCCAGTCACCACCCCGCGCAGACTGCTGTTGCCGCTAAGCTGGGCATAGATCAGCGCCACCAGATGATCCCAGCTCCTGAACGACTTGTCGTAGGCATCCCCGTCCAGACGATCCACAACCGTCTGAAACTGCCGTCGATTGATCGGTTCAAGCAGCCTTCCAAAAATGCTACCGCGATATCGCATGCTCGGCCCTCTGTGTCTCGACAA
>NZ_JBUYWT010000176.1:0-1103 GCF_055264925.1 Bradyrhizobium sp. KZN70725
CTAGCAGGCTGTTGAAAAAAGGCGGTCGCCGCCGACCGAGGATCATGATTCATTGGCTCCGACGAGATTCGGAGATGGTGCGTGCGCGGCGGCGACAATCGAACGGGCGAGCTGTTCAGCTACGTCGACCTGGAAGCAAGGGTGCGGCGTGATCATCCGCTGCGAGGGATCCGGACGATCGTGAACGAGGCGCTGGCGGCGCTGGAGCACGAGTTCGCCGCCCTTTATTCGCCGATTGGACGGCCGTCGATCCCGCCGGAGAAGCTGCTGCGGGCGATGCTGTTGCAGGCGTTTTATTCGATCCGCTCGGAGCGACTTCTGATGGAGCGGTTGGAATATGATTTGCTGTTCCGCTGGTTCGTCGGAATCGGAGTCGACGATGCAGCCTGGGACCATTCGGTATTCTCGAAGAACCGCGACCGGCTGCTGGAAGGCGACATCGCGGCGAAGTTCCTGGCGGCGGTGCTGGCGCAGCCCAGGGTGAAGAAGCTTCTGTCGAGCGATCACTTCTCGGTCGACGGCACGCTGATCGAGGCCTGGGCCTCGATCAAGAGCGTCAAACCGAAGGATAGCTCCGGCGAGCCGCCGGCCCAAGGCGGCGGGCGCAATGCTGAAGCGAACTTCCATGGCCAGAAGCGCTCCAACGACACCCATGCTTCGACCACCGATCCGGAGGCCAGGCTCTACCGCAAGGGGAAAGGCAAGGAGACGAAGCTGTGCTTCATCGGGCACGGGCTGATGGAGAACCGCCACGGCTTGCTGGTCGACGCCTGCCTGACGCAGGCCGGTGGGCATGCCGAACGGGTGGCCGCGCTGCACATGATCGAGCCTCGTGCCGATCGACCGACAGCGATCACGCTTGGTGCCGACAAAGCCTACGATGCAGAAGACTTCGTCAACGAGCTGCGCTCGATGAACGTGACGCCGCATGTTGCGCAGAACACCGGCGGCCGTAGCTCTGCGATCGACGGGCGTACGACCCGGCACGGCGGTTATGCTGTCAGCCAGCGCATCCGCAAGCGGATTGAGGAGGCATTCGGCTGGATCAAGACGGTCGCCGGGCAAGAGAAGACCAGATTCCGTGGCCGTGATCGGGTCGGATG
>NZ_JBUYWT010000177.1:0-1052 GCF_055264925.1 Bradyrhizobium sp. KZN70725
GCGCTAAAGCGTGATGGCATTAGGTCCGATAGCCTGAATTTTTCAGGTAGTTGGCGCATTCCTCGGATGTGAAGGCATCGAGTGCGTGGCTGATTGCGGCGCAGACCGCGTCGACGGTTCGGGCGGCAGCTTTGCGGACGAGGTGCTTGAGCTTGGCAAAGACCTGTTCGATCGGATTCAGGTCTGGCGAGTATTTTGGCAGGAAGAAGAGCTTGGCACCGACCGAACGGATGAGTTGGCGAACTGCTTTGCTCCTGTGGCTGCCGAGGTTATCCAGGACGACGATATCGCCGGGTCGAAGGACGGGCAGAAGGACCTTCTCGACATAGGTGCGAAAGCTCACGCCATCGATCGGTCCTTCGATGAACCATGGCGCATCGATCCGGTCATGACGCAGGGCCGCCAGGAAAGTCATGGTCTTCCAGCGGCCATGGGGAACCTTGGCGTGAAGTCTACTCCCGCGCGGCGCCCATCCTCGCAAGGGCGCCATATCGGTCCTGGTCCAGGTCTCGTCAATGAAGACCAGCCGCTCAGCTTCGACGCGTCCTTGATATTTTGTCCACTGGGCTCGCCGCCGCGCGACCTCGGGTCGATCGCGTTCGCCAGCCGCCACGCTTTTTTTTGAAGCTGAGCTTCTCGGCGTGCACGAAATCCCACACTGAATGGTAGTCGACCTTCAGGCCACGTCCGGCAAGCTCGGCAACGAGGCCCCGTATGGTGAAATCGCCGTCCTTGATCCGTTGCGACAGCCAAACCGCGTGGTCTCCCGAAACCGCCTTCGGCTTGTGACCGCCCATCTGACCAGGCTCAACGCTGCCGGTCTCCTCGACCCGCTGCATCCAACCAATAGCCGTGCTGATTGCTACTCCAAACTGCTTGGCCGCCTGATTGCGGGACATCCCGCCCTCGATTGCAGCCACTACACGCCTGCGAAGATCCAGAGAATACGGCTTGCCCATCCATGCTGGCCTCCGTCCAGCCAGCATGATGAATCAGAAACAACCTGATTTGGGAATCCTAAATCGATTCAACCTAACCCCATCCCGCTTTAG
>NZ_JBUYWT010000178.1:0-1012 GCF_055264925.1 Bradyrhizobium sp. KZN70725
CGCTGTTTTTATACGGAAACATAGCCTGAGTTTTTGAGATAGTTGGCGCACTCTTGTGCAGAAAAGAGGTCGAGGAGTTCGCCGACCTTGCGCCAGGTTGCCTCGACATCGCGCGGTTCTGCGGCTCGCATCAGATGTTTGAGCTTGGCGAAGACCTGTTCGATCGGATTGAGATCGGGACTGTAGGGCGGCAGGAAGAGCAGGTGCGCTCCGGTGGCGCGGATCGCATTGCGAGCGGACTTGCCCTTGTGACTGCCAAGATTGTCGAGGATGACGACCTCACCTTTTGCCAGAGTTGGGGCCAACACCTTCTCGACATAGAGGGTGAAGAGTTCGCCATTGATGGGGCCGTCGATGACCCAAGGTGCGCTGATCTGGTCGTGCCGCAGCGCTGCGATGAAAGTCATGGTCTTCCAGTGACCGAAAGGCGCGGATGCTTGGAGCCGCTGTCCACTCGGTCCCCAACCGCGCAGTGGCGCCATATTGGTCTTGATCCAGGTCTCGTCGATAAAGATCAGGCGTGAAGCGTCAATCTTGCCTTGATGGGCCTTCCAGCGTGTCCGCTTACGGGCGATGTCGGGGCGATCTTGTTCGACTGGCAGGATCGTTTTTTTTGAAGCTCAGCCCTTCGGCATGCACAAACGTCCACACCGCCCGCACATCGGTCTTGATCCCGCGCGCCGCCAGTTCCTGTGTCAGCTTCCGCAAAGTGAATGGTCCCGAGAGAACGCGCTTACGCAGCCAATCAGCATTGGCACCGGACAGAACCGGCTTCTTGTGACCGCCGATCTTGCCGGGCGAAACGCCCCCAGTCTCCCGTCTCAGATTCTTCCACTTCGTTACACAGGACGGGCTGATCTGAAGCGCCTCTGCAATCGAACGAACTGTCTCTCCTGCATCAGCTCGCGCCAGAGCCCGTTCACGAAGGTCTTCTGAATAGGGTCGCGTCATCCATGCTGGCCCCCGTTCTCCAGCACGGAGTTTGAATCAGAAATCGCTCCCGCTGGGAATC
>NZ_JBUYWT010000179.1:0-992 GCF_055264925.1 Bradyrhizobium sp. KZN70725
GCCAACAAAACTCTTGCGCGCGACAATCATCGCGGCAATCATCACCTCGCCGCGACACCGACTCGCCATCCTGATTGTCGCGCGCTTCCCAGCCAGATTGTCGCGCTATAATGACGGTCAACCCGACCTTGGAAGCCATGGTCGCGACTCTCGGCATGACTGAAGTTGTCTTCCTGAAGCCAGTGTTTAATGGAGCCCGCTGCAAGCAGCCGCGCAAGTACTTTCCAAGCGAAAATCGAAGTCACGCTGAACGCAGGGATCGTTCAATTCTAACACATCACGCGCTCAACCGGTGGACAAGATTTTTGACCTTGCCTCCAAGTTCTATCCAGTTCTGAGTTCGCCCCTGCCGTTGGGTTTGTCCGGTTGGGCGTATCCCTCCCGGCTGAGCAGAACATGCAGCCGCCGATGGCCGAACAGCGATCGCTCTCATGCGCTGGCGAAGGCTGGCATCGTCAGCCTGGGTCGTCCGGCATCTCATGGTCATGCGGCAGCAGCCGATGGCTTTACACGCCCGCCGTTCGCTCATCCGTAAGCGCGAATTTCGCCTTACCTTTTGCGGTTGAGTACTCTGATGCATGAGGTGTCCACTAAATTAGGTGGACACCATGTGATGGCAGACGATGATCAGAAACTGCGGGTCAGGCTTGTTGGCCGGAACGGTCGCCGGCGCTACGAGGCGGCATCGAAAGAGCGTCTTGTCACGGCCTGCCTTGAGCCTGGGGTTTCGGTGTCGAGGCTTGCACTCGAACATGGGGTCAACGCGAACCTCCTTCGGAAGTGGATCAAGAAGCACACCGCGACCAGGTCGCTGCCGCCGTCCTCACGCCCGGCGTTCATCCCGGTTCAGCTTGAGGGGTCCGCCGATCGAGCCCTGTCGGGGCAAGACAGCGTGGCGACGGTGGATTTGCCGGCGACTTGCGATGAAGTGCGTGGTTCGGAACCCAAAGGGACTCCAGCTTTTTGTTCTCCGGCCAAAGTGAGCGTGTCGC
>NZ_JBUYWT010000180.1:0-981 GCF_055264925.1 Bradyrhizobium sp. KZN70725
CTCGCGCCCGTATCAATTGGATGTTCACAACGGACAAAGCTCGCACCAAACTGGGGCGCGCCTATCCAGGCATACCCAAAGAGTCAAAATCACTGTGACGAGCTACTAGTGCGTTCACATTCCGCGCGAAATCAACTAGCCGCCAGCTCACGCTCACGCCAGTTAGCCCGCTGCAGACGCTCAACCGCCAGCGCCTTCTGTGCCTCCATATCCCGGATGATCTGATCGATCTCCGCGCCATCCAGCGTCCGCTTGATTCGGCATGGAGCAAAATCGACGTTCTTGACCCGAAGCAGTCCTCACGTTTTGCGATGCGGCGCTCACCCGTGCTAAGCTTTAGAGCTATCAAAAAGGGCAGAGTAAGAAGGGGTCGCATCATGCGCAAAGTACATACTCTTGCTTTCGTCGTTGCATGGTTTCTTGCGGCCCAGCCGTGCTTTGCCGATGACCGCGAGAAAGTGGTCGGCATCTGGAAGCTAATGTCCCAAGAGATCGAAATTCAGGCCACCGGGGGAGAAAGAACCCGTCATGGGGAATTCCCCAACGGGATCGGCCAAGGCGTGATCGTGGTGGTGCTGTCGCTGTTGCTGTTTGCGCCGCGGCGCGGACAAACCCCGGAGGCCTCGACCAGCAAGTTCGTCCAGCTAGGTCGCATTCAATACAAACCGCTGCAGGTACTTAGAGAGCCGACGTTTTAGGTCATGTATGTGATGTTTGTGCTAATGGCGGCGGGCGGGTTGATGGCAACGGCACAACTCAAGCCTATTGCCAAGGACATTCAGCTCGACACCGCCAGTCTCATTAATCGGCATCACACTCCCGGCGCTGACGTTTGCGCTGACGATCGATCGCGTTCTCAACGGCCTTACACGAGCCAATCGCAGAGCCCTTGCGTCCAGGCGGCCTTGGCGTAAGTGAAGCTAGAGGCGCCCATCACCGCGACGAAGATTTGCGCCGGCCGGGTCTCGCCCGAAAGCCGAT
>NZ_JBUYWT010000181.1:0-970 GCF_055264925.1 Bradyrhizobium sp. KZN70725
GGATTGAACGAAGCCGCTGGCGCGGCATGTAGGGAGTCATAGCAAGGATTGCCTCCTGTCTGAGAGGATTGCGGGTTTTCGAAGCCCAACCCTTTAGACAGGAGGTTTTCCGATGACTGAGATCAGCCCACTTCGCCGCCGCATGATCGAGGACATGACGGTCCGCAATCTGTCACCGGCGACGCAGCAATCCTACCTCAACGCCGTAGCGAAGTTGAGCCGATATTTCGGTCGTTCCCCGGACCGCCTTGACCTGGAGGATATCCGTGCCTTCCAGGTTCATCTGGTTGCGACGGGGATGTCCTGGCCGGCGCTGAACCAGATCGTCTGCGCGCTGCGGTTCTTCTACGGTGTGACGCTTGGTCATGACGCCGTTCCGGAGCGCATCGCCTATGCGCGTAAACCGCGCAAACTGCCGGTCGTGCTGAGCGCCGACGAGGTCGTTCGCTTCCTGGAAGCAATCCCAAGCCTGAAGAGCCGTACCGCGTTGACCACCGTCTATGCCGCAGGCTTACGCGTATCGGAAGTGGTCCTCTTGAAGGTTGTCGACATTGATAGCCAACGGATGTTGATCCGGGTCGAGCACGGCAAGGGCGGCAAGGACCGTTACGTTATGCTCTCGCCGCAGCTTTTTAAGGATTCTGCGGACGTATTGGCGGCTCACTCGGCCAAAGCGATGGCTGTTTCCCGGTCGCGACGACGAGCGTCCGCTCGTCCCGAACGTGCTGCATGCCGCGTGCCGTTCAGCCTGTGCGGCGGCCGGCTTGAGCAAGTCGGTGACAGTGCATACGCTGCGGCACACCTTCGCGACCCATCTTCTGGAGAAGGGGCCGACGTGCGCATCATCAAGGTGCTGCTCGGCCATGCCAGTCTGGCCAGCACGGCGCGCTATACCCAAGTCGCCACTAAGACCATCAGCAATACGCCAAGTCCGCTTGACCGGCTTCGCCTGGAGGTCGTGCCGCCCGGC
>NZ_JBUYWT010000182.1:0-911 GCF_055264925.1 Bradyrhizobium sp. KZN70725
AGCGAAGTGCGGGTCGGGACGAAGAAACGGCCTCAGATCGAACAAAGAAACTGACGAAGGAAAAGATGCGCCGACCTATCGCCTATTTAAACGCCTCCCTTGACAAAGCCCTTACAAGGAAACCGTGCATGGCGGGCGGGATGGTGCGGGCAGCGCTATGGGAATTTGAGCGCTGCGGCCGAGCTGGCCGATTGAGTTCGAGCCGATGCCGCGAGTTGCGCGCCGGTGTTGCGGTCTTTGAATGAATGGTGGGCAGCATCGAACTCCAGGAACTGTCGACGGATTGACGACGACAGGAGAACGTTCGGGTGCACTCGGCCGTGGCCAGTCGATGGACGGCCGGCAAGATGATCAGTTTTGCGGAATGGCCGTTGCGTGGTCATGAGGTGTCGATCCTGATGACGCGGCTTGGAGCGGTCGGCGATTGGCGCGGCATCTCACCGCGCACGAAGACCTCGATGACGATCATGCGGCCGCCGCAGCATGGACACGGCGGCTTGCCGATGTCGACGAGGGTCTCGGTGAGCCCATCCTCGCGATCTTCGACGGCGAGCAGCTCGCGCGCGCGTGCGATATTGTCGGCGCACGCGCCTCTCGCCAGCAGGCCGTAATGACGGATGCGGTGGAAGCCCTTTGGCAGGACATGAATGAGGAAGCGACGGATGAACTCGAAGGTGGTGAGCGTCATCCGCTTTTGACGGTCGTGGGCCTCGACCCGGTAATCCTTCCATCTGAAAGTGACGCGCTGCTGATCGAAGGCAATCAGGCGACTATTGGCGATGGCGACGCGGTGGGTATCGCGCGACAGATAGGCCAGTACCGCCTCCGGCCCGCCGAACGGCCGTTTTGCGTAGACGACCCACTCGGCCTTGCGCAGTGGCGCGAGATAAGCTGCGAAGGATTGCGCCTCG
>NZ_JBUYWT010000183.1:0-894 GCF_055264925.1 Bradyrhizobium sp. KZN70725
CGGGACGAAGAAACGGCCTCAGATCGAACAAAGAAACTGACGAAGGAAAAGATGCGCCGACCTATCGCCTATTTAAACGCCTCCCTTGACAAAGCCCTTACAAGGAAACCGCGCCTAAGGGACGTGGGGCGGTGCGGCAGCGGCTATGGGGATTTGAGTGCCGCGGGCGAGCTGGCTGATGTGGATCGAGCCTGCGCCACGAGCAGTGCAAGGGTGATGCAGCTGCCGAATGAGCGACAGATGGCGTCAAGCTCGATAGATCGTCGGACGAGTTGCGATCGTGTGGTGGATATCTTGGCGAGTTCTATCGTGGCCGGTCGAGAGAGGGCGAGCGTGACGCGGAGATTTGCAGGACTGTGACGCGATCATGAGGTGTCGATCCTGATGCGGTTCGTTGGAGCTGTCGGCCGATGCCGTGGCATTGCACCGCGGGCGAAGACCTCGATGATGATCATGCAGCCGCCGCAGCATGGACACCTCGGCTTGTTGGCCTCTGGGACACTGGTAGGCTCGCCTTGGGAGTTTGCAACGGCGAGCAGCTCACGGGCGCGGGCGATGTTGGCGGCGCACGTGCTTTTGGCGAACAGGCCGTAGTGGCGGATGCGGTGCAGGCCCTTGGGCAGCACGTGGATGAGGAAGCGGCGGATGAACTCGAAGGTTCCGAGCGTCATGCGCTTGTATCGATCGCGGCCCTCGATCCGATAGTCCTTCCACTTGAAGGCGACGCCGCGCTCGTCACAGGCGATCAGGCGGCTGTTGGCGATGGCGACGCGGTGGGTGTAACGCGACAGATAGGCCAGTACCGCCTCCGGCCCGCCGAACGGCCGTTTTGCGTAGACGACCCACTCGGCCTTGCGCAGTGGCGCGAGATAAGCTGCGAAGGATTGCGCCTCG
>NZ_JBUYWT010000184.1:0-885 GCF_055264925.1 Bradyrhizobium sp. KZN70725
AGTTTGATGCCCTCCGCCAAGTCGGTGACGCCGGGCCTCTGCGGCCGCTTGAGCACGACGGTTCCGAAGCGCATCGAGAGATGGGCCTGCCGGCCGCGCCGATCCATTCGCTGCGGCAGATCGATCACCGCGTTGTCGCAGAAGCGGCTCCGCTCGACCGCCTGATAAAGTGTGTCGCCATCGACCAGCGCATGGTCGTGCATGGCACGCGACAGAAGATGGACATTCTCGGCTGGCGTCAGCGCCCAGTGAGCAAAGAAATCCCCCTCGCGGTCGTTGACGACGGTGATCATGCGGGCATCTGCCAGGACGTCGCGGCCTTGCTCGGCGGCCGTCACCCAGCGCGCCGACTCCTTGTCGGCCAAGGCGCGCCGCTCATGCGGGATTTTTACCTTGCCTTTGCGCGTCCAAACGTTGCCGCCAGTAAGGCCAAGACAGACCCCGCTGTCGGCATCCACCGCCATCATCGCATGCAACAGCACGCCGCGAGCATTGCCCTTGCCGACTTTGCCCAGCCCGCGCCGCCGTCCCGCCTGGGTCTGGAACTTGACCTCGCTCGTATCCTGGATCGCCAGCACATGACGCCCGCTGACCGCAGTCCGCGTCTGCGCGCTCCAGCCCTCAATCAATTTATCGATCGTGACTTGGGGGTTGTTCACAAACCGCCAGAACGCCATATTGGCAGCCCAATCGCCCCGGGCCATCTGGCGCAAGCAGACGCTGCGCGTGCAAAGCATAGCCCGGAGAAGCGTCGCCCCCTTTTGTCGAGACGAACGTCCCCGAACTCACCCAAAGACAAATCCGGCTGCATCGCTGGCGCTCCTTCGAATCAAAGCGCCAGTGAGAGAATCATACAACATGCTGCAGAGACGCCACTTCTTGCTG
>NZ_JBUYWT010000185.1:0-871 GCF_055264925.1 Bradyrhizobium sp. KZN70725
GAATCAAAGCGCCAGTGAGAGAATCATACAACATGCTGCAGAGACGCCACTTCTTGCTGCACCGAGTCAATCTGTCGCGCCCCAAAACCGTGTAGACACGCTAGTGCGAAACCAGGGACCCATAACCACAGACGATCATCGTGAAAGACAATGGAACGACGAATCCCGTTCACGACATCCGCCGCGGGTTATGGGTCCCGGCCTTCGCCGGGACGACGGCGGAATATGCTCGCCTTGCGTCTAACCCGATCGCTTGTTGCTGGTGTTCTGGGTCAGATTACCGTGCGCGGCCTGCTCGCGGATGTTGTGCTTCTCGTCGTCGCGATGCCCCTTGGTGGTGTCGATGGGAACGCTCGGGGTGCTGCCGGGGCCCTTGTGGCTCTTGTTGTCGTCGGGAACGGGCTGGATGGTCTTTGTCTTTGGTTTCGTCATCATCGTCTCCGTTACGCATGGAGACAACGCGGCCGGGACGGACGGCGTTCCCGGAATGTGCTTCACGTTTCTGGAGATGTGGCTTCACAGCTGATCCTACAGCTTCTCCTGCTGCGCGGGCTGTGACTGCGGCTGCTGCTGGCGCTGCTGCTTGGCGTGATGGCGGCCGTAGAGGCAACCGGCGGCGGCGCCGAGCATGCCGTGATGGCCGGCATAATGACCGGCGACGCCGCCGACGATCGCGCCCTTGATGCAACCCTTGGCGTCGGCAGGCGACGCCAAGGCGAGCGCGCTGACGGCAATGACGGACGCGAGAACAATCGATTTCGTCGTTCGTGAAGAACTGGCGCCGGCGCCCGGCTTAAGCGGTGTTTCGAGCCGGGACGGTCTCGAAGAAGGCTCGGATGATGACACGCAAGAGCTCTGCGAGCCATCGCAG
>NZ_JBUYWT010000186.1:0-870 GCF_055264925.1 Bradyrhizobium sp. KZN70725
GCCCGCACCCAGAGCGTATCCGACGGCGAGCCGCCGGGACCGAACACGTAACTCACCTGCGACAGGTTCGCCGCCGACACCTCGATGTTGGTGCCGGCTGCTTGCGCGACGCCATTCACCACCCAATGGCCATTGCCGCCGGTGTCCCAGAACGCGTACTGCGTGATGGTGTCGCCGTCAGGATCCGCGGCCGTGAACAGGCTCGAGGCCAGCGTTAACGTCTCGCCATGGGTCGCCGTCACGTTCGATGCCGTCACAATCGGCGGACGGTCGGGTCCCGGTGTTGCGGTGAAGCCTGTCCAGGCGCCCCACGCCAATCCGTCGTTCGCTCGCACCCAGAGCGTATCCGACGGCGAGCCGAACGGCCCGAACACATAACTCACCTGCGACAGGTTCGCCGCCGACACCTCGATGTTGGTGCCGGCTGCTTGCGCGACGCCATTCACCACCCAATGGCCATTGCCGCCGGTGTCCCAGAACGCGTACTGCGTGATGGTGTCGCCGTCAGGATCCGCGGCCGTGAACAGGCTCGAGGCCAGCGTTGACGTCTCGCCATGGGTCGCCGTCACGTTCGATGCCGTCACGATCGGCGGGCTGTCGGGTCCCGGTGTTGCGGTGAAGCCTGTCCAAGCGCCCCACGCCAATCCGTCGTTCGCCCGCACCCAGAGCGTATCCGACGGCGAGCCGCCGGGACCGAACACGTAACTCACCTGCGACAGGTTCGCCGCCGACACCTCGATGTTGGTGCCGGCTGCTTGCGCGACGCCATTCACCACCCAATGGCCATTGCCGCCGGTGTCCCAGAACGCGTACTGCGTGATGGTGTCGCCGTCAGGATCCGCGGCCGTGAACAGGCTCGAGGCCAGCGTT
>NZ_JBUYWT010000187.1:0-869 GCF_055264925.1 Bradyrhizobium sp. KZN70725
CTCGGCAAACTTACGGAACGCCAAATGGAGCGCCTCGCGCACCCGCCTGTCCGGATCCAGCTCAAGCCTGTCGTCGCTGCTGCGCACGTAGCCGACGGCCACACTCGTGTGAAGATCGCCACGTACTGCCTTGAGGCGCAGTGCTTCTTGTGAGCGCTGGCGCAAGATCGTTAGTTCCAGTTCGCTGAACGTCCCCTTCATACCTAGCAGCAGTCGGTCATTGGTGAGCTTTGGATCGTAAACGCCGTCCTCATCAATGATCAGGCTGTTCACCAGCGTGCAGAACTCCAGAAGTGTGTGCCAGTCGCGGCCATTACGGGCCAGGCGGGAAGCCTCGACGGCCAGCACAGCGCCGGCGCTTCCGGTGCAGATCGCGGTCAGCAAGCGCTCAAAGCCGGGACGCGCTGTGCCGCCCCCCGAGCGACCAAGGTCATCATCGATGACGATGACGTTTTCCCAGCCAAGCAGCTGTGCGCGAGTTGCGAGCGCGTACTGACGCCGAGGGCTCTCAGGATTATTGACGAGTTGGTCCGGGGTCGATTGCCGCACATAGACATAGGCGCTGCGTGATAAATGATCAGACGTTATCTTATTCATTGTCCGCCTCCGTCACCTTTGCGCGGGCGGTGCTGCATTCGTCGAGAAGAAGTTTGAGCAGACTTGTGACTTCCAAACGAATCAGCGGATCGAGCCGCTGGTGCTGGACTGTGCCTGCCGTGACCGCCGCCAGATCGAGCTGTCGCCATTGCTGTTCCATCATCACCTCCAACCGTCCGACTCGTTCCAGATGATGGTGACGACGATACGCGCTGTGCATCAACGAGGCCGCGAAGTGCGCGCAACGAATCCAGGGGAAGCCGAGGGACTTC
>NZ_JBUYWT010000188.1:0-853 GCF_055264925.1 Bradyrhizobium sp. KZN70725
TAGGTGGTGTGGACTCTAAGGATTCCCTTTTGAGAGCAAATCAGATTCAAGGCTTCTTTTTGGGAGGCGGCCTTGGGTGTGATGGAGCGTTTGGTGTTGAGCGACGCGGCCTGGGAGCGCATGGCGCCGCTGATCATAGGCCGGCCCGATCAGAAGGGCTCGACCGGGCGGGACAACCGGATGTTCGTGGAAGGTGTGCTTTGGATCGTGCGTACGGGCTCTCCTTGGCGTGATCTTCCGGAGGCTTTTGGAGATTGGAACAGCGTGTTCCGGCGGTTCAGTCGATGGAGCCGCAAGGGTGTCTGGTGCCGCATCTTCGAGGCGATGTCCGAGGATCCGGACTTCGAATATCTGATCGTCGATTCCACCATTGTCCGGGCGCATCAGCACGCCGCCGGGGCGAAAAAAGGGGGTCTGAAGATCAAGCGATCGGGCGCTCGCGCGGCGGCCTGAGCACGAAGATACATATGGCCGTACGCGGCTTGGGATGCCCCGTGCGGTTCACGCTCACCGCGGGCCAGAAGGGCGATGCACCACAAGCCGCTGCATTAATCGAGGGGCTGCCCGCCGAGGTCGTCATCGCCGATACGGCTTATGACGCCGATCGTTTGCGCCAAGACATCGCCGCCAAAAAGGCGCTCGCCGTCATCCCCAACAACCCCTCGCGAGCCCTCAAATATCCGCTCGACAAACATCTCTATGCCCAGCGCCATCTCGTGGAATGCTGCTTCAGCAAGCTCAAGCAGTTCCGACGCGTCGCAACCCGCTTCGAAAAGACCGCCCGGAATTACCGGGCCGTCGTCACTCTCGCTGCCATCGTCCTATGGCTGCGATAAGTGTCCACACCACCTAG
>NZ_JBUYWT010000189.1:0-852 GCF_055264925.1 Bradyrhizobium sp. KZN70725
TAGGCGGTGTGGACAGTTATCGCAGCCATAGGACGATGGCTGCGAGAGTGATGACGGCAAGGTAATTTCGGGCGGTCTTTTCGAAGCGGGTTGCGACGCGGCGGAATTGCTTGAGCTTTGAGAAGCAGCATTCGACGAGATGGCGCTGGGCATAGAGATGCTTGTCGAGCGGATACTTGAGCGCGCGTGACGGGTTGTTGGGGATGACGGCGAGCGCGCCCTTGGCTGCAATGTCCTGGCGCAGGTGATCGGCGTCATAAGCCGTATCGGCCATGAAAACCTCGGCAGGCAATCCCTCGATCAATGTGGCGGCTTGCGGTGCATCGCCCTTCTGGCCTGCGGTGATCGTGAACCGTACCGGACATCCCAAGCCGCGAACGGCCATATGTATCTTGGTGCTCAGGCCGCCGCGCGAACGGCCAAGCGCCTGATCTTCAGACCCCCTTTTTTGGCCCCGGCAGCATGCTGATGGGCTCGAACAATGGTGGAATCGACAATCAGATATTCGAAGTCCGGATCGTCGGACATTGCCTCGAAGATCCGCCACCAGACGCCTTTGGCACTCCATCGGCTGAAGCGCCGGAACGCGCTGTTCCAATCCCCGAACGCTTCCGGAAGATCACGCCAGGGAGAGCCCGTGCGAACGATCCACAGCACACCTTCCACGAACATCCGATTGTCGCGCCCGGTCGAGCCCTTCTGGTCAGGCCGGCCTATGATCAGCGGCGCCATCCGCTCCCAAGCCGCATCGCTCAACACCAGACGATCCATCACACCCAAGACTGCCTCCCAAAAGCAGCCTTGAATCTGATTTGCTCCTAAAAGGAAATCCTTAGAGTCCACACCGCCTAG
>NZ_JBUYWT010000190.1:0-851 GCF_055264925.1 Bradyrhizobium sp. KZN70725
GCTTCCATCAGGACCTCAACGCCGACGGCGTGAGCGGCATACCTGCGGCGAGCGTAACCGTGGTCGAAGCCGCCGGCTCGACCAAACTGGACCAGATCGGCAGCTACTATTCTCTCGATGCCGTCAGCGGCGGTACGGGCCCATCAGTCAAACATGCCGGGACGCCTTTTGCTGCATCCACTCAGGTCGGAGCCTGGACGCCGACCGGGGCGGAGCAGACGGCAAACGGATATGAAATTGCTTGGAAAGTTTCGGGCGCCGATCGGCATACCGTTTGGAACACGGACAGCAGCGGCAACGCCATCTCGGATACTATTGGTGTGGTGTCCGGAAGTAGCGCCGCGCTGGAACACTTGGAGCCAAATGTCCAACAGCACTTGGATGGCAACGGAGTGATTGGCATTTCCACGCTTATGATTGCTGTAACCGGCCAGACATCGGTGACTCCATGTCCTGCATCGCAAGGGGCCTGGATCGCAGCTAGCAATGATAGTTTCGTATTTCACCGGGACATCGATGGGGGCGGTGTAGTGAATGCCGGAAGCGCGGAAATTGTCGCACCTGATGGATTTTCTTTGGTCACTACCTGTAAACAGCTGATGGAGCTCTTGCATGAAACGCCGAGCGATCAATCCCACGCCATGTCCGAGTTAGGGAGCGATTTTCATGATGCCGTCATGGGGCGGGATACAACCAACGTACGTATGGCCGACCTGAACACGGGCTACTTCATTGTCCATTAGTCTTACTGTGTCATAAGTGGATCGGCGGGTCGCGCCCTTTGATGAGCCGGATGCAGCAAGGACACCTTTGCATGCGGCCGAGGAGCGCGACGCTCAAGCGGCGTCGCA
>NZ_JBUYWT010000191.1:0-846 GCF_055264925.1 Bradyrhizobium sp. KZN70725
TAGAGCCTGTCCTCAGTTGAGCAAGATGAAAGCTGAGGCCAAGTGGATGCCGGCGAGAAAGTTTCTGGCGAGTTTGTCGTAGCGGGTCGCGATAGCGCGAAAGTGCTTGAGTTTGTTGAAGAAGCGCTCGACAAGGTTGCGCTCGCAATAGAGGGCGAAATCACACGGCAACGGAATTGCGCGGCGGGAATGGGAAGGAATGACCGGCGTGATTTGTCTGTCGGTGAGGGCTTGGATAAAGGCATCGGCGTCGTAGGCCTTATCGCCGATCAAGGCCGCAGGATTGGAATTCTCAAGCAGCGGCTCTGCACAAGTGAGATCGTTGGCTTGTCCTGGCGAAAGCATCAGCTCCACGGGATTGCCCAACGCATCGACGAGCGCATGAATTTTGGTGCTCAGTCCACCCCGAGACCGGCCGATCGCTTGGTCGCCGTTTTTTTACGCGCGCCAGCACTGTGTTGATGGGCACGCACGATCGTGGCGTCAATCATCATGTATTCGTTGTCGCGATCACTCGCCAAAAGCTTGAAAATGCGCTCGAAAACGCCGCTCTTCGCCCACCGGCTGAAGCGCTGATAGACCACTTTCCAGTTCCCGAAACGCTCCGGCAGATCGCGCCAAGGGATCCCCGCTCGGTATCGGTACAGAACCGCATCGACGAACAGTCGATTGTCGGCCGCGGTGCCACCGACATGACCTTCCCGTCCCGGCAGAAAATCTTTGATCCGCTCCCATTGGTCGTCGCGCAATGCATAGCGTCGCATCGGCCGGCCCCTCCAAAAGCCGACCACCCATGAATCACTTATCCCCTGATTTGGGAATCCCTCAACTGAAGACAGGCTCTAG
>NZ_JBUYWT010000192.1:0-835 GCF_055264925.1 Bradyrhizobium sp. KZN70725
GCGATGGCTCGCAGAGCTCTTGCGTGTCATCATCCGAGCCTTCTTCGAGACCGTCCCGGCTCGAAACACCGCTTAAGCCGGGCGCCGGCGCCAGTTCTTCACGAACGACCAAGGCCTTGCCAAGGCGCCTCGCATCGGGCGTCCAATAAATTCCACTGCAACCGCCACCTGTGAAAACCAGCCTCGCAAGTAACGTGTAGGACGCCAGCGACATCTATGTGAATGAAGCGATCACACCTTCGCTGCAAGCGGCCCCAACCTAGGGGCCGCCAACCCGAGCCATACGGGTTTTCTTCTGGCAATCGGGGGGCGGTTGGCTGACCAGAAGCGTCAATTAGATTCTTTCGTCCCCTCGAGGTTCCTCGTATGCCGCGCATTTTTTAGGAAAAAGCGGCCATTGCGGGAGGCTTAGAGAGGGGCGCAGTATCGAGCTTGCCGGCCTTCCAAGATAAGATCGGCGGATCAAGAGATGGCCCCAGCACCGCCCCTAGGGCCCCCAGAGGTGCTGGGGCCTTTTCTATGACTGCCAGGAACGAACGTGGCCGAAGCTTGTTCGTCTGACGAATGCGGCACTCATCAGCCCCACCGAACCGCATTCGACATTGTGAGTGGAACGCCCGGAAATCGCTTCCTGCGTGCTCTGATAGGTCATCGTCCTGACGGTTTGACCGCCCCCGAGAGGCGTGATCTCGACCAGGAAACCGCCGCCAGGCTGCTCGATGACCACTAGGTGGTGTGGACACTAGCGCATCCATAGAACAATGGCAGCGAGAGTGACGACGGCCCGGTAATTCCGGGCCGTTTTTTCGAAGCGGGTTGCGACACGTCGGAACTG
>NZ_JBUYWT010000193.1:0-822 GCF_055264925.1 Bradyrhizobium sp. KZN70725
AAAAATGGGTGAGTGATCTCAGTGGGGTGTGATTCCATCGGATTTGCAAAGATTCGAGGGAGAGCACGATGCCCTGGACCAAGATCACTCGGGAGCAATATCGGCGGGACGATCTGCGTTATGCAAGCGATATGACCGATGCGGAGTGGGCGGTGATCAGACGCCTGTTGCCGCGAGCGAACCGGCGCGGCCGGCCGCGTAAGACGGAGCTGCGTCGTGTGATCGAAGCGATCCTCTATATCGTTTCGACCGGCTGCCAGTGGCGGGCGTTGCCGCAGGAGTTCCCGCCCTATTCGACGGTGCAGGGCTATTTTTATAGATGGCGGGATACAGGCCGGTGGCAGAGGATTGTCAGCGTGCTTGTCCGACGGGCGCGAAAAAAGCTTGGACGGACACCGAAGCCGACGGCAGCCGTGATCGACAGTCAAAGTGCGCCAACCACGCAAGCTGGCGGACCGCGCGGCTACGATGCAGGCAAGCGCATCTACGGCCGCAAGCGGCACATTGTGACTGATACCAATGGCCTCCTCCTTGGGGTTCATGTTCATCCGGCCAACGTTCAGGACTGCCATGGCGCCGTACCGCTGCTGAAGAACGTGCGGATGAACTTCCCCCGGCTGCGCCACGTCTTTGCCGACCGGATCTACCGCGGAAATCAACTCCTCGACGCGCTCTCAGACTGCGGTCCATGGACTGTCGAGATCGTCGAGCGGCCTCAAGGCGTCAAAGGCTTCCAGCTTCTGCCGAGGCGGTGGGTGGTTGAACGCACATTCGCTTGGTTCGGCAGATGCCGCCGCCTCGCCAAGGACTTCGAGGCGACGG
>NZ_JBUYWT010000194.1:0-764 GCF_055264925.1 Bradyrhizobium sp. KZN70725
ACTAGGTGGTGTGGACATTTATCGCATCCATAAGACGATGGCTGCGAGAGTAACGACGGCCAGGTAATTTCGGGCGGTCTTTTCGAAGCGGGTTGCGACGCGGCGGAACTGCTTGAGTTTTGAGAAGCAGCATTCGACGAGATGACGCTGGGCATAGAGATGCTTGTCCAGCGGATATTTGAGCGCACGTGACGGGTTGTTGGGGATGACGGCGAGCGCGCCTTTGGCAGCGATCGCCTGGCGCAAGTGATCGGCGTCATAAGCCGTATCCGCCATGACGACCTGGGCAGGTAATCCCTCGATCAATTCGGCGGCTTGCGGTACGTCGCTCTTCTGACCTGCGGTGAGCTTGAACCGTACGGGACATCCCAGGCCGCGAACGGCCATATGTATCTTGGTGCTCAGGCCACCGCGCGAGCGACCGATCGCCTGATCTTCAGACCCCCTTTTTTCGCCCCAGCGGCGTGCTGGTGCGCCCGGACGATGGTGGAGTCGACGATCAGATACTCGAAGTCCGGATCACCGGACATCGCTTCGAATATGCGCCACCAGACCCCCTTGATGCTCCATCGACTGAAGCGCCGAAACACGCTGTTCCAGTCTCCAAACACCTCCGGAAGATCACGCCAGGGAGAGCCAGTGCGCACGATCCAAAGTACGCCCTCCACAAACATCCGGTTGTCCCGTCCGGTCGAACCCTTCTGGTCAGGCCGGCCGATGATCAACGGCGCCATCCGCTCCCATGTCGCGTCGCTCAATACCAA
>NZ_JBUYWT010000195.1:0-754 GCF_055264925.1 Bradyrhizobium sp. KZN70725
GACGGAGGCGCAATGGGCGAGGATTGCGCCACTGCTGCCGGGGAAAGCTGGCGACCCGGGACGTACGGCTGCGGACAATCGACTGTTCGTCAACGGATGTTTGTGGGTTTTGCGATCGGGCGCACACTGGAGCGACCTGCCGGAACGGTACGGCAAGTGGAAAACGGTGCATCAGCGCTTCAGCCGCTGGTGCCATGCCGGCGTCTGGGAGCGCGTGTTCGCTGCTCTGACCGCCGATCGCGACAACCAGTATCTGATGATCGACAGCACCATCGTTCGCGCCCACCAGCAGGCGACGAGCGGAAAAGGGGGGCCAAAGATCAGGCGCTGGGGCGTTCCCGAGGTGGACTGACCACCAAGATCCACATGCTGGCTGATGCGCTCGGCCGTCCGCTCCGCTTCATCGTCACGGCTGGGCAAGTTAATGACATCACCCAGGCGCCGGCACTGCTCCACGGCCAAAGCGGCGATGCCGTGCTCGCCGACAAGGCCTATGACAGCAACGCCCTGCGTGCGATCATCGCGGAAATCGGCGCAACGGCGGTGATCCCGTCAAACCGCACCCGCAGGATCATCATTCCGCACGACGCCGACGCATACAAACAGCGCAACCGCATCGAGCGCTGCTTTTGCCAGCTCAAACACTTCCGACGCTTGGCAACCCGTTATGACAGGCGATCTGACAACTTTACCGGCTTCATCCATCTCGCTGCCGCAATGATCTGGATGCAATGAATGTCGATCGGTCCTAGGC
>NZ_JBUYWT010000196.1:0-746 GCF_055264925.1 Bradyrhizobium sp. KZN70725
TTGGCGTTGTTGACCAGCGCGTCCGGTGTGAAGCCAAAATCCATCAGGACATTTCGCGTCTCGGTGCCGCGCCGGGTCTCGACGTGCATCGACAGGCCGAACTCGCTGATCAGCGTCTTGCCGGGCGGCTTGCCCGCCCCGATGCCCCAGCCGAAGTGCTCGATCTCGACATCGGGAAGCTTCCGGCTCGGCGCCACGGCAAATTGATAGCTGTCGACGACCACGCGCACTGCGACGCTATCAATCTCCGGAACCTTGCCGGTTATCGTCTCTGCGCGCACTGGCTTCGTGCTACCGATCAACGCCGCCACAAGGGCGCTGAACAGGGCAGCGCCGCCGCCACACACCACATCGCGACGATGAATTGCGTTGCACTGGCAAGTTAACATGATCAAGTCCTCCCCTTGCGCCGCCTTCGCTGCCGAAAGGCATCATGCGAAAACGCTCTCCAACCACGGCGGAGACGTTGGGGTGCCGAACGCACTAGCGTCTGACAGCCCGCACACCGAGCATTAGGGCATGAGCGACGCCGAATAGGCGGCTAGTGCGATCATGTCCCCGATGCTGAGATTTTCAACAACCGGTTTCATAAGTTCGCTCTTGGCGCCCTTCCGCGCGCCGGATCTCAAGTCATAGAGTTGCCGGAACATGTAAGTCGGCGAACGCGCCGCAATCCCAGGCGCGGCAACGGTCCCTTTGAGGTCAGCGCCGTGACAGGCCGCGCACTGGACGCGCAGATCGCTGTT
>NZ_JBUYWT010000197.1:0-692 GCF_055264925.1 Bradyrhizobium sp. KZN70725
CGTCAATCAACGCTTGCCAAGTCGACGGCCAGCGTCAATTATCTCCTGACTCGGCCGCCTCGTCTCATCTTGATTGACGGGCCGCTCTCATCCTGATTGTCGCGCTATAGGTCATCCCGGGCATAGGCCCATAAGTAGGCCGTCTTTGTCGATCCGAAGCCCGGAGCGAGCGTCGGCAAAGTGGTTTCGTCGGCAAAGACCCGTTCGGCCTTCTTGACCTCGCTGAAGATGTAGTCGGCCACGATCTCGAGCTCGAAGCCGAGCTTGCCCATCCATTGCGCCATCAGCTGGCGGTCGAGCTCGACATGATCGCGGGCGTAGATAGCCTCCTGCCGGTAGAGCGGCAGGCCATCGGCATATTTGGCGACGGCTATCTGGGCCAGAAGCGCTTCCGTCGGAATGCCTCCTTCAATGATATGGGCCGGGGCCGGCGCCTGGATGACGCCGTCCGCGTTCTTGAAGGCATACCTGGGACGGCGCGTGACGATCACCCGGAACTTCGCCGGCACCACATCCAGGCGCTCCGACACGTCCTCGCCGATCAGCACCTTCTGCTTGCCGGCATGCTCAGCCAGCTCTTCCGGCTCAATGACGGTTTCGATCCGTTCCAGATGGGGCGCAAAGCCCTTGCGCCGACGCGGTGCACGCTTGCCATCCGCCTGCGCACGGCCCTTGCTGACCTGGGCCTTGAT
>NZ_JBUYWT010000198.1:0-674 GCF_055264925.1 Bradyrhizobium sp. KZN70725
TCCTCGATCTGCGCCTTGATCTGGGCAACGCGGGCGTCGATGTCGGCCTTCTTGCCGGCGCCGTTGACGATCGTGGTGTTCTCCTTGTCGATCATCACCTTCTTGGCGCGACCGAGCATCTGCAGCGTGACGTTCTCGAGCTTGATGCCGAGGTCTTCCGAGATGGCCTGGCCGCCGGTCAGGATCGCGATGTCCTGCAGCATGGCCTTGCGGCGATCGCCGAAGCCCGGAGCCTTGACGGCCGCGACCTTCAGGCCGCCACGCAGGCGGTTGACGACGAGGGTGGCGAGCGCTTCGCCTTCGACGTCCTCGGCGACGATGACCAGCGGCTTGCCGGTCTGCACCACGGCCTCGAGCAGCGGCAGCAGCTCGTTCAGCGAGGAGAGCTTCTTCTCGTTGATCAGGATGTAGGCGTCGTCCATCTCAACGCGCATCTTGTCGGCGTTGGTGACGAAGTAGGGCGAGATGTAGCCGCGGTCGAACTGCATGCCCTCGACGACGTCGAGCTCGGTCTCGAGCGACTTGGCTTCCTCGACCGTGATCACGCCCTCGTTGCCGACCTTCTTCATGGCGTCGGCGAGGAACTTGCCGATCTCGGCATCGCCGTTGGCCGAAATGGTGCCGACCTGGGCGATCTCCTCGTTCGAGGTGACCTTCTTCGAGTTCTTCTGGAG
>NZ_JBUYWT010000199.1:0-641 GCF_055264925.1 Bradyrhizobium sp. KZN70725
TCATCACGACGGCTACATCTCCTGGCAGGATTACGAGAACAATCAACGGACCATCAACGGGAACGCTAACATGAAGGGCGCGATGGTGCCGGGATCGGTGCGCAATGGCGGTGGATTGCTGGTCGGCCTGTTGCGTTGTGGACGTTGCGGTCGCAAGCTCAAAGTGCAGCATAATGGGCTGCGAGGTGTTGCGCGCTACCTTTGCAACGATGCCAGCGTTAATCACGGAAGACGAACGAAGTGCATTGCGTTTGGCAATGTGCGAATCGATGCAGCTGTGTCGGCCGAGGTATTATCGGTGATTGCGCCTCTCGGCCTTGACGCTGCTCTGCAAGCAATCGCGGACCGCGAGCGCGCCGGCCGAGAGCGGCTGCAGCACATAGAGCTTGCGCTCGAGCAGGCACGCTATGAAGCGGCTCGCGCACACCGACAATATGACGCGGTTGATCCAGAAAACCGCCTGGTCGCTGGAGATCTCGAGCGGCGGTGGAATGAACGGCTTGCGGAAGTGGCGCGCCTCGAAGATGATCTTCGCATTGCCCGCGACAAACAGCCGCCCACTCTAACCGACGCAGAACGCGCAGAGATTCTTGGACTAGGGACAGACGTGGAGCGCCTGTGGAGCCATCCGGCAGCCTCGG
>NZ_JBUYWT010000200.1:0-579 GCF_055264925.1 Bradyrhizobium sp. KZN70725
TTCACCACGGGGCACATCGGCCAGACGAGCTTTGAGAAGCTGCTGTCCCCCAGCGCCATGAAGATCGGCGTGGACCACGGCATTGGATGCTATGCCGACCAGCTTCCGGAGGACGAACGGACGAAGGCGGTCATCCCGGACCAGTTCCGGCATGAGATTGCCATCGCGTTCAATCTAATAGGCCGCGGGTTGATCGTGTTGACCTCCTGCAGCCATCGCGGGGTGATCAACGCAATCAAACAGGCTCAAGCGGCTTCGGGCGTCAACAAGGTTCATGCGGTGATCGGCGGCTTCCATCTCGCGCCCTATAAGGAAGTCTATGTGCGCGACACGATCGCAGCGCTCAAGGGTATGGACATCGACTACGTCATTCCACTGCACTGCACTGGCGAGCCGTTCTATGAGATAGCCAAGGCCGAGATTCCGAACAAGCTTCTGCGCTCCTACACGGGTACACGCTTCATCTTTGCTGCTTGAGCGAGTACTCCAGATGGAGTTGACGGGAATGGACGACGACGATCTGCAAGCCCGCGCTGAGCAAGCCCTTGTCGTGGCGACCCTGAGCACCGCAACCCTCAT
>NZ_JBUYWT010000201.1:0-546 GCF_055264925.1 Bradyrhizobium sp. KZN70725
TTATGCTGTCAGCCAGCGCATCCGCAAGCGGATTGAGGAGGCATTCGGCTGGATCAAGACGGTCGCCGGGCAAGAGAAGACCAGATTCCGTGGCCGTGATCGGGTCGGATGGGCCTTTACCTTCGCTGCGGCCGCCTACAATCTGGTGCGGCTGCCCAAGCTGATCGCGGAGACCGGTTGATGGCCAAGGTGCCCGGCTTTGCCACGGCCTTTGCCGGCCGCTGGCGCATCGTCGAAATGGACAACTGGGACAGCGACTTCCTCGATCTTGTCGGAGAGGCGCATCTCACCTTCCGTGGCAAGTCCGATGGCGAAATAGCGTTTGGGGCTCTCAAGGGCTTCCTGGATGCTCGCTACGGCACCCGCGACGGATCGGCCTGCGCCGAGTTCTCATGGGAGGGGCACGACGAGAATGATCCGTCCTGTGGTCGCGGATGGGCCATGATCGGCACTGCGGGCAGGCTCGTTGGCCACTTCTACATCCACAATGGCGACGATTCAGCCTTCGTTTGCGAACGCGGCTGAGTTCTTCAACGGCCTGCTAGG
>NZ_JBUYWT010000202.1:0-538 GCF_055264925.1 Bradyrhizobium sp. KZN70725
GAAGCGGTCGCCGACCGTCTTGAGGGAGCGCCGCGGCAGCTTCGCCGACGCTGGTCGGACGAGTTTAAGGCCCAAGTCGTGATGGAGGCGCTGGAGCCTGGCGCGAGCGTCTCGGCGATCGCCCGCCGGATCGGCATTCACCCGTCGCAGCTGTTCGCCTGGCGCCGTGACGCTCGGGCCGAGCGGCGGCGTTATCGCTCACGGCACTCGAGTTGCGAGGGTGTGGTGGCGCCTGTGGCAGGCGCGGTGATCGAGATTGCCATTGGCGAGGTGATCGTGCGCGCCGGCGTGGACGTCGACGAGGCGCAGTTGCAGCGGGTGATCCGGGCGGTCCGTTCGGCATGATCCCCTCCGGCGTGAAGGTGTTCCTGGCGAGCCATCCAGTCGACTTCCGCAAGGGTATCGATGGCCTTGTTGCGCTGGTGCGCGATGCCGGCTCAGATCCGTTCGACGGTGCGCTTTATGTGTTCCGCGCCAAAAGAGCCGACCGAATAAAGATCGTATGGTGGGATGGCTCCGGCGTGTGCCTCTATTTAAA
>NZ_JBUYWT010000203.1:0-536 GCF_055264925.1 Bradyrhizobium sp. KZN70725
GACCGGGACTGGCAAAACCTGGTTGGCATGTGCCTTCGGACGCCAGGCGGCCAGGCTCGATCATTCCGTCCTTTATTTGCGTATGCCGCGCTTGTTCGAAGACCTCGCCATGGCCCGTCTCGATGGTCGCTTCCCGCGCCTCATCGATAAGCTTGGACGGGTCCAGTTGCTCATCCTCGACGATTGGGGCACCCACACCCTCAATGACCAGCAGCGCCTTGATCTCCTCGAAATCTTCGAAGAGCGCTACAGGCGCAAATCGACCTTGATTACCGCTCAGCTGCCCGTTGCCCAATGGCACGACATGATCGGCGAGCCAACCATCGCAGATGCTATCCTCGACCGGATCATCCACAACTCCCACCGTATCGCCCTCGAAGGCGACAGCATGCGAAGGAAAAAAGCCGCGCGCCCCTTGACCGACGTCGAAAACAGCGAAACGAATATCAACTGACTTCAACAACCAGGCAACCAAAAGCCAGCGCCGCCACGCTGTCCGCGATTTAGCGAAACTGCTGTCCGTCAGTTAGCGAAAC
>NZ_JBUYWT010000204.1:0-533 GCF_055264925.1 Bradyrhizobium sp. KZN70725
CGGCTCAATGACGGTTTCGATCCGTTCCAGATGGGGCGCAAAGCCCTTGCGCCGACGCGGTGCACGCTTGCCATCCGCCTGCGCACGGCCCTTGCTGACCTGGGCCTTGATCGCGGCGATGCCGGTCTCGATCTCCTCGAAGACGAAGGCCTGCTGTTCATCGTCGCCGTTCGCCGAGCCGAGCTTCTCCGATCGTCGGCCGAACCGGGCGCGGTCGAAGGCCTGCAGGATTTGCGTCAGCCGCTCGATGCGCGCATCGGCATCGGCGTTGCGGGCCTTGAGATCGGCGACTTCGCTCTCCAGAGCATCGGCGCGGGCCGCTTTCTCGGCCATGGCAAGCACCATGGCTTTCAGCGTCTCTACGTCATTCGGGAGGCTGAGATCGGGCGGCGTCATTGACCCGACCAGAGCACATTTTGCCCCGGTTCTCTTGCCCTTTCAGGCCGCTGATTCACTTCGCCGCAGTGCTTTTACCCAACAATCTCCGGCGGCTTGACCGCCGCGGTCCGGACCCGCTTCCAGTCCATCCCATC
>NZ_JBUYWT010000205.1:0-521 GCF_055264925.1 Bradyrhizobium sp. KZN70725
CAGGAAGTCCGTCATGCGGTGACCAATGGTCGCGCAGTATCACAAGATCCGCGGCAACGAAGCTTCGATTATCAATGACATAGCGAGATGTGCATCATGCCACCAGCCCGGCCAGGCCGGTGATGATGAAGTTCTCATGGGCTTTCAGCCAAGCGCCTTGCGCCAGTTGCAGGGTGTTGCGCCGGTCAAGGCCGCGGCGGGACGCGAAGTCGACGTCTTCGATACAGGCGTCGACGAAGCACAGCCTGGCTGCGGCGAGGCGATTGGTCAGGCGCCGGTCGGCACGCATGGCGGCTTCACGATCGAGCATCAGGCCGAGCCACTCATCCCGGCTGAGATCGGCGGCATTGTCCTGTTCGGCCAATTGCCGGTAGGCGGCCGCCATTCCGGCAAGGCCGAGCGCCTGCATTTGCTCGAGGGTCGGGTGGGTCAGCATCGCGATGTTCCTTTCCTTCATTGATAATAGCCCCCACCACGGATGTTGGCGTGCGAGGGGGTGGCTTTGACGGGTGCGGCAGCAG
>NZ_JBUYWT010000206.1:0-519 GCF_055264925.1 Bradyrhizobium sp. KZN70725
CTGCTGCCGCACCCGTCAAAGCCACCCCCTCGCACGCCAACATCCGTGGTGGGGGCTATTATCAATGAAGGAAAGGAACATCGCGATGCTGACCCACCCGACCCTCGAGCAGATGCAGGCGCTCGGCCTTGCCGGAATGGCGGCCGCTTACCGGCAACTAGCCGAACAGGACAATGCCGCCGATCTCAGCCGGGATGAGTGGCTCGGCCTGATGCTCGATCGCGAAGCCGCCATGCGTGCCGACCGGCGCCTGACCAATCGGCTGGCCGCAGCCAAGCTGCGCTTCGTCGACGCCTGTATCGAAGACGTCGACTTCGCGTCCCGCCGCGGCCTTGACCGGCGCAACACCCTGCAGCTGGCGCAAGGCGCCTGGCTGAAAGCCCATGAGAACTTCATCATCACCGGCCTGACCGGGACTGGCAAAACCTGGTTGGCATGTGCCTTCGGACGCCAGGCGGCCAGGCTCGATCATTCCGTCCTTTATTTGCGTATGCCGCGCTTGTTCGAAGACCTCGCCAT
>NZ_JBUYWT010000207.1:0-516 GCF_055264925.1 Bradyrhizobium sp. KZN70725
GCGAACGGATCGACGTTGTTCATTTTCGCCGTCTGCAGCAGCGTTGCGATGGTCGCCCAGGTTCGTCCGCCGCCGTCGCTGCCAGCGAAGAGGCTATTCTTTCTCGTGATTGTTAGTGGCCTGATGGCGCGTTCGACGACGTTGGAGTCGAGCTCGATGCGACCATCGGTCAGGAAGCGTTCGAAGATGGCACGCCGCGAGACGGCATAGCGGATCGCCTCAGCCAGTTTTGATTTGCCGGAGATCCGCCGCAAGGTCTGCTGCCAGAGATCGAAGAGATCTGCGACGATCGCCGCGGAGGCTTGCCGGCGCGCGGCAACGCGAGCGTCGGGGCTTTGACCGCGCACGGTCTTCTCGACCTGCCAGAGCCTTGCCATCCGCTCGACCGTCGCCGTTGCCACTTCCGAGCTCCCTGCAACATGCAGCTCGTAGAACTTGCGTCTGCAGTGTGACCAGCAGCCAGCCAATGTGATGCCATCATTGCCGCGATCGGATCGCGCGAGCTTGTTATAGGCG
>NZ_JBUYWT010000208.1:0-507 GCF_055264925.1 Bradyrhizobium sp. KZN70725
CGTCAATCAACGCTTGCCAAGTCGACGGCCAGCGTCAATTATCTCCTGACTCGGCCGCCTCGTCTCATCTTGATTGACGGGCCGCTCTCATCCTGATTGTCGCGCTATAGGAGCGCGCTGCGCGCACGAATTGATTTTTCAGCGGCGCGACGCGCCGCAGTCCTCGGCCGTGCGCTAGCGCTGTTGGTGGGCTCCTCGCCCGGCCGACGACCTATAGCAGGTGAGCCCGCGGCATCCTGTTCTCATCGTTCTCCGGTTTGCAGCATGGCACTTGCGCTTTCTGCTACCTTCCAAAGCGGCGCAAGAAGCACAAAAGGCCCCGCCTCCGGAGAGGCGGGGCCGATGATTTCGAGGGCTCAGTCGCCACTGCGGCGCGACCAGATCAGGGTGAAGCCGTCGTCGCCGTCGACCTTCACCAGCGAGGCGTAGATCGGGGCCGGGAAGCTCGGATCGTCGAGCTTGACCGAGAGGTATTCGCGATCGCTGTCGCGGGCGGTCTTCTTCCAG
>NZ_JBUYWT010000209.1:0-505 GCF_055264925.1 Bradyrhizobium sp. KZN70725
GCAACAAACCCAGGTGGGACGGGCTTTGTCGCATCTTGGGATCGAGCATATCGCAGCCTATTCGCCGCAGGCGCGCGGGCGTTCCGAGCGGGTGTTCGGCACCTTGCAGGATCGGCTGCCGAAGGAGCTGCGGCTTGCCGGAATCACGACGGTTGAGGCTGCCAACGCGTGGCTGAAGGCGCATTACATCCCCGGGCACAACGCCGCGTTTGCGATCAAGCCCGAACAGGAAGGCTCGGCATTCGTGGCCGACCGGCATGAGGCCTGGCGCGAGGCGCTGTGCGTGATCGAGGAGCGAACCGTCGCCAACGATAATACCGTTGCATGGAACGGTCGGCGGCTGCAGCTGCCGCAGAGCCGGCTCAGGCCTCACTTCGTCAAGGCTGTGGTGCGCCTCCATGAGTATCCCGATGGCACCGTCAGCGTGTTCCTTGGACCGCATCGATTGGCGAGGTTTGCGCCTGACGGACAGCAGATCAGCCCCGACGCGCTTCAGCCTGGCGGC
>NZ_JBUYWT010000210.1:0-499 GCF_055264925.1 Bradyrhizobium sp. KZN70725
CTCCGGAAGCTGGTCGGCATAGCATCCAATGCCGTGGTCCACGCCGATCTTCATGGCGCTGGGGGACAGCAGCTTCTCAAAGCTCGTCTGGCCGATGTGCCCCGTGGTGAAGCCGTGATCGGCAACCAGTGCCGGTCCGTCTGCATAGGCCACCGCCAAATTGGCCGCCTCCAGCGCTTTGCGATCCAGGGCTCCGAAGTCGCCGCGCACCGGCGGCGCCGTCCATTCACGCGAGCAGAATGCCTCCTCGCCGCCGATGTAAATCGGTAGCCCGGCTTTGAGCTTGCCGCTGTTTTGCCTCAGGAAGCCGGCGAGACCGCCAAAATGATCGTAGTGACCGTGGCTCAAGACAAGGGCGTTGAACTCGGCCGGATCGATGCCAACGAGGTTGGCGTTGTTGACCAGCGCGTCCGGTGTGAAGCCAAAATCCATCAGGACATTTCGCGTCTCGGTGCCGCGCCGGGTCTCGACGTGCATCGACAGGCCGAACTCGCTGATC
>NZ_JBUYWT010000211.1:0-499 GCF_055264925.1 Bradyrhizobium sp. KZN70725
GATCAGCGAGTTCGGCCTGTCGATGCACGTCGAGACCCGGCGCGGCACCGAGACGCGAAATGTCCTGATGGATTTTGGCTTCACACCGGACGCGCTGGTCAACAACGCCAATCTCGTTGGCATCGATCCGGCCGAGTTCAACGCCCTTGTCTTGAGCCACGGTCACTACGATCATTTTGGCGGTCTCGCCGGCTTCCTGAAGCAAAACAGCGGCAAGCTCAAAGCCGGGCTACCGATTTACATCGGCGGCGAGGAGGCATTCTGCTCGCGTGAATGGACGGCGCCGCCGGGGCGCGGCGACTTCGGAGCCCTGGATCGCAAAGCACTGGAGGCGGCCAATTTGGCGGTGGCCTATGCAGACGGACCGGCACTGGTTGCCGATCACGGTTTCACCACGGGGCACATCGGCCAGACGAGCTTTGAGAAGCTGCTGTCCCCCAGCGCCATGAAGATCGGCGTGGACCACGGCATTGGATGCTATGCCGACCAGCTTCCGGAG
>NZ_JBUYWT010000212.1:0-494 GCF_055264925.1 Bradyrhizobium sp. KZN70725
GAGACCCAAACGGCTTGCAGCCTCGTGCAGGATCAGCTCTCCACGCTCGGCGCGTTCGCCATCTCGGTAGACAGGGATGTTGTGGTCGTTGCGGAAGACGCAAACGCGTTGTTGGGTCCACGTGTTGCCTTTGGCCGTGCGTGTGCCAAGCCGATTAAGAACGGACGCAATGCTCCCGTCCGGCAGCAAACGAGCCAGATCACGGATCAGCTGTTCAGTTGAAGCATCGGTCTTCCACCGATGCTGTCCGGCCCGGTTCTTCACAACTTCGAGCGCAGTGTGGTCGCCCCCCTTCCAGTGCAATTTTAGGTGCAATATTCGTGGCTCGACGGTGACGATGATCTCTTCGAGAACCGCTCTCAATATCCGCTTTCGTGTCGCAACCGAGGCTGCCGGATGGCTCCACAGGCGCTCCACGTCTGTCCCTAGTCCAAGAATCTCTGCGCGTTCTGCGTCGGTTAGAGTGGGCGGCTGTTTGTCGCGGGCAATGCGAA
>NZ_JBUYWT010000213.1:0-486 GCF_055264925.1 Bradyrhizobium sp. KZN70725
CCGCCATTGCGCACCGATCCCGGCACCATCGCGCCCTTCATGTTAGCGTTCCCGTTGATGGTCCGTTGATTGTTCTCGTAATCCTGCCAGGAGATGTAGCCGTCGTGATGATCACGAATCAGAACTTCCCAGTCTTTCTGCGTTCGCCGTACATTACGGGTGACCAGCTTGCGGCCGGCTTCGATTCGAACCTGCGAGCCGGTCCGACCAAATACGTAAGCGCCAGCATAGATCGGATTGGTCAGCAGCCGGTGAATCGTATTGTAGCGTGGCAGCCGCCACTCCACCATTCGGCCGCGTGGACCATACACGACAATCGGCAATCTTGATGCCGTTATCGCATAACCAAATCGCGACCTGGCGCACGCTGCCAAGCTCGGCAAACTTACGGAACGCCAAATGGAGCGCCTCGCGCACCCGCCTGTCCGGATCCAGCTCAAGCCTGTCGTCGCTGCTGCGCACGTAGCCGACGGCCACACTCGTGTG
>NZ_JBUYWT010000214.1:0-485 GCF_055264925.1 Bradyrhizobium sp. KZN70725
CACACGAGTGTGGCCGTCGGCTACGTGCGCAGCAGCGACGACAGGCTTGAGCTGGATCCGGACAGGCGGGTGCGCGAGGCGCTCCATTTGGCGTTCCGTAAGTTTGCCGAGTTTGGCAGCGTGCGCCAGGTCGCGATTTGGTTATGCGACAACGGCATCAAGATGCCGATTGTCGTGTATGGTCCACGCGGCCGAATGGTGGAGTGGCGGCTGCCACGCTACAATACGATTCACCGGCTGCTGACCAATCCGATCTATGCTGGCGCCTACGTATTTGGTCGGACCGGCTCGCAGGTTCGAATCGAAGCCGGCCGCAAGCTGGTCACCCGTAATGTACGGCGAACGCAGAAAGACTGGGAAGTTCTGATTCGTGGTCATCACGACGGCTACATCTCCTGGCAGGATTACGAGAACAATCAACGGACCATCAACGGGAACGCTAACATGAAGGGCGCGATGGTGCCGGGATCGGTGCGCAATGGCGG
>NZ_JBUYWT010000215.1:0-480 GCF_055264925.1 Bradyrhizobium sp. KZN70725
ACTCATCCGGTCGCCACCGTTAAAGACGCCTGGCAGATCGTCTCCTGGTACCGCCAGCGCTGGATCATTGAGCAACTCTTTCGCTCGCTGAAGAGCCAGGGTTTGCGCATCGAGGATAGTCAGATCGAGAGCGCCGAAGGCCTGATCAAGCTCGTGGCGGTCGCCACCAGAGCGGCATGTATCGTCATTCAACTCGTTCAGGCCCGCAACAGTGGCGAAGAATTGCCGGCTGAATTTGTCTTCACCGCAGAAGAGATCGAGACGCTCAGGGCCATCAACAAAACCATGAAAGGTCGCACCGAGCTTCAGAAAAACCACCATCGCCCCAACACTCTTGCTTGGGCGGCATGGATCATCGCAAAACTCGGCGGATGGACCGGCTACGCCTCCCACCGTCCACCTGGACCAATCACCTTCCACACCGGAATGGCCCGCTTCCAAATCCTCGCAAATGGCCCGACAAACGTGTAGATGCACTAG
>NZ_JBUYWT010000216.1:0-466 GCF_055264925.1 Bradyrhizobium sp. KZN70725
GAGTTGCCGGAACATGTAAGTCGGCGAACGCGCCGCAATCCCAGGCGCGGCAACGGTCCCTTTGAGGTCAGCGCCGTGACAGGCCGCGCACTGGACGCGCAGATCGCTGTTAGTTGCCAGAGCCCGCCCTTTCTGAACGCTGCCGACCGGGACGTAGGCGATGAAACGAGCGCGCGAGTCCCGGCTGACAAAGTGTTCGACGTTTTCTGGGATCTCTATGATGCGCTGACCGATGGGCTCTTTCTCGGTGCCATTCACCGAAGCCAAGAACAAGTCTCTGACATGCGTTTTCGGCACGGCGTCGGTCTCTACGACCGCAATGTTCGATCTCGGCTTGATCGATGCAAAGTAGGCTCCAGCCTCTCTGAGCTCCTGATCGGTCACCGCTTTAGACAACTTGATCATCAGATCGGTGGCGACCCGAGGCACCGAGTTCGTGCGCAGACCCGCCTTGAATTCCGCCGTC
>NZ_JBUYWT010000217.1:0-466 GCF_055264925.1 Bradyrhizobium sp. KZN70725
GAGTTGCCGGAACATGTAAGTCGGCGAACGCGCCGCAATCCCAGGCGCGGCAACGGTCCCTTTGAGGTCAGCGCCGTGACAGGCCGCGCACTGGACGCGCAGATCGCTGTTGGTTGCCAGAGCCCGCCCTTTCTGAACGCTGCCGACCGGGACGTAGGCGATGAAACGAGCGAGCGAGTCCCGGCTGACAAAGTGTTCGACGTTTTCTGGGATCTCTATGATGCGCTGACCGATGGGCTCTTTCTCGGTGCCATCCACCGAAGCCAAGAACAAGTCTCTGACATGCGTTTTCGGCACGGCGTCGGTCTCTACGACCGCAATGTTCGCTCTCGGCTTGATCGATGCAAAGTAGGCCCCAGCCTCTCTGAGCTCCTGATCGGTCACCGCTTTAGACAACTTGATCATCAGATCGGTGGCGACCCGAGGCACCGAGTTCGTGCGCAGACCCGCCTTGAATTCCGCCGTC
>NZ_JBUYWT010000218.1:0-458 GCF_055264925.1 Bradyrhizobium sp. KZN70725
TAGGTGGTGTGGACACTAGCGCATCCATAGAACAATGGCAGCGAGAGTGACGACGGCCCGGTAATTCCGGGCCGTTTTTTCGAAGCGGGTTGCGACACGTCGGAACTGCTTGAGCTTTGAGAAGCAGCATTCGACGAGATGACGCTGGGCGTAGAGATGCTTGTCGAGTGGGTATTTGAGCGCGCGTGACGGGTTGTTGGGAATGACGGCGAGCGCGCCTTTGGCGGCGATGGCTTGGCGCAAGTGATCGGCGTCATAGGCGGCGTCGGCCATGACGACCTCGGCGGACAAGCCTTCGATCAATGCGGCGGCTTGCGGTGCATCGCCCTTCTGACCCGCGGTCAGCGTGAACCGCACCGGACATCCCAAGCCTCGAACGGCCAGATGTATCTTGGTGCTCAGGCCCCCGCGCGAGCGGCCGATCGCCTGATCTTCAGACCCCCTTTTTTGGCGCCGGC
>NZ_JBUYWT010000219.1:0-454 GCF_055264925.1 Bradyrhizobium sp. KZN70725
GATCGCAAGAGCGTTCAGCCGATGGCGGAGCGCCTTGCCTCGGGCAACTACGACCAGTTGCACCATTTCATTGCGGACGGTGTCTGGGACGCGACGCCGCTGGAAACAGAGCTGCTCAACCAGGCGGACCGACTTGTCGGCGGCAGGGATGCGGTGCTGGTTATTGATGACACCTCACTTCCCAAGAAGGGTGAGCGCTCGGTCGGTGTTGCGGCTCAATACGCGTCGGCTCTCGGTAAAACGGCAAATTGCCAAACGCTGGTGTCTTTGACGCTTGCTCGCGGCGAAGTGCCCGTGATGGTCGCGTTACGTCTCTTTCTGCCTGACAGTTGGACAAGCGACATATCTCGTTTGAAGCGCGCTCGCGTGCCAGTCGAACATCGAACGGCACGGTCCAAGCCCGAGATTGCTCTAGCCGAGATTGACCGCGCGATGGCAGCCAACGTGCGCTTTG
>NZ_JBUYWT010000220.1:0-446 GCF_055264925.1 Bradyrhizobium sp. KZN70725
CGCCCGCGCGCCTGCGGCGAATAGGCTGCGATATGCTCGATCCCAAGATGCGACAAAGCCCGTCCCACCTGGGTTTGTTGCGTCTTCGAGATCTTCTCGCCAGCTTTTGGGGTCAGGAAATAATGGCTGCCGCGGTCGGTGTAGAGCGCGCAGAACAGGCCATGCTCGCCAATCACTTCGCGCAAGGCCTGGAAGGTCGAGGCCGTTCCTTCTTCCTCGACCAGCACCATCGAGTAGATCTCGCTGGTCGCATCGTCCATCGTGACGATCAGGTCCCTCGCGGGCAGGCCTTCGATCCAAACGTGGCGCGATCCGTCCTGGTGCAGCAGCATGCCCCGAAGCGGCCGCCGCGGCCGCTTCTTGCGGTGCGCCGAACGCTTCGGAGCCTTCCGCACCAGCCCCGCCGCGTGCAGCGCCAGCTTCGTCACCGTATAGCCCAGCACATA
>NZ_JBUYWT010000221.1:0-439 GCF_055264925.1 Bradyrhizobium sp. KZN70725
TGCGGATCGTCGATGAAAGCATCGACGTCTTTGCTGAGGCGGTGCGCGCTATGAATCATCAGAGCGGTACCGCCTCCAAGCACCCAATCAGGAACAGGCTGTCCGTTGGATCGAAAGCGCTCTAAACCGGTAATTGCTCTATCGAGCAACAATCGCCAGTGAGACAAGATCACTCTCCAAATCCAAGTTTTGCTCGCCTGTTTTGGTCTTCATGACCACGTACGCTTCAGCAAGCCTAGACTTGGAGATACCGTGACCGGCAGCAAAACTCAAAATCAAGTGCAGCGAAACGTCGGTGAAGAATGTCGCGACGTGGACTGGCCACTCGCCAAGCTCCGCCCGCGCAATGCAGTGCTGGAGCGTTGCCGCGCTGATATCCCGCTTGAATGGTGCGTTGACCGTGGCCAAAACAAGCTTGTCGACGGCCGAGATGCCCCCG
>NZ_JBUYWT010000222.1:0-431 GCF_055264925.1 Bradyrhizobium sp. KZN70725
GGCAAGACAGCGTGGCGACGGTGGATTTGCCGGCGACTTGCGATGAAGTGCGTGGTTCGGAACCCAAAGGGACTCCAGCTTTTTGTTCTCCGGCCAAAGTGAGCGTGTCGCTGCCGAACGGCGTGAAGCTCGCGCTGGAATGCGGCGATGTGGATGCATTGACGGCGATCATCGGAGCACTGGGCCATGTTCAGACTGGGCGGTGACCTGCAGGTCTATCTGCACCGTGAGCCGATCGACTTCCGGGCTGGCATCAACAGCCTTGCGGTCCTGGTCCAGGAGACGATGGCGCTCGATCCATTCACGCCGGCGGTTTTTGCGTTCTGCAATCGCCGTTGCGACCGGATGAAGTTGCTGTTCTTCGACCGGTCCGGCTTTGTGCTGGTCCTGAAGCGGCTGACCGAGGACAAGTTCCGATGGCCGCGCCGCCA
>NZ_JBUYWT010000223.1:0-427 GCF_055264925.1 Bradyrhizobium sp. KZN70725
ATCACCTCCAACCGTCCGACTCGTTCCAGATGATGGTGACGACGATACGCGCTGTGCATCAACGAGGCCGCGAAGTGCGCGCAACGAATCCAGGGGAAGCCGAGGGACTTCGACCGTCGGCAGTGCCGCGGCGGAATTCTCTGTCATCCATGCCGGCAGCAAGGTGCGAGAGCCGTCGGGCTGTTCGATCACGAAGTGATGGCGAGCCCCGTGAATGACGCGCCTCAAAGCAATGACGCGCTCACCAGCGCGTGGATGATGTCGATATTGAATGACAACTTCGAACGGATGTTCTTGGGTACTATGTCGCGTGCTCGACCGGGACTGGCAAAACCTGGTTGGCATGTGCCTTCGGACGCCAGGCGGCCAGGCTCGATCATTCCGTCCTTTATTTGCGTATGCCGCGCTTGTTCGAAGACCTCGCCAT
>NZ_JBUYWT010000224.1:0-346 GCF_055264925.1 Bradyrhizobium sp. KZN70725
CTAGTTCCAGAACTAGGCGCAGACATAGAAGCTCACATCGGCTCACAAACTTAGCAGCCGATAGCCGATCGTTCACCTCCTCCGCCAGACGGGGTCTCCTTGCCGCTTACTCTCTGGCTAAGCTGACTGCCCAATTCCCTCTATTGGAACGTCAGGACCCTGCAGCTGTTTTTGTCTAGAAACAGGGTTGGAACGACGGACGTGGCGGACGAGCTCGAATATTCGGCGCACCGACTAGGTGGTGTGGACTCTAAGGATTCCCTTTTAGGAGCAAATCAGATTCAAGGCTGCTTTTGGGGAGGCCGCCTTGGGTGTGATGGACCGTTTGGTATTGAGCGACGCGGCG
>NZ_JBUYWT010000225.1:0-308 GCF_055264925.1 Bradyrhizobium sp. KZN70725
GGATGGACCGGCTACGCCTCCCACCGTCCACCTGGACCAATCACCTTCCACACCGGAATGGCCCGCTTCCAAATCCTCGCAAATGGCCCGACAAACGTGTAGATGCACTAGGTGGTGTGGACTCTAGGATTCCCTTTTAGGCGCAAATCAGATTCAAGGCTGCTTTTGGGGAGGCCGCCTTGGGTGTGATGGACCGCTTGGTATTGAGCGACGCGACATGGGAGCGGATGGCGCCGTTGATCATCGGCCGGCCTGACCAGAAGGGTTCGACCGGACGGGACAACCGGATGTTTGTGGAGGGCGTACTT
>NZ_JBUYWT010000226.1:0-292 GCF_055264925.1 Bradyrhizobium sp. KZN70725
GCGAATGGATCGGCGCGGCCGGCAGGCCCATCTCTCGATGCGCTTCGGAACCGTCGTGCTCAAGCGGCCGCAGAGGCCCGGCGTCACCGACTTGGCGGAGGGCATCAAACTGAGCTTCGTAGAAGTGGTCGAGTTGCATCCGCCGAGAGGTGCGGAGCCCATTCGCTGGCTGCTCCTGACCACTCATCCGGTCGCCACCGTTAAAGACGCCTGGCAGATCGTCTCCTGGTACCGCCAGCGCTGGATCATTGAGCAACTCTTTCGCTCGCTGAAGAGCCAGGGTTTGCGCATC
>NZ_JBUYWT010000227.1:0-284 GCF_055264925.1 Bradyrhizobium sp. KZN70725
CTCCCTGGCGCGATCTCCCGGAGGTCTTCGGCGATTGGAACAGCGTGTTCCGGCGCTTCAGCCGATGGAGCATCAAGGGTGTTTGGTGGCGGATCTTCGAGGCGATGTCCGATGATCCGGACTTCGAATATCTGATCGTCGATTCCACCATCGTTCGGGCGCATCAGCACGCTGCCGGCGCCAAAAAAGGGGGTCTGAAGATCAGGCGATCGGCCGCTCGCGCGGGGGCCTGAGCACCAAGATACATCTGGCCGTTCGAGGCTTGGGATGTCCGGTGCGGTTCA
>NZ_JBUYWT010000228.1:0-277 GCF_055264925.1 Bradyrhizobium sp. KZN70725
CTGCGCTTCGCCGTCAAACACCCGAGGTAGGAGCCCGGTGCCTTAATTGGGCTCGCCGGGATCTGCGCGGGGGGCGCCCAGTGATGGGGGTCCCTACCGCGAACAGATTGTGTTTTCGCCGCTGTTTTTCACGGATTTGCTTTCGGCAATATGGGCACTGCTGAGGCGGCGGCCGAAGGATGAGATCGACGATGGCGTGACGTACGGCTGGCATGGTTGGCTGAGGCGGAGGCCCGTTGATTCTTTTTTTTCCGCCCCGCGTATGCGAGGCGACGAT
>NZ_JBUYWT010000229.1:0-262 GCF_055264925.1 Bradyrhizobium sp. KZN70725
CGATGCCGGCTCAGATCCGTTCGACGGTGCGCTTTATGTGTTCCGCGCCAAAAGAGCCGACCGAATAAAGATCGTATGGTGGGATGGCTCCGGCGTGTGCCTCTATTTAAAGCGGCTTGAGAAGTCGAGGTTCTGCTGGCCGCGGATCGGGCATCATCGGGTGCAGCTGAATGCTGCGCAGTTGATGGCCCTCGTCGATGGGATGGACTGGAAGCGGGTCCGGACCGCGGCGGTCAAGCCGCCGGAGATTGTTGGGTAAAAG
>NZ_JBUYWT010000230.1:0-246 GCF_055264925.1 Bradyrhizobium sp. KZN70725
TCGCCGGAGCGGCTGTCTTCGAAGCGATAAGCCACCATCGGGGGACCGCTGCGGCCAAAGGTTCGGTCATCCCGGGCATAGGCCCATAAGTAGGCCGTCTTTGTCGATCCGGAGCCCGGAGCGAGCGTCGGCAAGGTGGTTTCGTCGGCAAAGACCCGTTCGGCCTTCTTGACCTCGCTGAAGATGTAGTCGGCCACGATCTCGAGCTCGAAGCCGAGCTTGCCCATCCATTGCGCCATCAGCTGG
>NZ_JBUYWT010000231.1:0-240 GCF_055264925.1 Bradyrhizobium sp. KZN70725
GATCGTGCGTACGGGGTCTCCCTGGCGCGATCTCCCGGAGGTCTTCGGCGATTGGAACAGCGTGTTCCGGCGCTTCAGCCGATGGAGCATCAAGGGTGTTTGGTGGCGGATATTCGAGGCGATGTCCGATGATCCGGACTTCGAATATCTGATCGTCGATTCCACCATCGTTCGGGCGCATCAGCACGCCGCCGGCGCCAAAAAAGGGGGTCTGAAGATCAGGCGATCGGCCGCTCGCGC
>NZ_JBUYWT010000232.1:0-233 GCF_055264925.1 Bradyrhizobium sp. KZN70725
ATGACCGAACCTTTGGCCGCAGCGGTCCCCCGATGGTGGCTTATCGCTTCGAAGACAGCCGCTCCGGCGAATGCGCGGTCCGCCATCTCAATGGTTATCGCGGCATCCTGCAAGTGGATGGCTATGCCGCCTATAACAAGCTCGCGCGATCCGATCGCGGCAATGATGGCATCACATTGGCTGGCTGCTGGTCACACTGCAGACGCAAGTTCTACGAGCTGCATGTTGCAGGG
>NZ_JBUYWT010000233.1:0-228 GCF_055264925.1 Bradyrhizobium sp. KZN70725
GGACGCGCCAGCTCAGTCGCCAGACACCTTCCGCGGTCTTCAGTCTTTCGTTGATCTGCCGTACACGCCGCAGCAGATGCTTGACGATGCGCAGTCAGCGCCGGTGGGTGGAGCTGTCGCCAAACCGCCGCTCTTCACCGGACCATCGGACGCGCCAGCTCAGTCGCCAGACACCTTCCGCGGTCTTCAGTCTTTCGTTGATCTGCCGTACACGCCGCAGCAGATGCT
>NZ_JBUYWT010000234.1:0-223 GCF_055264925.1 Bradyrhizobium sp. KZN70725
TCAGTGTTCGGACGTTTCAACGCTGGGCGGAGCGCTATGAGGCGGAGGGCGACGACGGGCTTGTCGACCGCCGGCTGGGGCGTCGTTCGCCACGGCGGGCGCCGGAGGAGGCGCTGGAACGGATGCTTGCGCTGTACCGGGACAAGTACGCGGACTTCACGGTGAAGCACTTCCACGAGCAGATGCAAAAGCGGCACGACTATGTGCTGGGCTATACGGTGAC
>NZ_JBUYWT010000235.1:0-223 GCF_055264925.1 Bradyrhizobium sp. KZN70725
GGAGACGATCTGCCAGGCGTCTTTAACGGTGGCGACCGGATGAGTAGTCAGGAGCAGCCAGCGAATGGGCTCCGCACCTCTCGGCGGATGCAACTCGACCACTTCTACGAAACTGAGTTTGATGCCCTCCGCCAAGTCGGTGACGCCGGGCCTCTGCGGCCGCTTGAGCACGACGGTTCCGAAGCGCATCGAGAGATGGGCCTGCCGGCCGCGCCGATCCATT
>NZ_JBUYWT010000236.1:0-222 GCF_055264925.1 Bradyrhizobium sp. KZN70725
GCAGGATGCCGCGATAACCATTGAGATGGCGGACCGCGCATTCGCCGGAGCGGCTGTCTTCGAAGCGATAAGCCACCATCGGGGGACCGCTGCGGCCAAAGGTTCGGTCATTGCGCGGCGGCGATCAGGGTGAGACTTCAGCGACAATCAAGGTGAGACTGCGCCGATGGGGGCGGACCGAAGGGAGGGCGTAGCCCGACCGGAGGACCGTCCCCATCGGCG
>NZ_JBUYWT010000237.1:0-222 GCF_055264925.1 Bradyrhizobium sp. KZN70725
GTCACCGTATAGCCCAGCACATAGTCGTGCCGCTTTTGCATCTGCTCGTGGAAGTGCTTCACCGTGAAGTCCGCGTACTTGTCCCGGTACAGCGCAAGCATCCGTTCCAGCTCCTCCTCCGGCGCCCGCCGTGGCGAACGACGCCCCAGCCGGCGGTCGACAAGCCCGTCGTCGCCCTCCGCCTCATAGCGCTCCGCCCAGCGTTGAAACGTCCGAACACTG
>NZ_JBUYWT010000238.1:0-220 GCF_055264925.1 Bradyrhizobium sp. KZN70725
CGATGCCGGCTCAGATCCGTTCGACGGTGCGCTTTATGTGTTCCGCGCCAAAAGAGCCGACCGAATAAAGATCGTATGGTGGGATGGCTCCGGCGTGTGCCTCTATTTAAAACGGCTTGAGAAGGCGAGGTTCTGCTGGCCGCGGATCGGGCATCATCGGGTGCAGCTGAATGCTGCGCAGTTGATGGCACTGGTGGATGGGATGGACTGGAAGCGGGTC
>NZ_JBUYWT010000239.1:0-220 GCF_055264925.1 Bradyrhizobium sp. KZN70725
GACGATCTGCCAGGCGTCTTTAACGGTGGCGACCGGATGAGTGGTCAGGAGCAGCCAGCGAATGGGCTCCGCACCTCTCGGCGGATGCAACTCGACCACTTCTACGAAGCTGAGTTTGATGCCCTCCGCCAAGTCGGTGACGCCGGGCCTCTGCGGCCGCTTGAGCACGACGGTTCCGAAGCGCATCGAGAGATGGGCCTGCCGGCCGCGCCGATCCATT
>NZ_JBUYWT010000240.1:0-219 GCF_055264925.1 Bradyrhizobium sp. KZN70725
TAGCCGAAGGCGAGTTTCTTTCATATTGGGGCCCAGCGGTTCCGGCAAGTCTACGCTGTTGGGCCTGATCGCCCGCCTTATTCAGCCGACGGGCGGCTGCATCATGCTCGGCTGCCCGGGACGGCAGCTTCGGCATCGAGGGCGACGTTGCCGACGAGTCTATCAAGGTGAAATCGTCCGCTACGCGATGCAAGCGCCGCCTACCGGCACCGTCATCGC
>NZ_JBUYWT010000241.1:0-218 GCF_055264925.1 Bradyrhizobium sp. KZN70725
TGGTCGTCGCGCAATGCATAGCGTCGCATCGGCCGGCCCCTCCAAAAGCCGACCACCCATGAATCACTTATCCCCTGATTTGGGAATCCCTCAACTGAAGACAGGCTCTAGGCGGTGTGGACTCTAAGGATTTCCTTTTAGGAGCAAATCAGATTCAAGGCTGCTTTTGGGAGGCAGTCTTGGGTGTGATGGATCGTCTGGTGTTGAGCGATGCGGCT
>NZ_JBUYWT010000242.1:0-218 GCF_055264925.1 Bradyrhizobium sp. KZN70725
GTCGCGTCGCTCAATACCAAACGGTCCATCACACCCAAGGCGGCCTCCCCAAAAGCAGCCTTGAATCTGATTTGCGCCTAAAAGGGAATCCTTAGAGTCCACACCACCTAGTGTGCTGAATGCGAAGTTCGTGCGATTTCGCGGCAGCCACTTTCACGAACTTCGCATTCATAAAGCACACTAGAATCATCAGTTTGCTAGTGTCCTTATCGAATCCG
>NZ_JBUYWT010000243.1:0-217 GCF_055264925.1 Bradyrhizobium sp. KZN70725
GCGACGCCGCTTGAGCGTCGCGCTCCTCGGCCGCATGCAAAGGTGTCCTTGCTGCATCCGGCTCATCAAAGGGCGCGACCCGCCGATCCACTTATGACACAGTAAGACTAGGTGGTGTGGACACTAGCGCATCCATAGAACAATGGCAGCGAGAGTGACGACGGCCCGGTAATTCCGGGCCGTTTTTTCGAAGCGGGTTGCGACACGTCGGAACTGC
>NZ_JBUYWT010000244.1:0-216 GCF_055264925.1 Bradyrhizobium sp. KZN70725
TCATCCGCTGGTGCGGTTGGCAGCGCTGATCGACTGGAACATCCTGAATGAGCGCTTCAGTTCGGTGTGCCAAGCAGGGTCGGGACAGCCGGGCTTGCCGACGCGGCTAGTGGCTCGTCACAGTGATTTTGACGGTTTGATACCGAGCCAGCTTAGGATCGGCAAGTTCTCTGGCGGCACGAGGATTTCGATGCTTCTGGGGATATCGGCTCGACG
>NZ_JBUYWT010000245.1:0-216 GCF_055264925.1 Bradyrhizobium sp. KZN70725
AGGTCAAGAAGGCCGAACGGGTCTTTGCCGACGAAACCACTTTGCCGACGCTCGCTCCGGGCTTCGGATCGACAAAGACGGCCTACTTATGGGCCTATGCCCGGGATGACCGAACCTTTGGCCGCAGCGGTCCCCCGATGGTGGCTTATCGCTTCGAAGACAGCCGCTCCGGCGAATGCGCGGTCCGCCATCTCAATGGTTATCGCGGCATCCTGC
>NZ_JBUYWT010000246.1:0-215 GCF_055264925.1 Bradyrhizobium sp. KZN70725
TCGCGCCCGTATCAATTGGATGTTCACAACGGACAAAGCTCGCACCAAACTGGGGCGCGCCTATCCAGGCATACCCAAAGAGTCAAAATCACTGTGACGAGCTACTAGTCGCCGGGCTGTTCATTTTGAAGCACATGCACAACCTGTCAGATGAGGTGCTGTGCGCTCGCTGGATCGAGAACCCCTATTACCAATACTTCTGCGGCGAGCTGAGC
>NZ_JBUYWT010000247.1:0-215 GCF_055264925.1 Bradyrhizobium sp. KZN70725
GCTCGCGCCAGAGCCCGTTCACGAAGGTCTTCTGAATAGGGTCGCGTCATCCATGCTGGCCCCCGTTCTCCAGCACGGAGTTTGAATCAGAAATCGCTCCCGCTGGGAATCTTGAGGGTTCTGTGAGGTCGCGGGGCAAAGGCCAGCCGCGCGCGCGGTGGCGCGTGCGACCTCATAGAAGCCGGATTGAACGAAGCTGCGGAGTTGTGGGCGCT
>NZ_JBUYWT010000248.1:0-211 GCF_055264925.1 Bradyrhizobium sp. KZN70725
GCTGGTGCGGTTGGCAGCGCTGATCGACTGGAACATCCTGAATGAGCGCTTCAGTTCGGTGTGCCAAGCAGGGTCGGGACAGCCGGGCTTGCCGACGCGGCTAGTCGCCGGGCTGTTCATTTTGAAGCACATGCACAACCTGTCAGATGAGGTGCTGTGCGCTCGCTGGATCGAGAACCCCTATTACCAATACTTCTGCGGCGAGCTGAGC
>NZ_JBUYWT010000249.1:0-203 GCF_055264925.1 Bradyrhizobium sp. KZN70725
GCCTCCCACCGTCCACCTGGACCAATCACCTTCCACACCGGAATGGCCCGCTTCCAAATCCTCGCAAATGGCCCGACAAACGTGTAGATGCACTAGGTGGTGTGGACTCTAAGGATTCCCTTTTAGGAGCAAATCAGATTCAAGGCTGCTTTTGGGGAGGCCGCTTTGGGTGTGATGGACCGTTTGGTATTGAGCGACGCGGC
>NZ_JBUYWT010000250.1:0-202 GCF_055264925.1 Bradyrhizobium sp. KZN70725
AAGTACGCCCTCCACAAACATCCGGTTGTCCCGTCCGGTCGAACCCTTCTGGTCAGGCCGGCCGATGATCAACGGCGCCATCCGCTCCCATGTCGCGTCGCTCAATACCAAACGGTCCATCACACCCAAGGCGGCCTCCCCAAAAGCAGCCTTGAATCTGATTTGCGCCTAAAAGGGAATCCTTAGAGTCCACACCACCTAG